>CAYSZK010000004.1:0-80795 GCA_964435495.1 uncultured Verrucomicrobiales bacterium
GTGTATGACGAGTGGGGGCGGATCGTGGGGCAGGACGACGGGAGCGGCGAGGCGGGGACGGATTTTGCGTATGACGCGTTGGGGCGGGTGGAGGCGGTGAAGCGGGGCGGGGTGGAAGTGGCGCAGTACGAGCGGGACGCGCGCGGGGCGGTGGCGGCGGTGAAGGACGCGCTGGGGCGGGTGACGCGGTATGAGCGGGACGCGGAGGGGCGGGTGGTGGCGGAGACGCTGCCGGACGGGTCAAAGACGCGGTTTGCGTATACGGACAAGGGGCAGGTGGCCGCGCAGATTGACGGGAACGGGAACCGGATCGAATTCCGGTACGACGCGCATGGGCGGATGGTGGAGCAGCGCGGGGCGGGCGGGACGCTGGCATGGCGTTTTGACGAGCTGGGGCGGCTGGTGGAAAGGAGCAACGGCGCGCAACGGGTGCGGTACGAGCATGACGCGAAGGACCGCGTGGCGCGGGTGGACTACGGGGCGCCCGGGGAGGAGATTGTTTACGAATATGATGCGCGCGGGCGTGTGCGGCTGGAGCGGAGCCCGACGTTTCGTGTGGAACGGCAGTACGACAAGCTTGGGAGGCTGGAGGTGCTGCGGATGTCGGACACGCGGGATCCGAAGGCGGCGGAGCAGGCGGAGGCCTTTCCGGAGCAGGTGATCCGGTACAAGTACAATGGGCGGGGGCAGAAGACCGAGGTGACCTTGAGCGAAGCGATGGCGGAGGAGAAGCGGGCGTCGTCGAAACTGTCCTGGCGGCCATTGATCCAGACGGGGTTCAAGTACGATTCCCAGGGGCGGCTGTTGCGGGTCGAAAGCAACGGGCGGGACATCCTTGTGAACCGGTATGACATCAAGGGCCGGCTTGCGGAGCGGGCCTACGGGAACGGCATGAGCGCGCACTACGCCTACGACGGGGCAGGGCGCCTGGCGCGGATGGAAGTGGCGGGCGGGCCGTTGGGCGCGCCGCTGGTGCTGGGAATGGAATGGGACGCGGCTGGGCAGGTGGTTCGGAGGACGTGGGACGGCGAGACGCGGGAGTACGGGTATGACAAGGCGGGGCGTCTGGCGCTGGTGGCGTTGCGGGCGCCGGCGGCGCCGGGGTCGGGCGCGCCCGCGGCGGTGTCCGGGGGCCGGGCGCCGTTGCGGCAGGTGTCGATGGAGCGTGCGGCGCCGGCGGGCCCGTTGGTTGAGCGGTACGTGTACGATCCGGCGGGGAACCTGGTGGAAAAGGAGATCGACGGCGCGGTGACAAAGATGGCCTACAACGCGGCGAATCAGATGACGGGATGGACGGCGAAAGGCGGGCAATCGGCGGCGCTGCGGTATGACGCGGCGGGGCGGCTGGCCGAGGTGGACGCCGCTGGGGGCGTGGTGAAGAAGGAGTATGGGTGGCTGGACAAAGTGATCCGGCAGAGCGCGGGCGCGGACGGCGCGGCGGCGGCATGGGATTATTATCCGGACGGGCAGATGGCGGTGAAGGGGCGCTTGCCGGCGGGCGCGGAAAAGGAGGCTGAGGCGGGGGCGGGGACGCGGGACGCGCGGTGGTTCGAGCGGTTGTGGGTTGGGGCGGCGCGTTTTGTGGGGTGGGAACAGGAGGAACCGCTGGAACCGAGCGTGGCGCAGCGGGCGGTGCGCGTGGAGGAGCGGTGGGTTTGGGACGGGCTGGCGCTTTTGCGGCGGAACGACGAGGTGTTTGTGATGGAACCGCACATCAGCGGCGGGTCGCCGGTGTTTGCCTCCGCGATTTCCGATCCGGGGCGGTGGCGGTTCATTGTGACGGACATCCTGGGAACGACGTTGGCGGAGGTGGATCAGGACGGGCATGTGCGGAAGAGCCGGTTGACATCGTTTGGCGAGAGGCGCGGAGGGGCGCCTGGCGCGGCTCGGGGGTTGGCGCCAGGTCTGGCGCCGGCGCCGGGGGATGTGTTGCCAAAAGCGCCCGCGGGAGATTGAGATGGGCATGGCGGGCAAGGGCATGGACACGGGGATCGCGCGGGGCGCGCGGGTCCGGGCGTTGGCGCGCGGGTTGGCGCTTGGGTTGGCGGTAGCGGGGTTTGGATGGGTGGCGGAGGCGGCGGCGGGCGGGGTGATGGAGCTGGGCGAGGCGTTGGAACGGGCCGGGGGCAACCGGGCGGAGTTGGAGAAGGCGTTGGCTGGGCCGCACGCGGCGGAGGTCGAGTTCCTGGTCCGGCGTGCGAACCAATTTGATCTGGTGAATCTGACGGCGGACATCCTGAACAACCACGCCGGGGCGGCCAAGCGGGCGCGGCAACGGCTGCCTTGGGGGGCCAAGGTGGACGAGGCGATGTGGCGGGAGTGGGTTTTGCCCTACCGGATGGCGGAAGAGGACGTGGAGGCGTGGCGGGGGCTGTTCCTGGACATCCTGGAGCCGGTGGTGGAAAAGGCGGCGGGGAGCCACGAAGCGGCGCGGGCGGTTCACGCGTGGTTGTGGACGCCGCGGAAGGTGTGGTTTGAAGTGACGGAGAACCGGGACCAGACCCCGCTGCAAATCCTGAACCGCACCAAGGTGGGGCGCTGTTTTGAACTCAACATGCTCTACACCGCGTTGTTGCGGTCGGTGTGCGTGCCGGCGCGGGTTTGCGGCACGGCGTTTTGGACCAACCATGAGCAGTACCATTATTGGGTGGAGTATTGGGATACGGCCGCGGGCATATGGCGTTCGGTGGAAGGGGCGGGCCCGACGGGGGACAATTTCATGGCAATCAACAAGACCGCGGCCAAATCGCTGAACCGGCCCTACGCGGCCTCCTATGCGCTGCCAGGGTATGCGCCGGTCCGGGACATCATCGGCGCGGAGCGGTGGGATTTGGCGGTGCCGGTGACGACGAACACCCAGGATTGCGGGCGCCTGGCAGTGGCCGCGCCGCGGGGCGGAACCGCCAGTGTTTTGGTGTGGAACGGGTCGGCGTGGCGGGCGGTGGCCATGGGAAAGGAAAATGGCCAGGGAAAGGTCTTGTTTGACCTGGGGCCGAATCCGAACGGGCCGCCTTATCTGGCGACAGTAGATGCCGGGGGGCGCGTGCGATGGGCGCTGGCAACGGTGGAGGCCGGGCGCACGGCTTCGGTTTCGCCGGCTTCGGGAATCGCGAAACCGGAGGCGGTCTTCGAGTTTCCGGAAAGGGCGAAACTGTTGGCGAAGGCGGCCGCGGAAAAGGGGAAGGATGGCAAGAAGGAGAAGGGAGGGCGGCAATGAAAGTGGCCTGGGTGGCGGTGTGGATTCTTGCGGGGGCTGCGGCCCGCGGCCAGTTCACCGACGGCAGCGCGCGTTCGGGGGCGTTTCAGTATTTGGCCACGGTGCGGGAGGCGGGCGGGGCGGAGGCGCTGGCGGGGTTGCCGCCCGGGGCGGTGACGGCGTTGGCCGAGAGTTTTGGCGCGCTGGACAGGGCGAGTGTTCCGCCGGCTGTTTTTTTGGAGCATGTGAGGCTGGCGAACGAGGTGCGCGGCCGGTATTACGGGCAGATGCCGGAGGACGCGTTCCGGCGTTATCTGTTGCCGCTTCGCATCCGGTATGAGTTGACCAGCCGCGCGGGCTGGCGGCCGGCGCTCAAGGCTGAGCTGGAGGGAACCGGCGGCGCCGCGGCGACCGCGGCGGAGGCGGCGGAACGGGTGTTTGCATGGATTGGCGGGAGGGTCAAGCTGCTGGACGGGGAAGAGACCTATCCATTGGGGTTGCGTGGGGATTTGGACCCGCTGACGACGTGGCGCGGCGGGTTTGGGACCGAGGTGGACGCGTCGATTCTTGGGGTTGCGGCGTTGCGAAGTGTGGGTGTGGCCGCGCGGCTGGTCTATGCGCCGGTGCTGAGGGGGGAACAGGGGGGCAAGATGTGGCTGGAGTTCAGGGACGCGAAGGATTGGAAGCCTTGGGTGCCGTCTTACGCCTTGGCGGTCCGGGGCGCCGGGAAGGCCGCGGAGGTTTCCGACCATGGCGCGCGCCTTCGCGCGCGGTTTGCGGGAAAATGGGTGTACGTGGTGGCGGGACCGGACGAACCGATAAACGTGACACGGGCCTATGCGCCGGTCGGGCGGGTTTGGATGTGTCCCGTGCCCTTGGAAACGGAGCCATTTGAGGCCTGCGTGATGGTGCCGTGCGGCGGGCGCCTGCAACCCACGATGGGCCGGGACTTGTACCATCCGGAGCCGGACGGCTCCGCCTTGGGGCTGGGCGCGGGGCCGTTTGTGATTGCGGCCGGGAACCGCTCGTCGTTCGGCGGCTTGGTGGAGGGGCAGGTGGGGGCCGGAAGCGATGGCTGGTTCGCCTTTGATTTCGGGAAGGGGAAAGCGCGCTATCAGGAGGCGCGCAACCGGCCCGCCTTCTTTCCATGGGAGCCGGAGCCGCCCCCGGAGGATGAGGCATGGTGAACTTCTACGCCGGCGAAGAGGTCCGATGGGCGCTGGGCTTGGACAATCCGAACAAGGCGGCCGCCATCGTCGCGGCGCTGATTCCCTTTGCGGTTGGCGCGGTGCGGTGCGGGTGGGTCGATGGGACGGAGGGTAATGGAGGCGCGGACCGGCGCCCGAGGCGTTGGTTGCTGCCGGCCGCGGCGGCCGCGCTCGGCATCCTCTGGTTTGTGCTTTTTAAAACGGCGTCGCGTGGCGGGCTCGTCGCGGGGGGTGCGGGCGTTGCCTTGGCGTTGGCGGCGGCGGGCGGGCTTTGGCGCTGCCGGGGGGCCTTGGCGGTCGCGTTGGCGGTTGGCGGGGCCATGTTTGCCCTCAGCGGCTCGGGACCGGCCGCCCGTTTTGCGCCCGGCGGCGGGGAAGACCGTTCCATTCTGAACCGCCTCGATTTGTGGGCCGGTGGCCTGCGGATGATTGTGGACCGCCCGCTCGGGCACGGGTGGGGGCGTTCCGGGGAGGTGTTCATGAATTGGTACCAGGACCCGGCGGCGGCCGAAGGATACCGAACCCTGGTGAACAGTTACCTGACCCTGGGCGCGGAAGGGGGATTGCCTTTGCTCGCCGTAGCCGTGGCCGGCGCCGCCGGATTCGGAATTTGGGCTGGGGCGCGGCGAACGGGGAATTCCGCGAATTGGGCGCGCGCCGGCGCCTGGGGAAGCCTTGCGGCCTCGGCGGTTGCGGGCCTTTTCAGCACGGTTCACGAAGAACCGTTGGTTTGGATTCCCGTAGCCGGCGCGATTGCGCTCCTTGCGGCTTCCGGGCGGGCAACGCCAGGGCGGGGGTTTGCCGCCCCGCTTGGAGGCGCCGCGGCCGGGATCGTGGCCGCCGCCGCCATTGCGATCTCCGGGTGTTGGTGCAACGCCCGCGCCGCCGAACGCATCCGGCATTTGAGCGCGGACGCGGTATCCGTCGAACCGCGAGGACCGGCGAGGACTTTCCGTTTGGCGATCGTTCCCGACCGGGAGGTCCTGGGCCGGGATTACGGGAAACGGGTGCGGGAACTGGCACGCGCCACGGGCTGGAACGTGGCCGTCGCCGGATCGCCCGCCGCGGTGGCTTGCGGCGGCGGATTCTCGTTGGCGCTTGTCGCGGGAAGCGGCGTCAGCGGGGCCGCCGCGCCAGGTGGCGTTCCCATGGTCTTGTTGTTTCCGGGCAAAATCGACGCCATCGCCGCGGCCCGATGGCTGGCTTCCGGTCCGGCTCAGTTGCGGATTCTGGTTCCAGGGCATGACCGGGATGGGCGCGGCGAATGGTGGCGGCGCCGGGTGGCCGAGGCGGGCTGTCCGGCGGAAATCCTGGAAGAGGTGGGTGGGGTGTCGCTTCGTGTGGACTGGGCTTGGGATACGGTCATTGACCGAGTGCGCGGATTCGCGGGGGAGTTGGACCCGGCCGGGAAACCGGCCGCCCAGTCACGCCGAGCCACCCTTTCAAGCCAGACCCAAGGCGTTCCGACCGGGGCCGTCGCGGGCGGGAACGCGAGTCCAGGGTCGGAGAAAATTTCCGGAATCAAGAGTTGGTCGTCGCGGCGAGGCAGAGTGGCCGCGCTTCGGCGCCGGTCAAGGCGCCGGATCGAGCCGGACGCCGGCCAGACTGAACGGGGCCGCCCCGGCCGGGAGTTCGCCGAGGACCAGTTCGAGTGTCGCGGGGCCGGCGTCGATCTCGATGGGCGATTCCCATGTGATCTTGCCGTTTTCCCGCGCGACTCCCCCGGTTTCCGAGCCGCCGCACGCGACGCGGAAGCGGGCGCCGGGCGGGGGGGCGGCGTTCTTGCTCCAAGTGAAGGATGGGGTCCATGGCCGGGCGGCGGCGCTTTGGATGCGCCATGCGATTGTGTCGCCGGCATGGGCGAAGCCGGTGACCGCGCCGACCCCGTTGCGCAGGCGCGCGGAGAGGCGGCAGGCGGTGACCGCGGGAAAGGCCGCGGCGCCGGCCGCCGGAAGGAGCATTTCGGGTTGTTGGAAGGAGGCGGGCTCGGCGAGGATGCCCCGCCACCAGTCGTCCAGCATGTCCCGGAGGCGGCGGGCCTGGCCGTGGTTTGCGGGGAGCTGGTCCTCGCGTTCGAGCGGGTTGGCGGCGACGTCGTGAAGTTCCTCGCGCGGCGCGGGGGCGTTCGGGGTGTTGATGTTGCCGTTGCGGACGAGTTTCCAGGGGCCGTCGCGGACGCACATGACCTGGTCCTTGGCGGGCATGGCCCGCTTTTCCTCGGGTTGCACGGGATGGTACTCGTCCTGGAGCGCGCGGCTTGGGCCGCGGCCTTCGGCGGGGGGAATCGCGGGATGAACCCAGGTGAAGACGGGGCGGTCGGGCATGGCTTCCCCGCGGAGCATGGGGGTGATGTCCCGTCCGTCGAGCGGTTTGCCGCGCGCGGGGAGCGGCGCGCCGGCCCACGCGGCAAAGGTGGGGAGCAGGTCGATGACCGCGGCCGGTTGCGTGACGGTTCCGGGTTGGAACCGGCCGGGAGCGCGGAGGAACAGGGGGGAGCGGATGCCGTTTTCCCAGACGTCGCCTTTCCATCCGCGCCAGCCGGTCGTGTTGCGGCGGGCGCGTTCGGCGTCGGAAAATCCGCCTTCATTCATGGCGGGGCCGTTGTCGGAGAAGAAGAGCACGATCGTGGGCCGTCCGCCGGTGTCGAGGGCGTCGAGGCCGGCGAGCAGGCGTCCGACGGCGCGGTCGAGCAGGCTGACCTGGGCGTTGAGGAGGGCGAGGTTGCGCGGCATGCCGGCGGCCACGCGGCGTTGGACCTCGTCCTCGGGCGCGTCCAGTGCCCCGTGGGGCGTCATGGAGGCGACAAAGGCGAAGAACGGGCGATCCCGGTTTCTGGCGGCGAAGTCGAGGCAACGTTCGGTGATGACGTCGTCGGCCCAGCGTCCGGGGAACTGCGTTTCCGCGCCGTTGAGGCGGCCGGCTGGGCCGCGGTGTTTGTAGAGGCGGAGTGTGAGCGCCTCGTCGAAGCCGCGTTGATGGGGCAGGTATCCGTCCGCGGCGCCGTTATGCCATTTGCCCCACATGCCGGTGGCGTAGCCCGCGGCCTTGAGGACCTGGGCGACGGTGGTTTCGGACAGGTCGAGATAATCCTTGCCGCCGTGGACGTGGGCGACGCCGGTGCGCAGGTGGTCGCGGCCCGTGAGGAAGGAGGCGCGGGTGGGGGCGCAGACGGGGGCGACATAGAACGCCTCGTGGCGGAGGGAGGCGCGGGCGAGGGCGTCGAGGTTGGGGGTTTCGGCGTCCTGGCTGCCGTAGAAGCCGAGGTCGCAGGCGCCGAGATCATCGGCGAGGACCACCACGATATTGGGCGGGGGCGGCGGCGGCGGGGCCGCGGCGAAAGGCATGGGAAAGGATAGCGCGGCGGGGTTCTGAATGTCGAGAGGGGAAGGGAGGGAGGAACGCCGGGGCGCTTTGCGGAGGCGGGCGGCTACGTTCGCGCCAAACGCGGGAGGGGATAATGGCTGTTGCCGAAGCGGTCGATGGGGCAGCCCATGCGCTGGGCGAGGGCGAGGTGAAGGTTGCAGAGGCGGCGGTCTTCCAGTTTCTCGAAGCGGAGGACGCGGCCGGATTGGATGTCGCAGTTGCGCCCGCCGCAGAGGAGGAGGGGGAGATCATTGGCGTCGTGGACGTCGCCGTCGCGCATGGTGGAACCGAAGAGCAGCATGGTGTTGTCGAGGAGCGATCCGTTGCCTTCGTCCACGCCCTTCATCTTTTCCAGGAGATAGGCGAGCATGTCCACGTGGAACCGGTTGATTTTCTGGTATTCGCCGAGCAATTCGGGGCGTTTGCGGTGGTGGGAAATGGTGTGCATGCCGGTGTTGCTGACGCCGGGGAGGAAGTTGAAGGACATGCCGGTGATATCCTTTTGGAAGATCATCGTGGCGATGCGGGTCTTGTCCATGCGCAGGGCGAGGAGGAGGATGTCGAGCATAAGCCGGATGTGGTCGGGGACGTTCTGGGGTTTGCCGTCGGGCGGGCGCTCCATGTCGGGTTTTTCCAGGGAGGGGCGCCAGCCTTCGAACCGGTCTTCGGCGGTGGCTTTCTCGATGCGTTGTTCGATCTCGCGGATGGAGGTGAGGTATTCGTCGAGTTTGTCCTTGTCGCGCGCGTCGAGTTTGCGGCGGACGCCGCCGGCCTGGTCCTTGACGAAGTCGAGGATCGACCGGTCGCGGGCGAGGGCGGAGGTGTCGAAGAGGCGGTCGAAGGCCTGGCGCGGGAAGACTTCGGGGGGGATGGGCGTGGTCTTGGAGCTCCAGGACATGGTGGCGCCGTAGATGGAGGGGCTGCCTCCGGAGAGGCCGTAGCTTGCGGGTTCGGTGCCCAGGACGATGCTGGGAACGGGGGTGTCGATGCCGATCGTGCGGGCCATGAACTGGTCCACGGACTCGGCGAGGTCCGGGATCGAGCCGGTGCGCAGTTTTTCGCCGGCGAGAAAGTTGGTGAAATAGGGCGTGTGGACGCCGACGGTGTCGTCGAAGAGATGGAGATTGTCGAGGAACAGGAGATTCTCGCGGAACGGTTTGAGCGCTTCGAGCGAAGGGGAGAGTTCCATGGCGGCGCCCGCGCCTTTGGCCCACCAATGGGCCTGGTTGACGCCGTTGGCGAAGATGAGGCAGGCCCAGCGGCGCGGGGCGGTGTTGGGGCTGTTGGCGCCGGCGGCCCAGGAGAGGCTTTCCAGCCAGGGCAGCATGAGGGAGGCGCCGAGGCCTTTCAGGACAGTCCTGCGTGTGGGCGCGGGGATGTAAGAATCGTGGGTGATCGGGGTGGGGTTCATGGCTGGCTGCTCCGGTTGGCGGTGAGGTTTGGTTTGGTGTTGGGGCCGGTGGCGGCGGCGGTGGCGGACTCGATGTCGTCGCGGCGGAAGCGGAATTGCCGGCTGTTGACGGCCTTGTTCAGGGCGACGGAGGGTTTGTACCCGCCGGCACGCATGTCGGCGGCCATTTCCGAAAGGAGGGGTTTGTCGGAGGGAAGGATGGCGCGCCCCAGGGCGTAACTCAGAAGTTTGCGGCAGAAGGCCGCGACAAACTCGTCCTTTTCGGCGATCACATGCGCGCGCAGATCGGCGAATCCGGTGAGGGTCTTCCCGCCGGCGAGTCCGCCTGTGGCGTCCACCGGCGCGCCCTCAATATCCGTCCGCCAGCGGCCGATGGGGTCGAAGTTTTCCAGGGCGATGCCGAGCGCGTCGAACTTGGCGTGGCAATCGCGGCAGGCGGGGTTGTCGCGGTGCGCGGCGAGCTGTTGGGCGATGGTCATGCCGGCCTCGTTTTTCTCGTCGTCGGAAAGCAGCGGCACGTTGGGCGGGGGCTCGCCCAGCTTCTGGCCCAATATCTGTTCGTACACCCAGACGCCGCGCTTGACCGGGCTGGTGCGGAGGGGCGCGGACTTTTTCGTGAGGAAGGCGCCCATGGCGAGGATGCCGCCGCGGTGCCCGTCCGTGAGCGGGACGCGGCGCATTTCGGAGCCGGTGACGCCGGCGATGCCGTAGTGTTTGGCGAGGGTCTCGTTCAGGAAGGTGTAGTCGGCGTCCAGGGCAAGGGTCAGCGGTTTGTCGTTTTGGAAGAGGTCCAGGAAGAAGAGCGCCGCCTCATCGAACATGGCCTCTTTCAGGGGGCCGGTAAAGGTCTTGAACTTTTCGGCATCCGGGCCGCTGAACGTGGCGAAATCGGCGAACTCCAGCCAGATGCCAACGAACTGGTCGATGAACCCCGCGGCGCGGGGATCGGCGAGCATGCGCCGGACCTGTTGCTCGATCGTGCCGGGCTGGCCGAGTTTGTTGGCGGCGGCCAGGTCGAGAAGCTCCTGGTCGGGAAGGGACGACCAGAGCAGGAACGCGAGGCGCGTGGCGAGTTCCATGCCGGAAATGGGATAGGGTTCGGCGGCGCCCTTGCTTTCCTGGAACCGGTAAAGGAAGGGGACGGAGATCAACACGGCGGCAAGCGGCTGTTTGAGCGCCCCCTCGAAGCTCGCGTCGCCGCCGGCGCTTGTGCGGAACAGGCCCGCCAGCGCGTCGAGCTCGGCGGGGGAGGGTTCGCAGCGCCAGGCGCGGGCGGCGAAACCGGCGAGCAGGGCGCGGGCCTGGGGCTCGAGATCGAGGGCCGGTGTCCCGGCGGTAACGGCGAAATCCTGGAGGAGATTCTCGATCTCCCGGAGTTCGGCGCGGGCGGCTTCGGGGGCGCGGGTGAGGACGTCGTCGTGGGTGGCCGAGAGCAGGTGTTCCCGCTCCCAGCGGACCGGTTTGTCGGTGATGCCAAGGGCGCCGCGGATGGCGGGGCTGGTGTTGCTCCAAACCATCGCCGCACGGGGCTTGATATAGCCCTCGTTGGTGGTGTCCCATTCGGCGAGCATGGAGAGGGCGTTGCGCGTTTTGCTGATCTTGGGATCGTTGAGCTCGCGCCCGTACGTGAAGCGCGCGGTGAACCCTTCGAAACTGGCGGGGGGCTCTTCGACGATCATGGACTGGACGGTGGACGAAGCGCCGTGTTGGGGATCGAACTGGAAGAGGACCTCGAACCGCCTTGCGCCGTCCGGCACGGTGAACTTGAGGTACCCGCCGGAGCCCATCCCCACCGCTCCCGGCGGAAGCGTGGCGCCCGCGGGATGGCCGCCGAAGCGGACCGTGCGGCCATCCTGGTCGGTGAACTCGGGGACGGCGTCCTGCCACGCCACCTTGCGGCCGTCCTCCATCTCGAACACGCCGTCCCGCCAGAGCACGCAATCGCCGTCGGGACCGTCCCACTGCGTGGAGACGCACAACAGCAGGCCGCGTCCCTTCATCGTGGTGAGGTCGAGAAGGTAAGGGTGCTCGCCGCGGGCGACGCGCCCGCGAACCGCCTGGCTGTCGGCGTGTTCGCGTTTGGCCTCAAGGGGCGTGAATCGGGGGGCGAATTCTGTGACCCAGGAAACAACTTCCTTGCGCCACTTCTCCATTTCGCGGATGCCCTCGCGCGCGGCGGTTTTGTCCGACGGCGACGCGGGGGCGGGAAGGGCGTCGAACCTCTCCACCCAGCGCGCGGCCATGGGATTGTCGGCGAACTTTGCGAACATCGGTTCCGAGCGGTCGCGGCCCATGACGCGCGAGGCTTTTTCGACGGAGCCGGGGAACAGCGGGAATTCGTAGGCGGCGGCGATCTCCTCGAAGGTGGCCTGGGGCTGGCCGAGCGCGGCGCGGTGCTTGTAGCGCCAGGCGGCTTCAAGATAGGCGCCGGCGAGGGAGAGCTTGAGCTTGCCGGCGGCGGCGCCCTGCCGTCCGACCTCACGGCGCGCCTGGAGCGTGAACCAATCTTCGCGGGCGAGTTTCAGCGCCGCAGCGAGTTCTTCGCGGGTGTTCCCGGGGGGCTGCGGGGCCTCGAACCATACGAAACCCGCGTTGGGCAGGATGCGCGCGTGGCCGAGGAGTTTCTTGCCCGTGGCGAGGAAACTCTCGAAGTTGCCAACCTGCATGGGGAGCGCGGCGCCGACGTTGAGGAAGCCTTCGCCGCCGCCGGAGTCGGCCGTGAGAAACTGCCCCATCTTCAAGTTGCGCCCGGTGAGATCGCGGACGACGAAATCGTACTCGCGGTGGTTGAGGCGCGGCATGACAACGATGCCGGGATCGTTGGGGGCGGCGTTTTCCATCGCCTTGAGCAGCCCGTGCGCCCAGTCGAGGAGCAGCTTGCGATCGGCTTCCGGCGGCTGCTTCGCGTCGTCGGGCGGCATCTCCTCCTCATGCAGGACGTGTTCGATGTCGGCGAGGAGCAGCGAATTCTCGCGGTACTCGTCCTCGGTCTTGAATTTTGTGAGATCGACGCCGCCCTTGTGTTTTTCGGCGTTGTGGCAGTCGTAACAATAGGCTTGGAGCAGGGGCAGGGCCTGGCGCTGGAAATCGGCGGGGCCATCGGCGTGGGCGGCGGCGGCGGCGGCGAGCGCAACGAGCGCGGCGCCCAGGCGGTGAGCATTCGTGAAAATCATGCGCATCATGTAAAACTTATGTCGTATTGGGTGACGCGCAATCCTACTCGCGGTGGAGGGCGCCATTTTGTGGGGGGCTGGTTGGGTCTTTCGCGTTCTGGAAAATTCCGGCCATTGAAAAAGCCGGGGGCGTGATGGCGAGGGCGGAGCACACGCATGGCACCGTGTCCTGTCTGACAAAGCAGCGTTCAAAATCTGCGCGGCAAAATGGCGCGAAACGAGGCGTGCCGGGGGTGGGGAGGGGATCGGATGCATCCTCGACCTGAGGCGCTACGAAGTGTCGGCGCCCCTTCATGGCGCATTGTTCAACCTTCTGGTCCCCAGCCCGTTGGGCTGGGCTGTCCGCTCTTGGAGACGGCGGACATCAAGGGCGGGGGGATGCCGGCGCCGGCTTTACGAGGGTGCGGTGTCACCCATGGGCTTCTGACCCCTGTATCTATATCAAGGGGGGTTAGGCCTGTGGCACAGGCGGGTTGGTCGCGGCGGCGCGGTATTCGATGACCCGCACTTTCTCCGTGGTGACGAGTCCGCCCTGGAGCATCCCGTCCAAAAGCGGAAGCAGCTCGGCGATTTTCTCCTCGGCATCGACGATCTCAATGACCAGCGGCAAGTCCATGGAGAGCCGGAGGATTTTCGAAGTGTGCAGGCGGCTGGACTTGCCAAAGCCCATCGGCCCGCGCAGGACCGTCGCGCCTGCCAGGTGCAGTTCGCGGGCTTTGAGCACAATCGCTTCATGGAGCGGACGGTGATGCCAGCGGTCGCTTTCGCCGATGAAGATGCGCAACAGAACCGCGTCGTGGGGGATTTGCATGTCAGATTCCTTTCGGGGTGTTCAGGCTGGAGGCGAGGATGTGGCCAAGCCAGACGGCGGCCATGCAAACCGTGAACGAGAGCACGGCATTGGCGCCGGCCCTGAACCATTCGCCGTCCCGCGCCAGCGAGAGGGTTTGCAGGCTGAAGGAGGAAAACGTGGTGTAGCCGCCGCAGATGCCGATCATGAGAAAGACGCGGGCGCCGGGCGGAATCCACCAGCGGCCGTCCGGTCCGGTAAGCGTAGCCAGAAACCCGATGGCGAGCGAGCCGGTCACATTGGCGACCAGGGTGCCCCAGGGAAAAGATTCACCAAATCGCTCCGCCACCGCGCCGGAGACCAGATAACGCAATCCGCTGCCGAGGCCGCCGCCCAGAATTGCAAGGAGAAGATTCATGGTTCGTTTGCGGTTGTGTTGCCGAAGCGGGCCGCTCGATCAATCCGCGGAGTGGCCAGGGACCGGGCATGCGGCGCGTTGACTGCTTTGTGGCTCATGATGGGATGGGCGGGGGCTGGGGATTGAACGACGACGGCAACCGCCACGCCAGCAGTGCGCCGCGAAGAAAAAGAACCGCGCTGCGGCCAAAGGCGATGCGAACGCCAAAAGCCGCCGGTTCTCTTCGAACGAATGGGTGGATTGTCTGATGGGACCGGTCGTGGGAAGACCGCCCGTTTCCGGCCATGGGGTGGGCTGCAACGGTGGGGCGATAAGAAAGGCCGCAGTGTGTCATGGACATGGTGCTACTGACGATTCAGCAGGCGCCATCAGTTCCGGCCGAAGCCGGAGCGTTTCGTCCAAAAGGAAAGGCAGACACCATTGCCGGGACGGGATATTCACTCATTCCGGCTGAGCGTCAACGACAAAATCACGCACGTTGACAAATTCTCAGGGCATGGTCTTGGGTTCTTGCGGCTGAAACCACGCGCGGGCGAGCAGCGTCGTCAGGACCGCGTGAAGGACAACCACTGGCATCGCCACACCGGTGCGCGTGTCGCTGCCGATGTCGAAGGTTTCGTCCTCGGGAAAGGTGACCGGGGCGCCATGCTCCATGGAGTTTTTGGCCACTTCCTTTCCGTCCACGTAGAGCACGCCCTTGCCGCTTTTGCCCAAGCCGGGTTCATCGGGCTTGTAGCTGAAGACGATGGTGTGCTTGCCGGCGTCCAATTCAGGGCCGGCCCAGATCGTGCGCTTGAGATTGAGCAGGTTGTGGATTAAAACCGGTTTGCCCCGGCGAATGCCCGCCACGCCCTCGCTCAGGAAGCTGAGTTCCCAGGGCAACGTTGCCGGGGTGGTGCAGGCCATCCATCCTTCATGGTAGAGGGCTCGACCGCCTTGATGTCCTTCATGCATTGGATCGCCTCATTGGCCATCTCGGCAATCAGGTTCCAGGCGCCCGGCGGCTTGCCCTCGAAGGGATAGATGGGCGTTGTATTGCGGAAGAGGTTCGGCTGCCACTGGCTGGCGGCGCCCCTCCGACTGCATGGCGCGAACCAGCCGTGGTGTGGAACGCTGGGCCCGGACGCTCAAAATCGATAGCGCAGGTTCAAACCCACGACGTGCGTGTAGGCTTTGTCATAGGAACCCGACACGCGCCCCGTTAGCGGGCTGCTTTCCACGTCCACCGAGTTTTTCCCCATGTCGATCAGTGTGTAGTCCAGCCCCAGGGTCACCTTCTCGCTCCAGTCATACTGGAGGCCGCCTGAATACCGAATCTGCCGGTCCACCGGCAGCGCCGGCGTCCGGTTGCCCGTCTCGAGGGCCGAGGTGTCATACGCCCAGCCCAGCGACGCCGTCACGCCGTGGCACGGCTGGAATCGCGTGCCCACCGCGAAATGCCACGCGTCAATCATCTGGATTTCGCTGGAAACCTCGATGTCCTCGACCGCGTCCACCATCACCTTGACGTCGCCGACATCCTCCCAGTTCTGCCAGCCGACGTTGCCCATCACCGCGAACGCTGGTGTCGCCTGCCAGACCACGCTCGATGTCACCTCCTGCGGCATCCGCAGCGTCACCTCGATGTCGGTGCGCTCGATGTCAAGCGCGTGCGCCAGCGCCTCCATCATCGCCCCCCGGTCCGTGGTCCGCACGGTGTCCTTGAACGTGAACTCGATCGGGCTCCGGTACACCATGCCGACGCGCACATCGCGGGACGGCTGCAGCAGCACCCCGAAACTGCCGCCCACGCCCCACGCGTCGTCGGAAATCTCGATGAGGCCATCGTCATAATTGTCTTTCGAATCAACGATCCCCTCGATGGCATCCAATTCGCCCGCGAACTTTTCGATCTTGTCGCGGAAAGCGCCGCCGGGACCGACGATCCCGCCGCCGCCCGGTCCGCCGCCCGGCAACCAGCCAACTCCCCAGCCGGGCAATCCGCCAAGAATGCCCTCAATGTGGTTGATCTTGTCTGCCGCCGTGTCGCCCACGATGGCCCCTCCGTTGTTCAACATCGTGTCCGCGCCCAAACGCCCATAGCCGATTGTCGCGTTGGCGCCCACCGACAACCAGTCGTTCACCCGAAAGGAAACCGCCGGATTGAAAGCCACCGCCATCAGGCTGACCCCCTGCGAGTAATAGCGGCCCGCCCAATCCGAATCGTACCCGAGGTCCGCGCCCATCAACCCCGTCATGCTCGCCCCGATGGCCAGCCGGTCGTTGACCTTGTGCACCATGAAACTGCCAATCCCAGGCAGGAATCCCCCGGCGTTGCCGCCCGCCCCGCCGTCCATGTCGGTGCGATCGTCCGGATCAAACTTCATGTCAACGAACATCAGGTTTGCCCCGGAAAGAAATTCCGATTGCGGCAGGAGCGACATGCCCGCGGGGTTGCCCCACGCCGTCGAGGCGTCTTCCGCAACCGCCGCCCGTCCCGCCGACGCCCTGCCCTGGTCCGGCGCCCCGTTTTCGTAAAGGCCAAGCCCCGCCCCTTGAGCCGCGAAGCCCCAAGCCCAACAAACCAGCATGCCCACGCCTGCGCGCTGCAACGTTGTTTTCATATTCATGGAATTCATCCGATGGACGATGGCACATGACTGCCTCGCACGACCGCACACACGGTCGCCACGCCAGCCGCCCATCTCCTTGTTGCCTTCCTACACACCGCCTCCTCTGCCGACCCCCCAGGCACGGCATCCAGCAGCCACTAATCGGCGGGCCCGGCTCAATGCGAGTGCGCCTCTCCGAGTGCCGCAAACCAGGCAAGAGTCAATGTCTATTTTTGGTTTCCGGATGCCCGTGGGCGCGGGGGCAGGGTTTCGGCCGCCGGGCGGGTGGCGGATCAAGGGGCCGCCTGGGCGACGCGGGCGGCGAAGAACGCGGCGGCTTTTTCGAGGGCCTGGCGCCGGGAGGCGCGGTTGCAGCCTTGGACGCCGTGGCCGACGTTGTCCACAACCATGAGTTCGGCGTGGGCGTCGGCGGACCGCCATGCCGCCAGGCCGAGGCGTCCCTGCCGGGGATGGACCACGTTGTCGGTGCGCCCGTACAAGAACAGCGCGGGCGGCAGGGCGGGACCGTGGGCGTGGGTGAGGGGGCTGGCGCGGTGGTAGAGGGCCGGCGCTTCGGCGTAGCCAACACCGAAAAGATTGATCTCCGCGCCGGGATTCTCGCCATTGTCAAACCACCGGGCCACGAAGTCCAGCGGCCCCCACTCCACGATGAGGCCCGAGGGCGACGGGAGCCCGGCGAGCGCGGACGCGACCAAGGGGCTGCGCACGGCGAGGTGTGTGGCCAGAAAAACGCCGGCGGAACTGCCACCGGCGGCAAGGCGCGCGGGATCGGCGCCCAGCGACGGCGCCTGTTGCGCAAACCAGCGCCAGGCGGCGATTCCGTCAGCGAGGATGCCTGGGAACGCCGGTTTTTCCGGTGAACCCACACGGTAGGACGGGCATAGGACCGTCGCGCCGGAGGTGAGCGCGAGAATCTTGGCGAGGGCGCCGGACCCGGCGGGATGGCCCGAGCAGAATCCGCCGCCATGGAACATAAGCAGCCCCGGCGCGGGGGACGGCGGCTTGCGCTCGGGCTGGTAGAGGAACCCGAAGAGCCGGGGGGCATTCGGGGTGGCCGGACGGATTTCGATGTCGGGCGTGATGGCGACGCCGGGGCATGGTTCATGGCCTTGGAGGTCGAGGATGGCGTCGAACTGGCTGGGGGTGGGTTGGGCGGTCATGGCGTGGAAGGCTGGGGTTTGGTAGCGCGGGCGGGTCCGGATGCCGAGGGGAATCGGTGGTCGGCGGCGGGTCGGAAAGGTGCTGGGTCCGCCGGGGCACACGCAGCCCGGGCCAGAGGGCATGGGGCGGATTGGCGGCTTCCGAGCCACCGGCCGCTCTTGGCCGCTTGACAGGATTCGGGTGTGGACCTATTTTGTCCACAATGAAAACTGCCACGGTCAGGGATTTGCGGAATAACTTTGCCAAATTGGAGACATGGCTCGCGGCCGGGGAGCGGGTGGAAATCCGGCGCCGGGGCAAGCCGGTGGCGATTCTCGCGCCTAGTGCGGACAGCGCTCTTGGGCAGAAGGTGCAACTCCCGGACTTTGAGGCGCGACGGAAAGCCATCTGGGGCGACCGCGTCTTCAGCGCGGAGGAAGTTCGACGCATGCGGGAGATGGAATTGGAAGGAGAGGAGGGATGACCAAGCCTTTTTCCGACACTTCTTTTCTTTGCGCCATTTATCGGGAGCAGTCGAATTCCTCCTTGGCCGATTTCCTGAGAAAAGGCATTCCTGATCCGCTCCCCGTCTCGTCCCTTGTGCTGTTTGAATTCCGCCAGTCGGTGCGCTTGCAAATGCGCCTGCACCGGCACAACCTGGAGTTGGGTTTCGGTTCTCGGGAAGGACAGGCCATGCTGCGCGATCTCCAGTCGGATCTTTCCACGGGGGTGGTGGAGGTGGCGCCGGCGGATTGGGCGGGGGTTTTCTCATTGGCCGAGATGCTGAGCGCCAAGCACACCGAACGCGGCGGGCACCGATTCGCCGACATCCTTCACGTCGCCACCGCACTGCAACTGGGCGCCGCCGCCTTTTGGACCTTCGACTCCAATCAGCGGGCACTCGCCGAGGCCGAGGGCCTCAGCGTGCCGTCCGGCATGGCCGGGTAAGCATCGGGCTTCGAGTCCCCGGCTCCAACTCTCCGGGGCTCGGAGGGCCAGTTGGTGATGTTGCCTCCGGAAAGCCCGCAGCGAATTGCATCACTTGCCTTCCCTTAATCCACCCATCTTCCGGGCGAAGCGCTTCCGTGGAGAAACTCAAACGCCGGCCTTTTCCAGATTGATCCTTTCCAGGCCACACAATCGGGCCGCCTTTAGCTGCCGCTTGTCGGTCGATACAAAGGCCGCCGCGCGCATCAGCTTCGCCGTGGCGACATGCATGAGGTCAAGGGTCCGGCACCCGGTCTTTGCCGTAATCCAAGGCGCAAGCGACAGCGTTTCCCGGGCGATTTGATCCAGCGGCAAATCGATGCAGTAGAACCTGCCCCTCGCGGTGAGTTCGCCGACCATGGAACGCGCTCCCGCAAGCTGCCTGGCCGTGATCACGTTCCGGTAACGGAGCGCGTGCAGGGTGTTCTCGATCTCCACCTCCATCAGACGGGAAAACGGAACCGGGATACGCCGTTTTGCCACGAATGCCCGCGTTCTTGCGCTGAGCGGTTCTTCCACGACCAGTTTCAGCGCCATGCCCGTGTCGAAATAGTGGATGCTCATCGCCCGCCCCGGAGATCCTCCAGCACAGCGGCCACGCCCGCCACAGGCTTCCCGCCCCACACGGACGACATCTCTTCCTCGTGCCCCGCCCAATCGACGGGCTCCAATACGCCGGCCGTTCCCCGAACCGGAACCAAGCGCGCGACGGGAATTTTCCGGCGCAGAATTTCCACCTTTCCTCCGGACTCCACTTCAAGGAGCACTTTCGCCAGATTGTGCTGGGCTTCCCGCACGGTGATGCATCTCATGCAGCACAAAATGACGCACGTCTTCGTGCCTGTCACGATTTCCCGCGCCCGGACGCTTGATTCTCGGGCCAATACCGGCGAAGTTTGGCGCGCATGAAGCCTCTTATTCCCGTCTTGCTGGTTCTTGGCGCGCTCCCGAATCCCGCGGCCCTGGGGCAGAAGGGGCCCGCCCCGGTGCGGGCGGACATTCCGCCTGGGGGGAACCTAAAACCGCGGATGGAACAGCCCGTGTTCGCCGTGGCCACGAAGCAGGGCATGCGAATCCTGGTCTCGCGCGACGACGGCAAAAGCTGGCGGCAGACGTTTCTGGGGACGGAGGAGCGGGAGGACGGCGGGTTTCACGGCACGTTCGCGGTCTATGGCATGGCCTATACGAAAGGGGTGATCGGCGTTTTCTCTGGGTGGGGGCAGCCCGGCGTGTATATCGGGTCCGACGATGGGGAGAACTGGGCGCACCTGAGCGCGGCGGCGACGAACCTCGGGAGCGTGTGGGGCGCGGCGGGCGGCGGCGGCGTGATGATTACGAGCGCGGACCAATGGCGGGGCATCAGCGTCGGGCGCGGGGATTTTTCCGCGTGGGAAAAGATCAGCGTGGGCAAGCTGCTCGGGGGCGGCAAGACGCACCACATGATCAGCGGGTACGGCGATTACAACGGGGGCCGCTTTGTGGTGGTGGGGGACAACCGCCAGGTTTTTTACAGCGAGGGGCTGGGGGAGAACTGGAAGCACACGGCGATCCCGGAGGAAGCAGCCGGCCCGCAGAACAGCGTGGCGTTCGGCAACGGGGTTTTCCTGTGCGACTTCGAGACCCATGTGGCGCGATCCACCGACGGGGGCGCGACGTGGACGGCGCATCCGCACGGTCTGGGATCGAAGGCGGCCTGGCGGGGCCTGAGTTTTGTGAAGGGGGAATTCTGGCTCACCGCGCGCGGGGGCAAGAGCGGGCGGCGGAGCAGGGACGGCGTGGCGTGGGAGGACCTGCCGTCGGGCACGCCGGGCGGGATGTTTGTGGAGTCGGAGACGGGCGCGCTGGTGAACGTGGAGCGCGGGCGTTACGACATTCGGCGCAGCGCCGATGGAAAGGCGTGGGAGACCGTTTTCAAGGCGCCGGCGGAGGACCCGACGTGGAGTTTTGCGCTGGCGGTGCATGGAAAGGTGAACGCGCGGTAGCCCGGATGCCTGGCGCTCGCGCGGCCCAGATTGCGTTGTGAAGAAGATGCGGGACGCGGTTGTCTTTGGCTGCATGTTTTTCGCCGCGCCCCTGGCCGCGGGGGCGGGCGACTGGCCGGAACATCTGGGCGGCCCGGAGCGCGCGGGGATTTCGGAGGATGCGGTTGATCCAGGCGGGAAGCCAGCGTGGGTTTACGTGACTGGCAAGAAGCCGCACGGCGGTTTTTATCCGCCGTTGCGGGCGGAGACCATGGGGCCGCAGCAGATCGTCGCGCCCTCCTCGACGTTCGACTACGCGTTTGGGATTGCGGCGGCGGACGGGCGCGTGTTTGTGGCGTCGAGTACGGAGGAGGGGGTGTTCTGCCTGGACGCGGCGACGGGGAAACGGTTGTGGACATTTTCCGCGGAGGGGGCGGTGCGGTTCGCGCCGGTGGCGCGGGGCGGGCTGCTCTATTTCGGGGCGGATGACGGGTGCGTGTACTGCGTGGAGGCGGCGACGGGGGCGGAGCGGTGGCGGTATTCGGCGGCGCCGGAGCGGCGCTGGGTGCTGGCGAACGGGCGTTGGGCGTCGCAGTGGCCGGTTCGGACCTCGGTGGCGTTGCACGAGGGTGCGGCCTATTTTTCGGCGGGCCTGTTTCCGGCGGCGGGCGGCGTTGTGTTGTGCGCGGTGGACGCGGCGGACGGCGCGGTAAAGTGGCGCCGCCCGATCCTGACGCCGTCGCAAGGATATATATTGGTGGAGGGCGGCACGCTGCTTGTTCCCAACGGGCGGGCGGCGCCCGCGGAGTTCGCGCTTGCGGACGGGGCGCCGATTGGGGCGGAGAGCGAGCTTCGGCGGGAAGGGGGCGCGGCGTTCACGGCGATGGTGGATGGCATGGTGGCCTACGGGCCCAGCGAGTTCGGGATTCTGCGGTTTCGGACCGCGCCCGGGGAATCGGCCGGCCCGGCCTCCTACGCTTCCAGGAGCATCCGCGGCCTGGTTACGGGCATCGCGGGTTGGCGAGCGGTGGCGGCGGGCGAGGCCGCCTGGCTGCTTCGGGAGGGGGAGCTGGCGGCCTATCCGCGGGAGCGGTTCCGGGCGATTTTGGAGGAGAGCGGGTTGAAACACGCGGAGCGGATCAAGGCGCGGGTGGTGACAGCGAAAAGCGGCGTGCAGATGAAGACCGATCTTGCGGCGGAAGAGCGATTGGCGGGGGCGCTGAAGTGGAAGGCGCAGATCGCCGGCGGGCGGAGCCTTGTGGCCACGAAATCGGCCATTGTCGTGGGGGCGAAGGGCCGGGTCGCGGGGTTTGATTCGGAAAGTGGGCGCGAGCTGTTTTCGTTGCCGGTGGAAGGGACGGCCTGGGAGCTGGCGGTGGCCGACGGGCGGCTGTTGGCGAGCACCGACGCCGGGAACATCTACGCGTGGTCGCGCGCGGACAAACCGGTTGGCGAGGTCCGGGCCGTTTCCGGCGGGTTCGGGGAGGACGGGCGGGAGCAGGCGGCGGCGCGGGCGCTGGTTGCGGCGGCGCTGGAACGGTTGGGGACGCGCAAGGGGCATTGCCTGGTGGCGGGGGTGGGCGAGGGACGGCTGGCGCTGGAGGTGGCGCGGCAATCGGAGATGCGCGTGATCGGCGTGGAAAAGAATCCGGAGACCCTCCGGCGCGCGCGGGAGAACCTTGCGCGGGCGGGGGTGCATGGCGACCGTGTGGTCTTGCGCGGGGCGCCGGACGGGCGGCTGTCCACGATACGGCACTTTGCGAACCTGGTGCTGTCGGAGTCGTGGCTTGGCGGGGGCGGGATGGCTTTCGCGCCCGGGGAGGTGTTCGAGCGCGTGCGGCCCTACGGCGGCATGTTGCTATTGGTCGGGAAGGAGGCGCCGGGAAAGGAATGGGATGCGGTGGCGGGCGGATGGGAGCGCGCCACCGTGGGCGGGTTGCCGGCGGGGGTGGCCGTGCGCGGCGCGCTGGCGGGTGCGGGGCATTGGACCCATATGTTTGCCGACGCGGCGAACACGTCGAGCAGCGGCGACGAGCTGGTCGGCGGGACGGGTTACCGGCTGCAATGGTTTGGGGATCCGAGCCCGCCGCGCATCGCGGGCTGGCACGCCAACGGGCTGGGACCGCTCTTCCGCGACGGGCGCCTGTTTGTCATCAAGGTTGACCATGTCGAGGCGGTGGACGCCTACAACGGCGTTTCCCTTTGGCAAACGGACGTGCCGGGGTCGGCGCGGTTCAGCCCGGCGCGCGAAGGGGGTGCGGCCTGCGTGGATGAGGCGCGGCTTTTCTTTGCTGTGAGCAACGACGTGCGCGCCTTCGACGTGGCTACGGGCGCGGAGGCGGGCGTTTTCCGCGCGCCGGGCGAGGGGGCGGACTGGGGTTTTCTCGCGGTGGACGAGGCCCGTGTCTATGGCAGCGGCCAGAAACCGTCGGCGACGAACACGTCCGCGCCGCGGTACGGGACGGTGGACGCCCTGCGGTCGATGTGGTCGGCGAGCGAGGTTGAGTTCGCGGCCAGCGGGACGGTGTTTGCCCTGGACAAGAAGACCGGCGCGGTGGCCTGGAGCCACGCGGCACCGGGGAGGGCGGTCCTGAACGCGTCCATCGCGGTGGACGGCGCCCGGGTATATTTTGTGGAATCGCGGAATCCGGCGGTGGCGGCGGATGCGGACGGGTCGGTGCTGCTGCGCGATTTTCTGGAAAAGGACGCGTATTTGGTGGCGTTGGACAAGGCGGACGGGAAGAAGGCGTGGGAGGCGCCGTGCGCCTTTGGGGCGCGGACGATGCTCTATCTGTCGGCGGCCGATGGGATGCTGGTGGCTTCGTATGGGTATCACACCGGGCCGTTGGCGGGGCGGGTGGCGGCGTCGGCCGCGTCGAAACTGGCGGCGGAGATGGGCAAGCCGCTGGAGGAGGCGAAAAGGTTGCTGGAGGAGACGAAAGTGGCTTTTGCGTTCGAGGCGTTCGACGCAGCGACGGGCGTGCGCCGGTGGAAGGCCGAATACGTGTCGAGCGATTCGCTGGGCACGCAGCACAATTACAACGTTTCCCATCCCGTGCTGGCCGGGGGAACGCTTTACCACAATCCGGCGGAGCAATACCTGGTGGCGGTGGACATGAAGACGGGGGCGTTGACGGAGCACAAGGGCATCCAGCGCGGGAAGGGGTGCGCGACGCCGACGGCAAGCGCGCGGGCGATGTTTTACCGCAGCATGGGGATCGCCTGCTACGATTTTGCGTCGGGGACGCAGTTCTACGTGTCGGACGCCAACCGTCCGTCATGCTGGATGAGCGTGCTGCCGGCGGGCGGGCTGGTTTTGATGCCGGAATACAGCGTGGGTTGCAACTGCGCTTTTCCGTTGCAGACGTCCGTGGCGCTTGCGCCCGGCGATTACGAGGAAAGCTTGATGTTGCGGCGGGGCGGGGGACCCGCGGGGCGCGGGAACGACCGGTGACCGTTGGCCGCCCGGATGGGTGTGCAGGCGGCCGGCATGGGGAGGACTTGCTTCTGGTGAGCGGTTAGAGGCATCGCATCAGTCCGCCCAGGCGCGTTTGCCGCCGTTCTCGCGGAAGTGCTCGATGACCAAGCACCTCGCGCAGAGGAGGCGGAGGTTCACCGTTGGACGTTGGGTTTCCCGTTGCACGGAGACGCCGGGGCCGTGCGCGGCGAAAGATTGACACGGGATTGTTCCATGACACAGAGTCCATCACCATAAAATCCGTGGCCAGAGCCGAGTTTCGCGATCCTTTCGCCGCCGTGACAGACGTTGCCGCGGCGGACGGAAATCCCCAGTCTCCATCTTCCATGCCATGACATCCAAAGAACCATGAACACGCTCACGGAACCTATCGTCCTTCCCGGTTTCAACCTTGGAATCACGGACCCGGAACCGCGCCGGGGCATCGCCCGCGTGCGCCGGTATATCGCGGAGAATTGGCCGCGCTGCTTCATAAAGGATGAGCCGGGCACGGGATTTGGCGGGGTCGATCTCCCGTATCCCTACGCCGCGCCATGCGCCAAAGGCGAGGGGCATTTCACCTTCTTTTTCTACTGGGACACCTATTTCGCCAACCTCGGCCTGTTGCGCATGGGGCTCGCGGAGATGGCGCGGGACAACATCCGCAACATCCTCTGGCTCATCAAACGCCAGGGGTACATGCCCAACCATGTCGGGCTCGAGAACCGTTCGCAGTCGCCGTACCTCTGCCGGATGGTGGCGGATTACCTGCGGGTGACCGGCGACAGGGCGTTTCTGCCCGAGGCGCTCGAGGGGATGCGCCAGGAATACAATTTCTGGATGACCGCGCGCATCACCGGCACGGGGCTTAACCAGCACGGCCATCACGGGACATGGGAGGATTGCGAAAAGTTTGCGCGGATGAACCGGGTGGCGCGGCTCTGCCCCTCGGACGGCCTCCCGATCGACGAGGTGCGGCGCATCGGGGCGCATTACCTTGCCGAGGCGGAGGCGACGTGCGATTTCACCACCCGTTTCGACCGGCGCTGCCTCGATTTCATCCAGGCCGATCTCAACGCGCTGCTCTACGAATACGAACTGGCCTTCGCCGAATGGGGAGAGGCGATCGGCTGGAACGAAGAGGAGACCTGGCGGAAGCGCGCGGCGCGGCGGCTCGAGCGGATGCGGCGCTATTTGTGGGACGAGGACGCGGGGCTGTTCCTCGACTACGATCTCGCAAATGGCCGCCGGGGTGGCGTCCCCGCGCTCACCGGTCTGCAGACGATGGCGCACGGCATCGCCACGCCCGAACAGGCGCGCCGGATGGCGGCAAACCTGCCGCTTTTCGAGCGCGAGTTCGGCCTGGCTTATACGGTCGAGACGCCAGGCTGCCGGGAATATCAATGGGCTTACCCGGTCAGTTGGACGCCGTTGACCTACATGGCCATCGAGGGACTCCACCGCTATGGCTTCCACGGGGACGCCGCGCGCATCGCCCGGAAGTTTGTGGAGACGACCGTGCGGCTCTTCGACAAGACCGGCAAACTCTGGGAAAAAGTGGACGCCGAGACCGGCGAACCGGCCCAGGCCGAGTATGGCTGCGCGCCGCTCTTCGACTGGACGGCGGGCGTCTTCGTCCTTCTCACCGACTCCTGACGTCCCGCGAAAAACAATCGAATGACCAAACCAATGAACATCGACGCGGTTCTCGACTCCTGGGAGGCGTGGTGGACCAGGAAAAACGATCAACCAATCATTCACGCTATTTTCCAGCAGGGGGAATATGAAGAGGTTCTGCCGTGGAAGAAGGAGTGGATGTCGCCCGGCCTGACCAACGGTTGGAGCCCCTATTCCCACGAGCAATTGTTCGGCCAGGCGCTGGAGCTTCACCTGCGGACCGGCGACGACCGCTATATGATCGAGATCATCGAATACCAGGCCCGGGTCGCCCGGCTGATCGGCCATGCCGGCGAGGGGCATTCGTTTCTCCATCCGGGCTTCGGCCCGTCCTGCCTGGCGGGGTTCATCAGTGGGCATGCACGCTTCCACGACACAACCATTTGGTTCGGACGGGAGGAATCGTTCTCATGGGAGGAGATTGATGCGATGTACTCACAGACCAACGCTTATGCCGAGGCGGCACGTCGATGGCTGCCGGAGCTGATCCGCGGGGTGCAGGAACATTACGTCATCGCCATGCCCGATTTCGGCAATGGCCTGGACCCCCTCTCGGCGCTCCGTTGTCCGGAAGACATCATGTTCGACATCATTGATGACCCGGAGCGCGTGAAACAAGGCATCGAGCGGGTTCACCGATGCTGGGAGGAACATGACCGGTGGGCGCGGGAGCTGATTGCACCCGGCAACCACGGCGCCCATGCCGATGTGATGCGCTACCTGAGCCGGCAACCGAACCAGCTTGTCTATTGCGATTGTTCGGCGATGATTTCGCCGGAAATGTTCGAGGAGTTTGTGATGCCGACCTTGGTGCGGCAATGCGCGCGCTATCCCGGCCGCTCGGTGTTCCACGTGGACGGCCCGAATATGATCCGGCATGTGGATTTGATCTGCGCCATCCCGTCGATCCACGCCGTCCAATGGGTTTACGGCTCGGGGAATCCGCCGGGGCTCGACCCGAAATGGGACCCCCTCTACACCCGAATCCTCGACTTGGGCAAGCGGATCAGCCTTTGCGGCGTGCCGCCGGACGCGGCCGCGGTCAAACCGTTCTTCGCCCGTTTCCCTAAAGCGGAATTCGAGATGCGGGTTGCCTTCCCAAACCGCGAGGCGGCCGAAACCTTTATTGAAGAAGTCCGGGGATAATCCATCGTCGCGGCACGGCAAGAAAGAGGGATCATGCACACACCCCCAATCACCCACCTTATCCTCGAATCCGCGCTCGAACGGATGCGGCCCGACAGTCGCGGACGCGCGGTCCGGGACGACGTGTCCATTGAATTTGTCCAGTCCGCCGATGGCTTGGAAGTCTGGCTCGAAGCGAAGGCAACGCCTGTCCGCGGGCTGCACCTGCGTTGGCCCGCGTCCGGTCCGCCCGGCGCGCTCTATCTGAGCGATGCCTGGGGGCGCTCGGAGTTCGAGCTGGCGTGGCGGACGCTGGAGCCGGAACGGTTCCTGCCGTGGTATTTCCTTTGGCATCACGACGGGAAGACAGGCGGATTCGGCGTCCGCACCGACGCGCGGAGTTTCGCCTGTTTCAACGCCGATCCGGAGGGGCTGAGCCTTTATCTCGACACGCGCAACGGCGGCTCGGGCGTGTTGCTGGGCGGGCGGCGCGGCGCCGTGGCGCGCGGCCCGAGAGTTCGCCGCGCGGCTGGCCGCCGAGACCCCGCGAAAGATCGGCCACACGATCTACGGCTGCAACAACTGGTATTACGCGTATGGCGCCATTGACGAGCGGGGTGTCCTCGACGAGTGCCGGCGCACGG
Organism: uncultured Verrucomicrobiales bacterium; assembly: GCA_964435495.1. Lineage (GTDB taxonomy): Bacteria > Verrucomicrobiota > Verrucomicrobiia > JADLBR01 > JAIBCM01 > CAYSZK01. The sequence goes on from CAYSZK010000004.1 coordinate 27,163, forward strand.
CGGACTGGGCCGGGGACCGGGCGGCGTCGAACCGGCCTTACATGGTCATTGACGCGGGATGGCAGATCACGCACTGCGACCGCCGCTACATCGCGGGGCCATGGCACACCGGGAACCGCAGCTTTGGGGACATGGGCGAGTTGGCGGGCAAGATGCGCGCGCTCGGCGTCCGGCCCGGCATCTGGTATCGCCCGCTCGCCACGCTTGAATCGGTCATGGAGCCGTTCATGGCGCGGCACGGCGTTCCCCCGAGTGCGGCGGAATCGGGGTTCCCGCTCGACCCGACTTTTCCCGAAGCAACCGCGCGCATCGCCGAGGACGCCCGCCGGTTCAAGGAATGGGGCTATGATTTGGTGAAACACGATTTCTCGACGGTCGATCTGCTCGGCTCGTGGGCGTGCGGCCAGGAAGGCCAGGCGGGAACGGCGCTGCCCGCGCGCGGCTGGCATTTTCACGACCAGTCGAAGACCAACGCGGAGATCGTCCGCGATCTCTACGCGACGATCAAGGCGGAGGTGGGCGGCGCCGTGGTGATCGGGTGCCAGACCATCGGGCATCTCGGCGTGGGCACACTCGATTTGCAGCGGGCTGGGGGCGACGTGGACGGACGCGGGTGGGCGCGCACGCGGCGGATGGGGCCGAATTCGCTGGCGTTCCGGCTGCACCAGCACGGCAATTTTTATCAGATTGACGCCGATTGCGCGCCGATCACGCCGAAACTGCCCTGGTTCCTGGCGCGGCAGTGGCTGGACCTGGTGGCCCGCAGCGGCACGCCGCTGTTTGTCTCCGCCGACCCGGCCGCGCTGAACTCCGAAACCGGGCGGGCGGTCCGCGACGCGTTTGCCCAGGCCGCGGCGGGGCGGGAACCGGCCGAGGCTCTCGACTGGACACAGACGCCGATTCCGCGGCGTTGGCGCTTTGGTGGCGGCGAAGAGATCGAGTATCGCTGGGCGCCCTTGATCAACGAGCCGCCAGCGGGCCTCATCGAGGGGGACCCCGCATTCCTTGCCGGCACCGTCGAAGCCAGGGATTGAAAGCTTTGCACTCCCGTGCCTTTCCACGAATCTGGCCCCAAACCAAACAACCCAGGAAAACCCATCGAACCCATGAAAAAACGTGAAATCGTCAAAGCCGTTCTCGACGGGAAAACGCCGCCCTATGTCCCCTGGTATTTCTGGTTTACCGGAGAGGCCATGGACAAGCTCGCCGGGCATTATGGCACGCGCGAACTGGATGGCGTCTTGCACCCGCACTGTCTCGGGCTGGGCAATGCCATCGGGCGTTTCGAGCAGGTCGGGCCCGACCGCTACCGCGACGTTTTCGGCGTGGTCTGGGATCGGAGCGCCGACAAGGACATCGGGATGGTCGAGTCGGTGCTCATGCCCGGGCCGACCCTCAAACATTACAAGTTCCCCGACCCGCTGCATCGCGGGAATTTCGACGACATCCCCGGCCGGATTGCCGGGGCGCCCGATCTGTTCCGCATCTTCCGGATTGGCTTCTCGCTCTACGAACGGGCATGGACGCTGCGCGGCATGGAGAACCTGATGATGGACTTTTATGAAAACCCGGAGTTCGTGCATGAGTTGCTTGGCGCCATTGCCGAGTACAACATTGCGCAAGTGAAACGGGCGGTCACGTATGACATCGACGCGGTCTATTTTGGGGATGACTGGGGCCAGCAGCACGGCTTGCAAATGGGCGCGGCGACCTGGCGCGAGTTCATTTACCCGCAACTTAAACGCATGTATGGAGCGGTGAAAGAGGCCGGCAAATATGTCTTCATCCACTCGTGCGGCGATGTGGACGAGCTGTTCGACGACCTGCTGGGCATCGGGCTCGATTGCTTCAACCCGTTCCAGCCGGAGGTGATGGACGTGGGCGCGTTGCTGCCAAAATACCGCGGGCGGCTCACCTTTCACGGCGGGCTCTCGACGCAGCGGACGCTGCCGTTTGGCTCGGTCGAAGACGTGCGCGCCGAATCCCGCCGGCTGCTCGAACTGGGGCGGGAGGGAAGCTACATATTCGCCCCCGCGCACGCGGTCGAGGGGGATGTCTCCCTTGAAAACATGCTCGCGTTCATCGAAGAGGCGATGGCCCAGCCGGGATTTCGCGCCGGCGCGGTCTGACTCCGCGCCACGCGCTGGGCGCTGGGCAGCGAAGATTGGGACAGAAAGATGGGGAAGGAGGAGGTTCTGTGGGCTTGCATATTTCTGTCCTGAATGTTTTTGTCCTTCTTTGGGGGTGTGGGGACAGAAAGATGGGGACAGAAAGATGGGAAGGGTGGCTTTGTGGGCTTGCATATTTCTGTCCTGAATGTTTTTGTCCTTCTTTGGGGGTGTGGGGACAGAAAGATGGGGACAGAAAGGTGGGAAGGGTGGCGGCTCTGGGGGCGTGCATTTTTCCGTCCTACTTTTGGGGGATCGGCCCGGGCCGCTGCCGGGAGTGGGTGCCATTCCTTTTCGTCGCCGCGAAAGTTCCGCTTGCGCCTGTGCCGTGCGGCACCTAAAGTCACACCTGTGATTGCATTGGAAAGTGCCGCGGGCCGGCGCCCTGTTCCGGGGCGCGCCGTCACGCAGCAGATGGTGGCCGACGCCGCTGGCGTCGAGCGGTCCACGGTCAGTTACGTGTTGTCTGGCAAGGGGGCGCACATCCGTCCCGAAGTCGCCGACCGCATCCGCCGGGCCGCGGCCAGGCTCCGCTACACCCCCAACCGGCATGCGCGCGCCCTGCTCACCGGGCATACGGGGACGGTCGGAATCCTTCTCACCACGCCCTGGCATTTTCAGGGCTGGGTCTGGTCCCGGGTCGCGCTCGGTTTCCAGCAGGCCCTTTTCGAGAACGGGTACGATGTGTTGCTTCACGGGGCGGACGCCGCCCGAATCCAGGACGATGCCGAGGACCTTCTCCGCGAGGGCCGTGTGGACGGCGCGCTGGCGCTCGGCGCCGTACGGGTCACCCGGTCCATGCGCGGCCGGCGCCCGCCACTGGTCGCTGTGGACTTGGGGGAGGGCCATCGCTGCCCGCGCGTCCACCAGGACCCGGGGCCTGGACTCCGCGAGGCCGCCGCGCACCTGTTCACTCTCGGCCACAGGCGCATCGCATGGCTGGGCCCGGAGTTGGCGGCCGGCCACCCAAGCCGCGGCCGGGAAGACGCGGTTGCGGCGTTTGCGAAGGAGAAGAAACTGAAATTGGACCGCGCCGTGCTGGCGCTCCGTCCGGGCGCCGCGGGCAACCCGAACCCCGCGAACCTTGCGGAAACCCGCACGGCCGTTCTTGCGCGGCTGGGCGCCCTTCGCGATGCCACCGCCGTCCTGTGCTGGAACGATCAAATCGCCGCCTGCCTTTGCGAGGTCCTCCGCGGGCGCGGCGTCCGCGTGCCCCAAGACGTGTCCGTGACGGGCTTCGACGATCTTCAGCCGTATCTTTCCCGTCCGAGCCTCAGCACCGTGAGCGGCGCGTATTACGAGATGGGGGTGGCCGCCGCGCGAATGCTTCTGGAGCGGATCGGGGGGCGCGCCACCGGCCTCGCCCTCGCCGTTCCCACCCGCTTTATTCCGCGTGAAAGCAGCGGCCCGGCCCCGTCGCCGCGCGAGGCACGGAGGGAACCGCGGCCATGAAAACGCGGGTGGCGCACATCCTTCTTGCGTTGGCCCTTGCGGCGCCCGCATGGGGTTCCGGCGACGGACGGCCCGCCGAAAACCTCGCCCGGACCATACTCACCCAAAATGGCGTCGCGGGCGGTCTCATTGTGCATCTTGGCTGCGGCCATCCGGAGGATTCGGGGCTGACGGCGGCCCTGGGCGCCACGGCGGGATGTTTGGTCCACGGTGTGGACGCCGATCCTGGCCGGGTCGAGCGCGTGCGCGCGGATCTGCGCGCGGCGGGGATTCATGGCGCGGCGGCGGTGGACGATCTGGCTGGGGGACGTTTGCCCTATGCGGACGCCATCGTGCGGCTGCTGGTTGTGTCGGACCCGTGCGGCGTGGCCCCGGAGGAGATGCGGCGCGTGCTGGCGCCGGGCGGGCGGATTCACGCCTTGCGGTCCGGGGCGGCGGGAGAGGGGTTCGAGCGGCCTTGGCCCGAGGGGATCGATGGGTGGCCGCAATTCATGTACGACGGTTCGGGCAATCCGGTGAGCAAGGACACGCAGGCCGGGCCGCCGCGTTCCTTGCGCTGGCGGTGCGGGCCGCTGCACCAGCGCAGCCATAACTGGGACATCGGCTTGGCGGCCATGGTGGCCGATGCGGGGCGGGTTTTGGCGTTTGTGGATGAAGGCCCCGCCGGAGTGCATCATCCGGACCATCCGGAGGATTGGCGGTTGATCGCGCGCGACGCCTTTAGCGGGGTGAAACTTTGGGAGCGCCCGCTCGCGGAGTGGGGCTCGCGCCACTGGGCGGAGCCGACGGCCTTCACCTTTACGTGGGCGACCCCGTTCACCCTCAACCGCCGGCTTGTCCTCGCGGGCGATTGCGCCTACGCGACCCTGCGGTACCGGACCGACTCGATCTCCGTTCTGGATGCCGCCACCGGCGCGACCATTCGAGAAATCAAGTTCGGCGGCACGCCCGACGAGTTTGTTTACGATAATGGCAGGCTTTACGCGCGGGTCCGCACCCTGCCGGAACCGTACACGGGCACGAAGTTCCCCTCCGACCCCGCGCTCAAGGGCAAGGAAAAGGGTGGCAAGGACGACATCCGCCCGAAAACGGCCCTGGACTGGATGAAAAGCCTGCCTCCGGAAAAAATCGCCGCGGTGGACGCGGCCACGGGGAGGATACTTTGGGAAACGCCGGCGCGGTTCGTGTTGGTTGAGACGCTGGCGGCGGTGGGCGGCCGGGTCTTTTACCGGGATTTTGACCATGTCATCGCTCTGGATGCCGTTTCCGGCAAGGAGCTGTGGCGGACGCCTTGCGAGGCGCGGTATTCGGGCAGCTTCGGCCGCGGGCACGCGGGCGGTCTGGCGGTGTATGAAGGCAAGGTGTTTTGCAACTCGACCACCGGGTTGGTTGGGTTCGACGCGGAGAGCGGAAAAGAACTTTGGCGCAGCGCAGGTTTTTGGCCGCAGTACGCTTACTTTGCGCCGGTCTCGATCCGGGGCGCCCAAGGGTTGGTCTGGCATCGGCAGGGCACGGGCTACGACCCCGCCACCGGCGCGCAAAAGCGCAAACTCGACGTGGGCGATCTGCTCACCGGCAAGAGCCGCTGTTACCGGCAGGTCGGCGCCGGACGCTATTTTTTCGATTCGTTTTGGGGCATTCAAAGCGTGGACATGACCGGCGACAACCACAGCGCCGACCCGTGGATTCGCGGCATGTGCAGCTACGGGTTCATCCCGGCCTACGGCATGCTTTATGTGCCCCAGGAACCCTGCAACTGTTTCATGGGCATCAAGCTCAACGGCTTTCATGCGCTCGCGCCCGCCATCCCCGCCGCCGATTTCGACGGCGCGGACCTGGCCGCGCGCCGCGTCCAGGGCTCCGCCTACGGGAAGGTCCCGCGCGGCAAGCCGGGCGCCGCGAAGGACGCCGCTCCCAGCGATTGGCCCGTCTTTCGCGCCGACGCCCGCCGCAGTGGGCTGGCCGCCGCGCCCGTTGGCCCCAAGCTGGCCGCGGCCTGGAACGCGGACCTGGGCGGTTCGATCACGCCGCCCACCGTGGCCGGCGGCCGCGTCTTCGTGGCGCGCAAGGACACCGGCGAGGTGATTTGCCTGGGCGCGGATGACGGGCGCGAGATATGGAGGTTCACCGCCGGCGGCGGCGTCAACACCCCGCCGACACTCCACGAAGGGGCCGCCTATTTTGGCGCCGGCGACGGCTGGGTGTACTGCCTCGACGCCGCGACCGGGTCGCTCGCATGGAAATTCCGGGCGGCTCCGGGCCATCAGCGCATTGTTTCGATGGAACGCCTCGAATCCATCTGGCCTTGCGACGGCAGCCTGCTCTTTCGGGACGGCCTGCTGCTGTGCGCCGCCGGGCGTTCGAGTTACCTCGACGGCGGCATCTTCCTCTACGCACTCGACCCGAAGACCGGCGAGGTCCGCCAACGCTCCCGCCTGGACGGGCCGTGGCCGTCGCGGGAAGCGCTTCGCAATCCGCCCAAGAATCCGATGGCGGATATGCTGGGCTTTTCCCGAGACCTTTTTGTCATCGACGGCGGCGAGACCTTCATGAACCTGGCGCGCCTCGACGCCGCGCTGCGGCCGGAGGACCTCCCGCTCCAGAACGATTCCGGCAAATCCACGAGCCTCGGGCGGCGGCTGATGGGGCGCCATCTCATGGCCACGGGCGGGTTCACCGACGACACCCTGTTCCACCGGGTGGGCCTCCATTACGCCGATACATGGCCGGGCTTTAACAACGTTCACGGCGGCCCCAACGCCGGCACGCTTTTCTGTTTCGACCAGACCCACGGCTATTCGGTCAAGCATTACAACCATTCCAGCCGGTACCCGGACCACGTCCCCGGCGCGGGCAATTTCCTCACCAAAGACCCGCTCGACGCGCCCAGCGCGGCCGAGGGCACGCGCCTTGAGCGCGTCCAGAAACCGCTTTGGGAGCGGAACGTGCCGATTGTGGCGCGCGCGTTGCTCGCCGCGCCCGGCGCCGAAGGGGGCGGCGCGGCGGTCCTGTTCGCCGCGGGTTTGCCGGACGCCAACGACCCGAAGGACCCGCTGGCGCCCTACCTTGGCCGCGGGACGCCCAAGCTGATTGTTGTCGCGGCGGAAGACGGGCGGGTGCTTGGCGAAACCGCGTTGCCGGGGGCGCCGGTGTTCGACGGCATGGCCGCCGCCGGGGGCGCCGTTTATGTTTCCATGGCTGGAGGCAAACTCGTCCGGCTCAATTCCGTTCCCTGATCGGATGAAACTTTTCCATGCGCGCGTCGGTAGAACAGAAACGGTGGGCGGCGCTCGCAGCCGGCCCGAAGCAGCAAACGCCATTGAACCGAGCCATGACAAAGGTAAATCCCGCATGAAACTCCGCCGCCCGTTTTGGCAACCGACAGCCGCCGGGGCCGCAATGGCCGCAACCCTTGCGCTGTTCCTCGAAGTGTCCAGCCCCGTCCTTGGTTCTGCGGGACCGTTGGACGGCCTGCGCGGGGCCCGCCCCAATATTGTGATGCTGATGCTCGACGACATGGGGTATTCGGACATCGGCTGTTTTGGCGCCGAAATCCGGACGCCCAACCTCGATTGGCTGGCGTCGCAGGGGGTGCGCTTCACGCAGTTCTACACCAACCCTGTTTGCACGCCCACCCGCGCGTCGCTTCTGACCGGGCGCTACGCCCATCAGGCTGGGCTCGCCACCAACAACACCTGGCCCTCCTACAACCACGCCCTGGGCGCGAAGGAACACGCTGAACGCATCAAGACCCGCGGCAACAACTTTTGGCTGGCCCAGGGTTGGCCCGCCTACCACGTCCTCCGCACCGGCACCTGCCTCACCATCGGCGAGGCGATGCGCCACGCCGGCTACCAGACATTCCTATCAGGCAAATGGCACGTCGGCGACGAGCCGAAATACTGGCCGTGCAACCAGGGGTTCGACCGCTCGTTCGTCATGATCTGGGGAGGCGGCGCCCATTTCAAAAACACCGGCTGCCCCTACGCCCTCGACGACAAGCCTTACACCGGGTTCCCGGACGATTTCTACACGACGGATTACTTCTTCAAGTACGCCATGCAATTCATCGAGGGACGCGACGCCTCCAAACCCTTCTTTCTCTACCTCACCCCCTCGGCGCCGCACGCCCCGTTCCAAGCATGGCCCGCGGACATCAAGAAATACGACGGGGTTTATGATGCCGGCTACGACGCCATCCGCGAAGCGCGGCTGGCCAAACAGATCGCGCTCGGCCTTTACCCAAAGGATACGGTCCTCCCCCCGCGCGTGCTGGAACAGACCTCGTGGGCCGACGAAAAGGACAAAGCCGGGGCCGCCGATTCCATGGAGGTGGTGGCCGCCATGATCGACCGCGTGGACCAGAAACTCGGCGATCTCATCGCCCTGCTCAAACGCCGCGGCGAGCTGGACCGCACGCTCTTCCTTTTCTTCAGCGACAACGGCGGCACGCCCACAACGTTCCGCTCGCACACAAACGCCTTCCACCCGTGGGGCGAAACCCGCAACACGCCCTGCTCGAAACAGAAAGGGTTCACCCACGAGGGCGGCATCCGCTCCCCGTTCATCGCGGCTTGGCCGGGCCGCACCATGTCCGGCGCAATCAACTACGGTCAGGCCGGACACGTGATGGACATCCTGCCCACCTGCCTCGACCTCGCCGGCGCCGATTATCCGAAGTCCATGCCGGGCCGCAAAATCGAACCGCCCGAAGGCGTCAGCCTGCTCCCCGCCATCGCCGACCCCGCGCATGGCACTCCCCGCAAGCTCTTTTGGGAGTTCGCCGGCAGCGGCGCCGCCCGCGACGGCGACTGGAAACTCGTGCGGGAGTTCACCGACCAGTACTTCGGCAAGGGCGAAGCCACGCAACGCACCGGCCAATGGCATCTTTACAACGTCCGAACCGACCCCGGCGAGATCCGCGACCTGGCGGGAGCGCACCCGGAAAAGGCGCGGGAACTTGAAGCCGGTTACTTGGAATGGGAAAAGCGCGTCGGCGTCGTTCCGTACGAGGAAATCAAGGCCCGCCAGGAGGCGTTCCATGTTGGACAAGCCAAGTGACCACAACCAACTCCAAAACAAATGACGAAAAACAAATTTGGTGTGGTGACATCTGTGGCGCTTGCCTTGGCTGGAGCGTTGTCCGCCGAGATTCCGACGATGAAGGCGGACTTGAGCAAGTTCACACCCGATGCCCGGGCCGCGTTCGAGCGGGTAGATTGGCAATCGCCGCGCGGCGCGGCGCACATCGTTGGGTTCAACTACCAGCCAAGTTGGGCCGGGACCGGTGCGAAATGCTGGATCGACGGTTTCGACGCCGCGAAATACCGGGCGGAACTGGAGAACGGGAAGAAGCATTTCCCGCTGATGAACACCGTGCGCATCTGGCTGCATTACGGGGCCTGGATGAAAGACGCCAAAACCGTCGAGACCAACGTCAAAACGGCTTTCTCGATCTGCCGCGATCTGGACTTGCTGGTCATGCCGGTGCTGACGTCGAAATGGGGTGACGAGCCGTGGGGCCTTCCGAGGGCCAAGGATCCCGCCGCGCTCAAGGGAATGGACGAGTATTTCCTTGCCATGGACGCGGCCAGCGATGGCGGCGGAAACATCCTGGTCTGGGATCTCTGCAACGAGCCGCCGCCCATGGGCGATCCCAAATGGGACGCCTGGCTGCGCGACCGCAGCGCCTTCGTTCGGGCGCGTTTTTCGGCCAACCGCACGACCATCGGCACGACCGGCGGCACAGGCGCCAAGCCGCTGGGGTTGCTGGATGCGGTCGATCTTTGGTCCTTCCATCCGTACCCGCCTTTCACGCATGACGCGGCCAACCCGGCGAAAGCCGCGGAATGGCGCGCCACGCTTCCCGAGCTTGGGGGAAAGTTCCATGCGACGATCCGCCAATGGATGAGCCGATACGGGGCCTTGCCGCACGGGCGCAAGCCGGCCATCGCCAGCGAATGCTGCTGGGGCAGCATGGATGACGGGGCGCGTGCCACCGTCGTCGAAGAGAGCCTGAGAGCGTTTGTCGATGCGGGGATCGGATTCCTGCCCCACGCGCTTCAGGAGAGCGAGGTATACGACTTGCATCGGCCGGAGCACGGTTCCATCCCCGTCGGCAGACCCGGCTTCATGGCCTTCGTCCTGATGGATGGGTCACTCCGCCCCGGCCACGACATCTTCAACAAATACGCGGAAATGGCGCTGAACCCAAAGGCCAAGCCGGTCCGCTCCGAGGAGCGCAAGCCGGGGAAACCGGCCAGAGGAACGGGCTCGCCCCCCGAAGCAAAGCCGGCTTTTGAAGTGGAGTAGGATGGAACGCGAAAGGAAAACAACCATGACGAAACAACTCACAACCATCCTGGTGCTGCTCGGCGCGGCGGCCGCCCCAGGGTTCGTCGGCGCGTCCGACGCGATTAAAAGCACGCCCGGCCGCGAATGGCCGAGCGTGGTTCCCACGCCCGCAGTGGACGTGCCGATGCGCGACACTGCGATCACGCGCGGACCGGACGGGACGTATTACCTCACGGGCACGTTGCAAGGGCGCAATCAGGACGGGGAGCTCGATTGTGAGAACAGCCGCCAGATTCGTCTCTGGAAATCCAAGGACCTCAAGAAATGGGAGGAGATCGGCGTGGTGTGGGATCAGGATTCCGAAGTGTTCGGCCCCAAAGGCGACAAGACCCACGAAAAAACCCGCTGGATGCGCCAGTCGCACAAGGATCCGTCGTCCGCGGACAGCCCGGTCGTGCACGGGTTGAAGTCGCCGGAGTTGCATTTCATCAAAGGCGCCTGGTACCTTTGCTTTTCGATCAACGATCAGGGCACGGGCCTCCTGAAGAGTTCGTCGGGCAAGCCCGAAGGCCCATACGAAGCGCACGCGCAGATCACCCTGCGCGGCGGCGACCCGTCGATGTTTTGGGATGTGAAGGATGAATGGGGGGGGGACGACGCGGTCTATTGGCTCTTCGGCGGTGGCTGGATCGCCAGGATGAACGACGACCTCACCGCCATCGTCGAGCAGCCGCGCCTGCTGACGACCCGGCACGAGCAGCCGCCGGACTGGGCGGTGGCCAAGGGGACCAAGGTTTTCCGGGACCACCCGCTTGCCGTTGGCGATCACGGCGTCTTCCTTTTCAAGAACCGGGGCCGTTACTATTGGACCGCGGCCGAGCGGAGCAACCGCCTCAACGCCTCGTGCGACGACACCTTCATCGCCTGGTCGGATACGCTCGCGGGGCCCTACAGCAGCCGGCAAATGATGGCGCCCCACGGCGGCGGGACCACCGTCTTCCGCGGGCCGCGTTCGAGCGCGGTGCCGAAGTATTACCATCCGCAACAGGCGTTCTATCTCGCCTCGGTATCGAAGAACGCCAAACCCCTGGCGGAAATCGAGAAGGCGAAGGGCGACGACACCCTCTACGCCACTTTTTCCGGCAACGACGTCCGCGCGATCTTCCGCGACCGGCCAGCGTTCCTACCGCTCGAGTGGGCGGGGCCGGAGCGTTGGGTGGCGGAATGGTTCGGCGACTTGGAGAGTTTCCCGCGCAAGCCGCAGGGGGTCATCACCGAGCGGGGACCGTGGCCGTGGATGCGCCCGCCCATCCAGGGGGACATCATCCGCGATCTCAAGGTCATGCCGGCGCCGGGGGGCAAATACTACCTCGGCGGCTCCGCGATGAGCCACCCCGGCAAGCTCGTGCTCTGGGAATCGGACGATCTCGCGACCTGGAAACGTATCGGGCCGTTGTGGACGTACGAACAGATTGAGTGGCTGCCGAAGAAACTGCCGTATCCCGCGCTCAAAACGGGTGGTGTGGATTGGCAGCACATTTTCTGGCACACCGCGCCGACCTATTGGAACGGCACCTTCTACATCACCTACTGCATCTTCAAACCGAACGACGCCAAACTCGAGGCCCATCGCGGCACCGGCGCCCTGCGCAGCACCACCGGCAAGATCGAGGGCCCCTACGAATCGCTTGGGCGGGTCGGGGGCCAAGTGGGCCACGACACTGAACCGAGCCTGTTCAGCTTCTTCAAACTGGGCGACAAGTTACTGGCCTCGGATCTCGTCAACTGGAAACATCAGGTGGCCGAGGCCGATCTGAGCCTGCCCGGCTGGAAGTGGAAATGGAAACCGGTCGAGGCCGGCAATTTCATGAACATGTTCCGTGGCGATCTGCACGGCATGATCGCGGTGGAGGATGTGCCTCTCTTTTACTTCATGAGCGACGGGCGTCTCGACCTCAAGGAAAGCGATATCGCGAACACCTACTCCCACCATTACATCGTGGCCGAATCGCCCTGGGGGCCGGTGAAACCGGGGGCGAAGCCGCAATGCGTGCCGCACAACGGCGCGGCCAACCTGTTCAAGGACCACAAGGGCTATTGGTGGTCGGGCTTCTTCGGCAGCGATCACACCGCCCCGTGGTGGGAACAGTTCGGGCTGATCGCGCTGCGCGTGGAGAAACTGCCAGGAAACGACCTGCGGATCGACGTCGAGGACAACCCCGACGACCACCAGAAACGCGTCATGGGCGGCGGCGCGGCCGCGGAAGTGCGGACCGTTCTGGACACGTTGCGGAATTAGGCAAAACCAAGGAGAACCGACATGAAAGCATCACCGGTTTTTGCATGGCTTGCCTGGGCGGCCATGGCTCAGGCGCAAACCGTCGTGACGGAAATCAAGGTGGACAAGCCGTTGCGCGACCCGAGCATCTGCCGCGGGCCGGACGGCGCCTATTATTTGACCGGCTCGGTTTCAACCCGGCAGAAAGCGGATGGCACACCGGATTATTACGAGAACGACGGCATCTATCTTTGGACCTCGTCCAACCTGAAGACGTGGACACCATTGGGCAACGTGTTTGAACTGAAAACGCAGGAGCCCAACGGCTGGGGCGTGTATCGCTGGCTGAGGCATCCCCAACCGGTCCCGGACGAATACCGGGAGGAACGGGTGATGGGCGTGGTTGCCCCGGAAATCCATTGCGGGGCGGGGACGTTTTGGCTGACGCTCTCAATGTCGCGCCAGGGCACCGGGCTGTTGCGCAGCACCTCGGGCAAGGCCGAGGGGCCCTACGAGTTGGTGGATGTAATCACCGTGGAGATGGGCGATCCGTCCCTGTTTTTTCAGGGCGATGAAATGTGGTGGGTGTTCGACGCCGGTTTCATCGGCAAGCTCGTGAAGACCGAGCCGCGGCCATACACCCCGAGCGGTCGCAAGGAGACCATCGCGTTGGAGGCCGCGCCCGCCTTGATGCAACCCGAGCCGGAGTCGAATGGCTTTCCGCTCACGATTGGCGAGCGCGGGGCGTTTCTGGCGGCGTCCGGCGGCCGGGTTCACTTGATCGCCACAGGCCCCCCTTCCTCCTCCGCCGCCGGCGCGGCGGCAGGCGACACTTTTATCGCCTCGGCTGACAAGCCCGATGGTCCTTACGGAAAGCGGCGGCTGCTGATTCCCGGGGGAGGGCAGGCGACGCTTTTCCAAGATGCCGATGGCCGATGGCTCGCGGCCTGCGTGCGGGGGAAAAAGTTGGTGGTCATGGAGGTCAAACTATGAAGCCACAAATCGCATTCCCGCTCCTCCTTCTCGCGTCCGCGGCCGTTCGCGCCAACGAGGGCGGCCCCGTGCCCGATCCCGTCGCGGTTCGTCCGGTCCTCGATGTCAACATGCGCAGTCCGGCGGTTTGCCGCGCCGCGGATGGCCACTATTACCTGACCGGCATGGCCGCGGGCGGCATCTCGCTGTGGCGGTCGAAGGATTTGCAGACATGGGACGCGCTGGGGCGCGTTTGGCCGGAGGATGTGTTGTCTCCGGAAGTGCATTGCATCAAGGGCGCCTTCTACATCCCGTATTCGAGGGAAGGCCACGGCGGCGGATTGCTCCGCGGCAAGACCGGCAAGGCCGAGGGGCCGTATGAAGACGTGGGCCAGATCACGCCGGTGGGAACCAGTCCGTCGCTGTTCGCCGACGAAGATGGCGCCGTGTATTGGGTTTTCGACCAAGGTTGGATCGCGCGGATGAAGGAGGACCTGACCGGGCTGGCGGAACGCCCCCGCCTCCTGATGGCCCGTCCGGAGCCGGCCATCGGCACGTCGCCGCAATACGTTGGCCGGCGTGGCGCATTCTTGTTCAAACGCAAGGGCGTGTACTGTCTGGCAGCGGCCGATTGGTCCGGGCGCACCGGGTATCCGGTGGACGACACCTTTGTCGCGACGGCGACGAACGTCTACGGGCCATACGAGTACAAGATGCTGATGGCCGCCCACGGCGGCGAAACGACGGTGTTCCACGACGGCAAAGACAACTGGTTCTGCACCATGGCGGGAACGGATGTCCGTGCGGCGTTCCACCACCGGCCCGCCATCGTGCCGCTGACGTGGACGAAGAACGCCCTGCGGTTCAACGGCAAGGTCGAGCGCGAGTTTCCGTGGAAAGCGCAACACATCATCACCGAGCGCGGTTGCTGGGCTGACGCGCGGCCGCTCACGCCCTACCACTACCGCGACCCGTGGTTCACCACTCGGCCCAACTCGCAAGGGCATATCTATGCCAGCGGCTCGAATGTGGACGACCAGTGCGCCGAAAAGCTCGTCCTTCATCGCTTCCGCGCCGCCGACACGGCCCGGGTCGGGCGCGGCGAACTCGCCTGCGAGGAAAAAATCGTGCTGGCCTTCGACCAACTGCCGTGGCTGGACGCCGGGAACCGGCGCAAACTCGGCGTCAACCAATGGGGCAAGCCGGGGCTGACACCGTTCTTTATGGATGCCAAGCCGTTTATCATGAACGGGCGATTGCACGTCTCCTTCGCGCTGTACGACATCAAGGGAAAGCCGCAAACACTGGATGACGGCAAGACCTTCACGGCCGGCTCAGGCATGATCCGCAGCGCCAACGACACCTGGGACGGGCCGTGGGAGGTCCTCGACCGCAACTCGCTCTACCATTTCTTCTCGCCTCAAGCCGGCCCGGAGGGGCGCTACTATCATCGCGGCGTTCCCCTGCCGGATCCGTTTCCCGGTCCGATGGAGAAATTCGAGCGCCGCAAACCCCTGCACCTGCCCACCATGCCCGTGGATGGCGCGGCGGTCAGCACGGAAGGCTCGGCGGTCGGTTCCCTCGAATACTGTCCGTTGTTCCAGAACTGGCATCTGACCGGCGTGCCGACGGCCGGCCCGACGATCCCCTTCCAGATCGTGATGTACACCACTTCCTATGACGAATCCCATTCTTGGTCGGAAAGCGGCGAACGCGACGGGCCGTATCCGCGGCCGCACATCATCCCGCACGTCGGCAGCGGCAACTACTTCTTCGACGACCGCGGGCGCTGCTGGCACTCGATTTTCGGCGACGACGACACCGGCCCGTGGTTTTGCCGCCTGGGCATCGTTCCGCTGAAAGTCGAAAAGCATGGACGACAAATCCACCTGGACATTGCCGACGAATGGCCGGGAGACCGAGCAACAGGAGAAAACAAATGAAAAAGCAAATTGCCATCGCCGCTATCCTCGCGGTTCCAGCCTTTGCGGCCAGCATTCATGCCGCCCTGAACGACCGCGACTGGCCGAGCGTGGTTGTCAGCCCGATACTTGACGTGCCGATGCGCGACACGGCCCTCACGCGCGGTCCGGACGGCGCCTATGATCTGACGGGCACGTTGGGGCCGGATTTCGACGACTGCCGGCAAATCAAGCTTTGGCAATCCCGCGACTTGAAGACATGGCGGGAACTCGGCGTGGTTTGGGACCTCGAGCGGGACCTCGGCGACAACCGTGGCGACGTCTTCTGGATGCGCTATCCGCGCAAGCCGATGCAGGGCGAGAACGACCCGCTGGTCCGGGGCATCCAGGCGCGCGAACTCCATCACATCAAGGGCGGTTGGTACCTTTGTTTTTCGATGAACCGCCAGGGCACCGGCCTGCTCAAGAGCACGAGCGGCAAACCGGAAGGCCCCTATACCAGCCTTGGCCGCATCACGGAACGTGGCGGCGACCCCTCGATGTTCGAGGATGACGACGGTTCGGTGTACTGGGTCTTTGACGGCGGCTGGATCGCCAAACTCACCGATGACCTTCGTTATCTGGCCGGGCGCCCGCGGCTGATCCAGCCCACACCCGATCCGCGGGACCTCGTGCATGGCAAGAACGAGCCGGGCCGCGAGTTCTGGCTGGCGGACTCCCCGCGCGCGATTGGAGAGCGGGGCGCTTTTCTCTTCAAGCACATGGGCCGCTATTACCTCTGCGCGGCGGACTACTGCAACCGGCTCGGGTCGCGCTGCGACGACACATGGATCGCGCACGCTTCGAGCCTGGACGGACCGTGGAGCGAGCGCCAGATCATGATTCCCCACGGCGGCGGAACCACGGTTTTCTTCGGGCCCAACTGCTCTGTGGTGAACAAATACCGGGGGCCATACGACTGGAAGGTCCGCGGCGCGGACAGCCAGCTCGACGGCCCGCAGCTTTACGCGACGTTTTACGGCAACGATCCCCGCGCCGTTTTCCGCGACCGCCCGGCGTTCCTGCCCTTGGAGTTCTCCGGCCACGACCGCTTTCCCCATTGGCTCTTCAAGGCGACCGAAACCTTTCCGCGGAAACCGCAGTGTGTTTTCACGGAGCGCGGCTCGTGGCCGGGCATGAAGCCGCTGCTGCCGAACGAGCACATGCGCGACATGAACATCTTTGTGGCGCCCGACGGGCATTATTACCTCATGGGGTCGGTGATCAGCCGGTTCGGGAGGCTGGTGATGTGGAAGTCGGCAGACCTGATGAAGTGGGAAGAGATGCCCCCAGTCTGGACCTACGACCAGATCGAGTGGCTGCCGGTCAAATACCCCATGCCCGAATACAAGCCCGGCGAGACTCTCTGGCAACACGTTTTTTGGGACGTCCACGCCCTGCATCACAAGGGGCGATACTATCTGATCTTCGACACGTTCATGCGGAACGACGCCAAGACGCCGGAGGAGATCGCGCATGGCGGCTGCGGAGTGTTGCGGAGCAAGGGGAACGACATCGCCGGACCCTATGAATCGCTCGGGCGCATCGGCGGCCAGCTTGGCAAAAGTCCCGGCCCGATCAACCCGTTCAATATCATTAAGGACGAGAACGGAAAAATCTTCGCCGCCAACTGGCTGCACTGGAAACCCGTCGTCGCCGAGGCCGATCCCGAGGCGCCGGGCTGGAAATGGGACTACAAGCCCAAGGATACGGGCATGTTCGGCGGCTACGGCATCATGGAGGGCGGCGTGGGACTGGAACGAGTCGAGGGCGTGACCCTCTTTACCACCATTGGCAACGGCGCGATCACGGGGGCATGGGACGGATCGGGCGGACGCCACTACTCGACCTACGACGTGAATTATGTGGCCGCCAAAACTCCGTGGGGACCGCCGGTCGGCCCGATGCGCACCATTCCCCACGCCGGGGCGGGCAACCGTTTCAAGGACGGCAAGGGCTGTTGGTGGAGCACGTACTTTGGCGACGACCATTGCGGCCCCTGGTGGGAAAAGATCGGCTTGATGCCGCTCAAGGTCGAAAAGCGCGGCCCCTTCGATGTTGTCATTGATATCGAGGACAATCCCGACGACTACCAGAAGCGCGTCATGGGCGGCGGCGCGGCCGCGGAGGTGAAAACCGTGGCCGAGACGCTGGAGGCGCCGAAGCCGGAGTCGCGATGAGATTGGAGGACATCATCGTCGTCCAGCACAGCCACACCGACATCGGAAGTGGTTCGGAAACACCGCGCAAACCACGGATAAGGAGCATCCCATGAACCAGGCAAAGAATGTACTCGCGGCGGCCATGCTGGCCGCCGCCATCCCCGCCGCCCCGGCGGCGGATGCCGCCAAGCCGCGGAGCAACGAACCGCGGCCCGCCGCGGCCGCGCCGGATTTTGCCGAGCACGTCGATCCCTACATCGAAACCGGGGGGCACTATACGCGCTGGTTCTATTTCAACGCGCCGATGCGCCCTTTTGGGCTGGCCAACCCGCGCCCGGACACGCATCTGGTCTGCACGAAAACCGACACAAACAAGAGAGGGCCAGGCTTCTACTATGATGGAGAGGACATCCTGGGCGTCAGCCATATCAACGGCTACCTCGTTCCCGGCGGGTTGGAAGTGATGCCGGTTTGCGGGGACATCGATCCCCGAAGCGGCCCCAACGGCTGGAAATCCCCTCATGCGCACGAGGGGGAAATCGCCAAACCCGGCTATCAAAAGCTGCGGCTGCCGCGCTATGATATGGGGCTCGAGCTGACCGCCACCTGCCGAGTGGCGTGGCACCGCTATACGTTCGACAAACCGGGCGCGGGCGGCGTCATCTTCATGAACGGCGGCAGGATCGGCGAAGGGCATGGCAGCCGTCCAGGGATGATCCGCAAGACTGGCCCAAGGGAAGTGGAGGGCTTCGCTTATATAATGTGGAACAATTCGGTGAAGCTCCATTTCGTTGCGCAGATGGACCGGGACATCGAACAGTTCCAGATATGGGACGGAGAGGAGTTCCTTCCCGGTGACGAGAAAACCTGGCCGGCGCCCACCGCCAAGAGCGATTTTCCGATTGCCGGAGCCAAAGTGGCGTTCCCGATAAACGCCGGCGACAAAGTGACCATGAAAATCGGCCTGTCCTACGTCAGCCTGGATGGCGCGCGGAAGAATCTGGCCGCGGAATCTCCGGACTGGGATTTCGACGCCGTGCGGGCGGACGCCCGGCGGGAATGGAACGAGTATCTCGGCGCCATCACCGTGGATGGCGGAACGGAGGCCCAGCGGATCAAGTTTTACACCGACCAATACCGCACGGCGATCGGGCGGCACCGGATCGAGGATTGCGACGGGGCCTATTCGGTTTCCGGAGGGATCAAACAGTTGCCGCTGGACGCCGCGGGCCGGCCCAAGTTCTCCGTGTACAACTTCGACGCGTTATGGTGGACGCATTGGACCCTGAGCCCCTACTGGGGGATGGCTCAACCCGCGGTGTTTCGGAGTTTTGTCAACGGCGCCCTGGAGATAGCGCGGAACAACGCTGATGGCGTCCTGCCAAGAGGCGCCTTGTTTGGCGCGTACTGGCCGATCATGCCCGGCGCCCAGGCCACCACCCTGATCGCTCATGCCATCCAGATCGGTCTGGACGGCATCGACCACGCCGAGGCTTTTGAGGCGATGAAGCGCAACCACATGGGCGGCCCAATCAAGAAGGGGGGAACAGCCAACATGCGCAACGCAGATTTGTATCTCCAATACGGATACCTGCCTTTCGACGGCGGGTACAACCATCATGACTCCCCGCCCGGCTCGGAGACTGCGACCTATTCCTTCTGCGACTGGGCGGTGGCCCAAGTGGCGAAGAAACTCGGCCGCGACGAAGAGTACCGGATTTTCATGAACCGCGCGAAAAGCTGGCTGAACATCCACGATCCCGAGACCGGTTATCTGCGGCCGCGCGCCATGGACGGCTCCTGGCTCACGCCCTTCCTTGTGAACGGCAAGGATGTGAGCAACGGGAAGATGGAGTGTTTCGCGGAGGGAAACACCTTTCTCTACACATGGTTTGTCGGCCACGATATCGCCGAACTGGCGCGGCTCATGGGCGGGTGGGACGCGGCGGCCAACCGGCTGGAGTCGCAATTCCAGACGCCGGGCCAAACCGATTACGGAAACCAGCCCGCGATGCACATGGCCCACATCTTCAATCACTTGGGCAAACCGTGGCTGTCCCAGTATTGGGTGAGGCAGACTTGGGCAAAGCGGTTCGACCACACAGCGCGGAACACCAACCGGGGCGACGAAGACCAGGGCCAGATGGGGGCTCTCAGCGTCCTGATGTCCACGGGACTTTTCACCATGCGCGGCGGCTTGGAGCGGGAGCCCATCTACGACATCACCACGCCCATTTTCGACACGGTAACCTTCCGGCTCGATTCCGAAGGGCGTCCGGGCGGGACCTTTGTGATCCGCACGGTGAACAACAGCCCGGAGAACCACTACATCCAATCCGCCACCCTCAACGGCAAGCCGATTTCCCGTTGCTATCTCTTACGGCGCGAGTTCGCCGCGGGCGGCGAGCTGGCGCTGATCCTTGGACCCCAACCAAACGAGCAATGGGGTCTGGAGCCCATTCCGGGAGACGCCCCGGATCAAGAACCCCAGACAAACATGAAGTGAGGAGCATCAGATGAACCGAATCACCCAACACATGCAAACAATCAGTATGGCCATGGCACTTGCGGGATGTGCGTCCGCCGCGCAGTCGGCGGAGCCGACATCGGCGGTGGGCACAGTGCCGGCCGCCCCGGCTGAGCCGGCGCCGGTCCCAGACCCGTTGGCGGAGGCATTCCTGAAACCCTCTCTGGACGCCCGGCCTGGAGCCTTTTGGTTTTGGCTGAATGGAAACATCACGAAGGAAAGCATCACCGCCGACCTCGAGGCGATGGCGAGCGCGGGTCTTGGCATGCCGATGCAATTCTCCGCGGGCGTTGGCACACCCGCCGGAACGACAGCCTTTGGCTCCGACGGGTATCATGCGGTCATGTTGCACACGGCCAGGGAGGCGGATCGACTCGGCCTGCAACTCAATTTGTACAATGGCGACGGTTGGACCGGGAGCGGCGGGCCGTGGGTCCAGCCGGAAGACGGCATGGGCATGGTCACCTGGTCGGAGGCGCGTGTGTCCGGGCCGGGTCTTACCACCGTTACGTTGGAAACGCCCGCGAACCGTGCCGGGTTCCATCGCGACCTGGCCGTTTTTGCGGTGGCCTGTCCCGAGGGCGCCTCCGCAAGCGACCCGATGGAGGGCGCACGGCTGAGCTCCAGTGTTGCCGCGCCGAAGGAGCGGCTCGACGCGTTGCTCCAGCGGCCAACTCCGATTTCGGAACGGCACGGTGTTTCCCTTCCCGCCGGCGCGTCGCGGTTTGAGATCGAGCTGGCCAAGCCCGCCCTGATTCGCGGCGTCGAGTTCTCCGGCGCGGGTCCGCGTCCCGCCGTGCGCGTCTTCGCATCCGCGGACGGGAAGAGCTTCCGCCCGGCCCATGAAGCGCCGTCCGGGTTCTGGCTTTACGGCGGACGCAAATGGGAGCACGAAGCCTTTGCGCCGGTGCGGGCGAAATGGTTTCGCATTGAAATTGCGCCCGCTCGAAGCTTTTCGCTGGCCGGGTTGCGGGTGACGGATATGGACCGGATCAGGGCCTGGCCGGCCAAGGCGTGCTTCAATGGATTCGGCGATATTGCGGCGGACGATCTCATCAACCCCTCCGGATCAGCCGCGCCCAAGGTCGTTGCTTTGAGCGGAAAAATGGATGAGACAGGCGCGATTCGTTGGGAAGTCCCGGACGGGGTGTGGCGCATCTTGCGCATCGGATACACCGTCACCGGCCAGAAGAACGATTCCGCCTCGGGACCGGGCTGGGGGCCGGATGTGGACAAGTTCAGCAAGGAGGCTCTGACCCGGCACTTCAACGCCTGGTTCGGCAAGCGCCTCGACGACTTCGGGCCGCTTGCCGGCAAAAGCGCTACCTGGACCCATGTCGATAGCTGGGAGGTCGGCCCGCAGAATTGGTCGGGCAATTTTCCCGGGGAGTTCGCCGCCCGCCGCGGCTACGACCCGATGCCGTTCCTGCCGGTTTTTGCGGGAGTTCCCGTGGGTGGGGCGGCGGTTGCCGAGCGCTTTTTGTGGGATGTGCGTCGGACGCACAGCGAACTGGCCGCGGAAAACTATTTCGGCCATTTCCGCGAGTTGGCGAACGCGCGAGGCTTGCGCTTTTCGGCGGAAGCCTTCGCCGTGGGTGCGAACGCCATGGGATTCGACCAGCTTCATGCGCAATCCATGGTGGACATGCCGATGACGGAGTTCTGGGCCGGCCGTTTCGATCACGTTCCCGAGGCGGAAGCGCTCCGGTTGCCCAACCACTTCCACGAAACCCGCGAGGCGGCCTCCGCCGCCCACGCCACCGGGCGTTCATGCGTGGGCGCGGAGGCGTTCACATCCTTTCCGAAGTATGGGCGCTGGCTTGGGCATCCGCGCGCCTTCAAGGAGCTGGGCGACCGGATGTTCTGCCACGGCGTCAACCGTTTCACCCTGAGTGAGTGGGCGCACTCTCCGTGGAAGGACAGATTTCCGGGGATGACCCTGACGGCATGGGGTTCCCAGTTCGACCGCAACAACACCTGGTTTTTTGAGGGAAAGGCCTGGTATGAATACCTGGCCCGTTGCCAGGCGCTTCTCCAATCGGGACGCTTTGTCGCCGACGTGGCCTATTTCCCCGGCGGGCACGGTCCCAATCTCGAACCGCAGGCCGTTCGCCTGGACGTGTTCGCGCAGCGGCAGCCTGCCGGCTATGATTTCGACGCGATCCCCGAGCATCTGTTGCTCAAGGCCCACGTCGAGGAGGGGCGCCTTGTGTTGCCGTCGGGAATGTCTTATCGCCTCCTTGCCCTCGGCGATATTCCGCTGATGACGGCGGCGGTCGCCAATAAGCTGCGTGAACTCGTCCGCGAGGGCGCGGTGGTCGTGGGTCCGCGTCCGGTGCGTTCGCCCAGCCTCGCCGACCTGCCCGCGGGCGACAAGACTGTTGCCGCCGTGGCCGGCGAGTTATGGGAGTCCAGCGAGAAAGGCCACCGCAAAACGGGCGCGGGAACCGTCTATTGGGGGATGAATCCCGGCGAGGTGTTGGCCGCGATGGGGGTCCCACCCGACTGCGAAATGCCGCGGGGCTCGCGCGATCCAATGGACAAGAACTGGATTCATCGCCGGACAGGCGGCGCGGACATCTATTTCGTGCGCAATCTTTCCTCGGATTCCACCGCGTTCGATGCCGTCTTTCGCGTCGCGGGCAAAATTCCCGAACTCTGGAACCCGGAAACGGGCGTCATGGAAGATGCCGGCTGGTGGCGGCCGGCCGGGGACAACCGCGTTTCCGTGCGTTTGAACCTCGAACCGAAAGGCTCGCTCTTTGTGGTCTTCCGAAGGCAAATGGACAATGCCAATCCGGTCGCGTCGGTGCGCCGGAATGGCAAGGATGCCTCGGGCGACCCCGGCATCGAAGTGCGGGTCGGGAAGGACGGACGCGCATTTTTGCTTTCCCGCGAAGGCGGAAGCTTCGAGCTTGCCATGGCGGACGGAACGGCGGCGTCCATGAAAGCGGCGCCGCCACCCCAGCCTGTCGCGCTCCAAGGGCCGTGGGAACTGAGCTTTCCCCCTCAATTCGCCTATGGCGGCCGCCTGCCCCCGGCCGTGACGCTCGACACGCTTGCCTGTTGGACCGCGCATGCCGAGGAGCGCATCCGGCATTTTTCGGGGACCGGTATTTACCGGCACACGTTTCAAGCGCAAGCACCGGCGGCGGGCCAGCGGGTGGTTCTTGATCTCGGGCGTGTGGAAGTGATGGCGGGGGTCCGGTTCAATGGCCATGAGCTTGGCACGCTCTGGAAGCCGCCGTTTCACGTCGATGTCACCCAGTTCCTTCAAGAGGGCGAAAACCAGATCGAAGTTCGCGTGACCAACCTTTGGGTCAACCGCCTGATCGGAGACGAGCGGTTTCCCTCGTTGCTGGATTTCGACGAGCGCGGGTCGCCCAAGGGTTGGCCGAAATGGTTGCAGCAAGGCGAACGGGCTCCCGACACCGGACGGGTGACCATGGCCACGTGGAAACATTACTCGGCGCCGGACCCGCTTTTGGCGTCCGGCTGGATCGGCCCGGTCACCCTCAAGTTCGATGCGGCGGAAACAGTGAAATGGCAACAAGGAGGCCGGAAATGAACAAGATCATGGCCCTCGGACTGGCGCTGGCGCTGGCCGCGGCAGCGCACCCCCGGCAGGAACAAAAGCCGCGGATCACCGCCGGGATCAAGGTGGACAAGCCGCTGCGCGATCCGTGCATCTGCCGCGGGCCGGATGGCGCCTATTACCTTACCGGCTCTGTGGCGATCAAGAACGGGGCGGACGGGCGGCCGGATTTCCACAACAACGACGGCGTTTATCTATGGAAATCGTCCGGCCTGAAGACGTGGGCGCCGCTGGGTTGCGTGATGGCCTTGCGCGACCAGCCTTACGAACTTTACGGGCCCTATCGGTGGCTGCACAAAGTCCAGGCGCCGCCCGACGAGCCCGCCGCGGAGCGCGTCTTCGGCATCGTGGCGCCGGAAATCCACTTCGCCCGCGGCACGTTCTGGCTCACGATTTCGATGAGCCGGCAGGGCACCGCCCTGATGAAGAGCACCTCGGGCAACGCGGAAGGGCCGTATGAGTTGGTCGATCTGCTCACCACTCGCGGCGGTGACCCGTCCTTGTTTGCCGACGGCGAAGGGATGTGGTGGGTGATCGACGGCGGCTACCTGGCGAAATTGATTTCGACCAAACCGGGCAAGCACACCCCACCGGGGCGCAAGGAAGCCTTGGCGCTGGAGCCCAGACCAATCTTGCAGCAACCGAAGCCCGGCGCGGACGGATTCCCCGTTCGCCTTGGTGAACGAGGCGCCTTCCTGGTCCGCGACGGGTCAACGTTCCACATGATCGCCACCGAACGCGCCCTCAAGCCGGACGGGACGATGGCGTGGGATAGCTTTCTCATGTCAGCGGACAGCCCGACCGGCCCCTGGGGGCCGCGCCGGCTGCTGATTCCCGGAGGAGGCCAGGCGACGCTCTTCCAGAACGAAAAGGGAGCATGGCTGGCCGCCTGTTCGGATGCGTCAGGCAAGCCTGTGATCGTGGAGGTGCAATTATGAAACAGATCGGTCCAATCCGCCGGATTAGCCACATCGGACTGATCGCTCTTTTCGCGTTCAACGTGTTTGCGGCAGATCCGGCTCCCGTCCCCGATCCCTTCGCGGTGACGCCGTTTCTGGATGTGCCGCTGCGCCATCCTTCGATCTGCCGCCTGCCCGATGGAACGTATCTGCTCGCCGGCGCGCTTCCCAATCCCCCTAATCCCAATCCTAATCCTAATCCTAATCCTAATCGTAATCCTGCTCCCAATCCCTCAAAAGAAACCGATCACGATTACGAGCAAGATTATGATTGCGATTTCCAGAACAACGACGGGGTTTGGCTTTGGAAATCTGGGGATCTGAATACGTGGGAGCCCCTCGGCCAAGTCTGGAGCATCGAGCGTGATGCCGCGCCGGACTCCTGGCAGCGGCCGCGGCGGGCGGGTCGTGATGGCCGAGGACTGGCCCGGGGCATGACCTCGGTCCGTGTCCACGCGATCAAGGGAATTCCGGTGATCGCTTACTCGATGAATGGATGGGGCGGCGGTCTGCTCCGAAGCCGCACCGGCAAGCCGGAAGGACCCTACGAAGATCTCGGGCAAATTTTGCCACAAGCCGAATCGTTCTCGCTGTTTGAGGACGAAGACCCGCCCGCGCCCGACGGAAGTGGCGGGCAGGCCGGCGGCGCGGTGTTCGCGGTGTTCGACGAGGGGTGGATCGCGAGGATGAAGGACGACCTGAGCGGCGTCAGCGAACCGCCGCGTCTCGTGATGCCGCGTTCGGGCAGCGACCTCGGACATTCGCCGTTCACCGTCGGACGCAAAGGGGCGTTTCTGACCAAGCGCAAGGGCGTTTATGCTCTGGCCGTGGCCGAATGGACCAGCCGCACCGGCCATCCGGTTTATGACAATTTCGTGGCCACGGCACGCGACATCCACGGCCCATACGACTGCCGGCATTTGATGGTGGCCCACGGCGGGGAGACGACGCTTTTTCACGACGACAAGGACAACTGGTTCGCCACGATGTCGGGTACGGATGCGCGCGCCAAGTTCCGCGACCGGCCCGCGCTGGTTCCCCTCGTCTGGACGACCGAAGACCTCTATTTCGGGCGCGGCGTGAAGGATGCCTTCCCGTTCAAGCCGCAACACGTCATCACCGAGAGCGGTCCCTGGGACCAGTGCCGGCCGTTGACCAAGCACCAGATTCGCGATGTCGAGGTGATGGTCCACAAGGATGGATACGTCTATTACACCGGCTCCTCGATTGATCCGGAACACTACAACCAGGTCATTCTCTGGCGGTTCAAGGCGGATGAAGCGGCCAAGGCCGGCCGCGGGGAGGCGCCCGCCGAATGCAGGGCCGTGATGCGCTTTGAGGACATCCACTGGCTCGATTTCGGGAACCGGATGAAGCTCGGGAAAAACAAGTTCGGCAAGTATGGGCTTGTCACCAGTTGCATGGACGCCGACGTGTTTTTTCTGCGGGGCACGTTGTACATGACCTTCAACCTCTATAACACCGCGCCGGGTTTGCAGCAGAATCCAACGCTCGATGGCGGCAAAACCTTCACCGCGGGTTCCGGCGTCATCCGCAGCAAGTCCGGCACGTGGGAAGGGCCCTGGGAATCGGTCGGCCGGGCGCCTTACGCCCACTGCGAACTTTACGAGGCGCCCGACGGCACGATCTACACCCAGCGCGGTTGGAAAGGGGTGATGGCCTTGCAAGACGACGGCTCCTTTGCCCCGTACCCCGCCAAGGAAAATCTCCACGCCATCCAGTATCCGCCCGATGGCACGACGTTCTGCGATGACGGTTCCGCTTTTGCCGGGACCCCCTTCGACCGCACGTTCAAAAACTTCCGCTGGACATCGACCGAATGGAACGGCGCCACCAGCCTGCACATCGAGCAACGCCCCGGATCGACATACGATATCACTTTCGCCTGGTCCGAGTCGGGCAAAGAGGAAGGCCCCTATCCCCGGCCTCCCAACACCCTGCCGCATTGCGGCGGCGCGGCGATGTTTCGCGATGGGAAAGGCCGGTTCTGGAGCACGTTCTTCGGCAATGACAACA
This sequence comes from uncultured Verrucomicrobiales bacterium, assembly GCA_964435495.1. GTDB lineage: Bacteria > Verrucomicrobiota > Verrucomicrobiia > JADLBR01 > JAIBCM01 > CAYSZK01. Next base: position 53,568 of record CAYSZK010000004.1, read on the forward strand.
CCGCGCCGTGGTTCACCTACATGGGGATCATCCCGCTCGCGGTGCGCACCGAGGGGGCGCAACACCTGATCGACATCGCCGGCGAGTGGCCAAAAGATTGAACCACAGATAAAACACACGAAAACATGAACAAGACCATGATGGCAATCGGATGGGTGCTGGCGCTGGCTTTAACGGCCCACGCCCAGCGGGAACAGGCGCAACAAATCCTCAAGGAGACCGGCGTGACCGGCGGGCTGGTCGTCCATGTCGGCTGTGGCGACGGCAAGCTGACGGCGGCGTTGCGGGCGAACGACAGCTTCGTCGTGCACGGCCTGGATGCCGATGTGGCGGCGGCGCGCGCGAACATTCAGGCGGCCGGACTCGCGGGGCCGGTCAGCGTGGATCAGTGGAGCGGCGGCGCCCTGCCATACGCCGAGAATCTCGCGCGGCTGCTGGTGGTGTCCGGGGACGAGGGACGGGTGTCGGAAGAGGAAGTGCTCCGGGTGCTCGCGCCCGAAGGCGCGGCGTGGATGGGCGGGAAGGTGACGCGCAAGCCGGCCGACCCGCAACGCGACGCTTGGACGCACTATTTCTACGGCGCTTCCGGGAACGCGGTGTCCAGGGACGTGGTGGTCGGGCCGCCGCGGGCGTTGCAGTGGTACGCCGGGCCGTCGTCGGAGCGGAGCCACAACTGGACCACAAGCACCGACGGGTTCGTCAGTTCGGGGGGCCGGGTGTTTTACCTCCGCGACGAAGGGCCGATCGCGGCCATGCCGCACAAGGGCGCCGGAATGAACTGGGCGTCGAGAACCGATCCCATCCCGTCCTTGCCGGAGAAATGGTCGCTGATCGGGCGTGATGCGTTCAACGGGGTGCTCTTGTGGAAGCGGGCGCTACGCGGTTTCGGCCAGTTTGAGTTCGAGGATGTCGGCCCGTCGCAACCGACCTTGTGGAACACCTGGGCGTCGCCGCTGCAACTGCATCGCCGGGTGGTGGCGCTGGGCGACCGCGTGTTCGCCACGCTGGCATACCGGGGCGGCCTGGCCGCGTTGGACGCCGCCACGGGCGCGACCGTTTGGGAATACAAACCGTCAGGGTTTGTGGACGAGATCATTGGTGACGGCGAACGCATCTACCTGCGCGTCCGCGGCAATATCCCGGCCAAGTTGGACAAGCCGATCGGCACTAGGCCTGAAGCCGAAAACAAATCCAAAGGCGCGTACGGTTCGGAGAAGTTCCTCGAGTATATCGATTCCCAGCCGCCGGAGAAAGTGGCGGCCCTGGACCCGGCCACCGGAAAAGAACTGTGGTCGGTGGACGCGCCGCGGGTGACGACCGAATCGCTCTGCGCCCTGGACGGGAAGGTGTGCTATTTCGACATGACCGCCGTGGTCTGCCGTGACGCCGCGACCGGCAGGGAACTCTGGCGAAGCCCGCGGGAGAAACTGGATAATTTCCGGGGCCGGGCCTATGCCCGCAGCGGCGGCGCCGGCAATTTGTTCCTCTGGCGGGACAAAGCCTTTTTCAACGCCAAGGGGACCGTTTGCCTCAGTTTGAAGGATGGCCAAGAAATCTGGCAGCAGCCGCGGTTGGGCTACTCCGGCGGGTTCGGCCATCCGACGGGACTGCGGGTGATTGGCGGAGTGCTGTACACCGACAACGGCGCGCGGTATGACGCGAAGACCGGGGAGAGCCTTGGGCCGCTGGCGGCGGAAACCGCATTGGGCGGCACGCACGGCCGATGCCACCGCGGCGTCGCGACCACCCGGTTTCTCTGCGGCATCAAATTCGGGATCGAGTTCTACGACATCGAAGCGAAGAAGATGGTGTCGGACGACCGGTGGCTGCGGAGCGCCTGCGCGCTCGGCTACATCCCGGCGAACGGGATGCTCTACCACACGCCCGATCCGTGCGCTTGCTGGCTGGGGGCGCGCATCCGGGGGTTTCACGCGATGGGGCCGCAAGCGCCGGCGTTGGAGTACGACCAGGGGAACGGAGCCGAACGCCTCGAAAAGGGGCCCGCGTATGGCGGAAAACGGGAATCGAAAATCGAGAATCCGGAATCAACCGATTGGCCGGTTTACCGGCACGATCTGGAACGCAGCGGCCAGGCGGCCACGACACTGGGCACGGCGTTGAAGCCGGGGTGGACGGCTGAACTCGGCGGGGAGCTGACGCCGCCGGTGGTGGCGCGGGGCCGGGTGTTTGTCAGCCGCAAAAACGCCAATGAGGTGGCCGGTCTGGACGCCGGCACCGGCAAGGTGCTCTGGCGGTATGGCACGCCCAGTTATGTGGACAGCGCCCCGACCGTCGCGGGCGACCGGTTGGTGTTCGGCTGCGCGGACGGCAAAGTCTATTGCCTGAATGCGGCGGATGGCGCGTTGGTCTGGCGGTTCCGGGCCGCGCCGGCGGAGATGATGATCGTGGACGACGGGCGCGTGGCCTCGAAATGGCCGGTGCACGGTTCGGTGCCGGTGAAGGACGGAGTCGTCTATGCGACCGCGGGCCGGTCCTCGTTCCTGGACGGCGGCATCCAGGTTCTCAAACTCGATTTGGCGACCGGCCAGAGGCTCGGGCACGCCCGGCTCGACGGGCCGTGGCACGATTTCTTCAAGCCGAATCCGATTCTGCCCGTCGCCGAATCCGGCCACGGCCAAAAGAGCGTCAACCCCGAGGGTTACTATCCGCCGTATATTGACATCGAAGGCGCGCGCAGCGACCTGCTCGTTTACGACGGCACGGATTTCCACATGGGTTCGATGCGGATCACGCCGGACTTGCGGAGCGGTTCAAGCCTCCGGCTGGCGGCCGCCGGCCAGTCCTCCGGCGGCAGGCGGTTGCGGAGCCTCACCGGGTTTCTCGACGACACGTTTTACCAGCGCACCGGCTGGCACTACACCGGCCAATACTACGGCGCCGGCAACGCCGCCGGGGCCGCCAACGCCGGCAAGATTCTTGTGTTCGACGGCCAACACACCTACGCGTCGCAGCATGAAGGACAGGATGCCGGCCGGTATCCCAACCATCTGATGGGCAAAGGATCGACGCTCAACGCCGACCCGGTCGGCGCGGCCAACGAACACAAGGGCTTCGATGTGCGCAGGCAGGCCAAACCCGACTGGACGGTTGACGTGCCGCAGATCGTGCGCGCCATGTTGCTGGCCCCGGCGGTTCAAGGAGGCAAGGTGCTGTTCATCGCCGGCCCAATCGAGGCGGGCCACACAGAAGACCCGCTCGCGCCTTACGAATACCGGACGCCCGGCAGCCTTTGGGCGCTTTCGGCAAAGGACGGCCAGAAACTGGCGGAGTGGACGCTTGACGCCTGCCCGGTCTTCGACGGGATGGCGGCGGCCGACGGCCGGCTGTTTGTCAGCCAGGTGAACGGCAAGCTCATCTGTCTGACGGGAAATTGATGGGGAACGCCCCCGGGGCAGGACCCTAAAACCACAACAAGGTTCCATGTGGGCCACGTCCGTCATGCATCATGAGGGCGCATCGTCATTGCCAGACAATCGCGGAGGAATTCGGGCGTAACCTTTACGCGCGAAACTCTCACTACCGGGTGCGATGCATAGGAAACCCAAACCCAACCCATTCTCGCCGCGCAAGGCCGGGTCCGGCCTGCCGCGCCCATTCCCTCCCGCTACGCTTGCCCCGCTGGCGGTCCTGGCCATCCTCGCGGTGGCGCCGGCGCCCGCGTCCGGCGCGCCTCCAGCGTCCGTCACGCCCCTGGCGCGCCAGTACGAAAAGCTCGAAGCGATGCAACCGTTCGCCGTCGTCCAGCAATTCGGCTTCGAATTTGACCGGGACAAACAGGGCGAGCAACTCGCGCCCTACGTGAAATGCGCGGCCAAACCGCTGCTCGACGCGCCCCTGCGCGACGCGTCGATCTGCCGGGGCGGCGATGGCGGGTATTATATGGTCGGCACCCAGGGCGTGAAGCGGCCCGATGGGACGGCCGATTTCCAGAACAGCCTCACGATCAGAATCTGGCGTTCGCCGGACGGCGGGAGCTGGAAGGAACTGGCCACGGCCCTGGACCTCGCGGACCCGCGGGTGTACACGCCGCATCCCCAGAAGACGTCCAACCGTTGGATGCAATTTTACCGGCTTGATCCGGACGACCCGGAGGCCGGCTGGGTGCGCGGGATCACCTCTCCGGAAATCCATTATCTCAAGGGAACCTATTGGATTCCGTTTGCGCTGAATAATCAGGAGACAGGCCTGCTCAAAAGCACCACCGGCAAGCCCGAGGGGCCGTACGAGAACGTGGCGCTCAACTCTGATGCCGGCACCTACGAGAAGAATGGGCGCATCACCACGCGGGGCGGCTCGCCTTCGCTGTTCGAGGACGACGACGGCGCCGTTTATTTTGTCTGGGGGCCGGGATGGATCGCACGGATGAAAGAGGATATGACCGGGCTCACCGGGGAACCGCGCCTGCTTCAGTGCAAGCCCAACAGCCGCCTCGGCGATTACCCAATGCTCGTTGGCCGGACCGGCGCCCACATTTTCAAGGCCGGCGGCAAGTACCATCTCACGGCGATGGACATCAACCCGCGCCTCAACAAGAATCCGTGCCACGACACGTTCGTCGCCGTTTCAAGCAATCTCTTCGGCCCATACGAACCGCGCGAGCTGATGGTGCCGCACGGCGGGCAGGTCACGGTTTTCAAGGATGGCAAGGGGCGGCTCAACGCCAGCATGTCCGGCAGTGCGGAGGACCCGTTCGCCCGATGCCAGGACCGTCCGGCCATTGTGCCGTTGTTGTTCGACGGCTTTCTCGGGCGGGCCAACCGCCGGTATTGGGTGGTCACCGAGGCCGGCCTGGTTTCGACCCTCAAACCCGCCTGGGACACCACGGTGAATGGAAGGGTGGAGCTGCGCGACCCGCTCGTCACCCTCGAACCCGATGGCTTCTATTACCTTGCCGCCACGACTGGCAAGGACGCGAAAGGTGTTCCCGGCGCGCGGGTCTGGCGGTCAAAAGACCTCAAACGCTGGGAACGCATCCAGCGGACGGGCAGCGACGACGGGTTTATCTGGAGCGCGTCGCAGGCCGAATGGTCGGCCAAGCCCGAGCCGAAGGGCATGGTCGCGCCGAACCAGCACGACCTATGGGGCCCGCAGATCTTCGCGCACAACGGGACTTATTTCATACCCTACATGATGTTCTGCCGCAACACCACCAGCATCCTCAGGAGCACGAGCGGCAAGCCCGAGGGGCCCTACGAAGACACCGTATTCAAATACAAAGATGGCGCGCCGCATCTGTTCAAGGACGACGACGGGAGCGTCTATATGCATTTCTGCTTCGGCCCGCCGCGCATCGCGAAGATGAAGGACGACCTCAGCGGGTTCGTGGCGCCGCCCCGCGACATCACCTACGAAAACTTTGCCCGGCAGGGGTACGAAGGGACGTGGCTGATCAAAATCGGCAAAAAATACGTGCTTTTCCACACCGATTGGGGCGGCGAGGACAAGGCGCAGTTCACCGTCGATTCCACGAAAGTGGCGCGCTCGTACGGCACCTACGATTGGAGCTACAGCACCTCCGACAACATCATGGACGGCTGGTCCAAGCCCCGTCCGCTCGTCCCGCATGGCGGCACCGGGAGCGTTTTCCAGGACAAGGACGGGCGCTGGTGGGCGGCGATTTTCGGCACCGACACGACCGCCCCGCTGCCGCAGAGCCTGGGTTTCGTCCCGCTGATCGTCGAGGAACGCGGCGGCGATGTCCATATCCGCCTTGCCGAAGCGTACCCGCCCGGCATGGACATGGGCAAGAACCATTTCGGAAAGTAATCCCACCTCAACCCAAACCCAAACCCATGAAGAACCCCATGAAAATGACAAAAATCGCAGTGTTGGCAACCCTGGCGCTCGCCCTTGGCGCAAGCGCGCACGCACAGCGGCGCGACGTCGTCGGCTCCAGCCTGATGGACCTGGCTGTGCTCAAGAACAACGTGCCCGAGTTCGCGATCGAAACACGCGTCATGGGCCCGCGCTGGAGCGCCTCGCCCTGTCTGGCGTGGGATCATCACGCGATGCCCGCCGTCGAAGGCGGCAAGACGCGCGTCTATGACAATCCCAAGGCCAATCTCTACGCCGCGTTTTACGATTATCCCAAAAAGCCGCTGCACCCCTTCGGCATCCGGCACGAGGCCATGGCGGAGGGCAAGTCGGGCGTCCGGTTGCTGTACAAAATCACACCGGGCGAGGAGCTGGCGCTCGGTTTCCCGAAGGAGGCCAAAAGCCTGACCGTCGGCGCGGTCCTTGCCCACACGCCGTTCTTTGACGGCGGCAAAGCGGTCGTGACCCAGGCCGATGGCAAGACGACCGAGATTCCTTTGCCGGTGGGGCAGCACAGTTTCGCCGGAACGAAAGAAGTCGCACTGGCGACCGCCGCCGGGGAGGCCATCCGCGTTGCCTGCGATCCGCCGTTGTTCCTGCATTGCGACGCGGCCGAGATGCGCTTTTTCGCGGGACAGGACCAGCCGGTCGCGGCCGGCACGACCTACGAGCAGCGCATCACCGTCACGTTTGCGGAGCCGATAACCTTTGAGCCGGGCAACCGCCTGGTGGACAAGTCGTCGTGGTTCCCGCTGGACGCCGCCCAAGCCAACGACCTGGAGCGCCCGTCCTTTCTCCCTCGTGAGGGCTGGGGCGACAAACCGGCGGGCGCCAAGGGCTGGATTCGGATGGAGAAGGACAAGTTGCTGCTTGAGAAGACGGGCGAGCCGATCAAGCTCTGGGGCACGAACCCGCTCAAAGTGCAGGGCGATTGCGACGAGAATTATCTGCGGACGAGTGCCGCGCTGATGTCGAAATACGGGATGAACATCGCCCGCTTCCACGCCTTCACCAAGCCCAACCGGAAAAATCAGTGGGCGCACATGCTGAAGATACTCGATGCCCAGGACGGGCTGAAATTCGACGCGGGGCAACTGGGCCTGCTCGACCATGGTGTTGCCGAGATGAAAAAGAACGGCATCTACACGAAGTTCTCGGTCAATTACGGGTGGTATCCAACCGACGCCTGCTGGGGGCGGATGATCAACGCCGAGGACGCCAAGGCGCTGCTGGTGAACCAGTCGTTCTACCACAAGCACGCGCTGATGCCCGACGTGCAGGAGATGCTCATCCAGTGCCATGTGAATTTGCTCAACCACGTCAACCCCCACACGGGGTTGCGGTACGCTGATGACCCGGCGCTGGCGATCCTCGAATTGCAGAACGAGGAGAACATTTTCCTGCAGCTTCACAATCATGAGGCCCACTTGGCGAAGGCGCCCGCCTACCAGAAGCGTTTCTACAAAAAATTTGCCGATTGGTTGAAGACGCGGTATGGGAGCCGGGATGCGCTGGCCGCGGCCTGGGGCGGGGCGTTGCGGCCCGAGGACAGCCTGGAGGAGGCGAACATCTCGCCCTTTCCAGGCTGGATCGCGGCCGGGGCCAAACCAACCCGCCGGCAGGCCGACCAGTATCATTTTCTCTATTCCGTCCAGCTTGATTTCTACCAGCGTTGGGAGAAGGCGGTGCGTGCGACGGGGTACAAGGGGTTGTTGGTGGGCTCGTGCTGGCAGGCGGCGGACTGGCTCGGGCACCTTTACAACATCCGCTCCGACCGCGCGGTCGGGATTATTGACCGGCACAATTATAACAGCATCAACCTGCGCGCGCCGGGGCTTGGACTGATGAGCGCTGGATTCCAGTGCCTGATCGACCGCCCGTTTTCCTACTCGGAATGGGCGGGCGGGTCGCGCCCCGGGGAGCGGATCGACGTCTCGCAGGTCGCCCTCTACGGCATGGGCTTGCAGGGATGGGACGCCTCAATGCAGTTCGCCTGGGGGTACCCCGGCATGATGGCCCACACCGCGGGCGGCGTGAACGATTCCAACAACGAATTTCCCATCCTGGCGCAATTTCCCGCCCTGTCCCGGATCGCGATCCGCAAGGACATTGCCGAGGGCGGCATCGTCGGCAACCGCCGGGTGAGCATTCCCGCTCTTGAAAGCACGGGCGACGTTGGGGTCACCGAACAGTTCAGCCTTCTGGGCGGCGCCAACCGCAAGAGTTTCAACGCCGCCCTGCCGTCCGCCGCGCTGGCCGCCGGGCGCGTTGTGATGGAGTTCGTGGACGGCCCCGTGGACAAGCCGGTGACGGACGAGAGCGCGCCGTTCATCGACAAGGCGGCGCAGGTCGTGCGGGCCAACAACAAACAGCTCGCATGGGATTACGGGAAGGCTTTCGTGACGTTCGACACGCCCGGAAGCCTCGGTTATGTCGGCTACGCCGGCGGCCACGCGCTCGCATTCAAGTGCGCCACGCTGAAGCCCAAGACACCGATGGCGACGGTTTATTTCACGGCCAACGGGCCGAAGGAAACGCTCGCCAACGCCAAGTCCGTCCTGATCAGCACAGTCGCGCGCGGCATCAACAGCGCGGACGTGATCGACGAGCTTTCGCCGTCCGAGTTGCACAAACCCGTGTGGAGCGCGACGCCCGAGCAGCGCGGGAATTTGATCGTTGAACCGGTCGAGATCGAGGTCGAGTGGAAAGGCGCCAAGCCCAAGCGCATCGTCGCCCTCGACCACGGCGGCAGCCTGGCCGAGCCGGCCAGAACCATCCCCTTCGAGAAGGAGGGCGATGCCGTCCGCTTCACGCTCGATGGCAAAGCGACCAAGGCGTTCTATTACCTGATCGAATGCGAGTAAGGCCGGCCACCCGTTGAACCTCATCTTATGAACATCAAGTCCACCACCGCATGCCTCCTTCTCGGAGGCGCCCTGTTCGCCGCCCCCGCGCCCGCCAGGGCGATTCTAAAGAGCACGCCGGACCGCGACTGGCCGAGCGTGGTCGTCAGCCCGGCGCTCGATGTGCCGATGCAAGACACGGCGATCACCCGCTCGCCCGATGGCATTTACTACCTCACCGGAACCTTGCAGGGTCGCAACCAGAACGGCGGGTTGGACTTCGACAGCTCCCGCCAGATCAAGCTCTGGAAATCCGCCGATCTCAAAAAGTGGGAGGAGGTGGGCGTGGTCTGGGACCAGGATAAGGACGTGTTCGGAGGGGGCGCCAAGTATCCGCAAACCGCGTGGATGCGCCAGTCGCACAAGGACCCCGCCCGCGCCGACAGCCCGGTCGTTCACGGGTTGAAGTCGCCGGAACTGCATCACATCAAAGGCGCCTGGTATCTTTGCTTCTCGATCAACGGCCAGGGCACCGGACTGCTCAAGAGCACGTCCGGAAAGCCCGAGGGGCCGTTCGAGGCGCACGCGCAGCTCACGTTGCGGCACGGCGACCCATCGATGTTTTGGGACGAGAAGGATGAGTGGGGGGGCACCGACAAAGTGTATTGGCTCTTCGGCGGCGGCTGGATCGCCGAGATGAACGACGGCCTCACCGGCTTGGTCGAGCAGCCGCGCCTGTTGCTCTCCACCCACGACACCCCTTCCGATTGGGCGCTGGCCAAAGGAGCGCAAACCTTCCGCGACAACCCGCTCACCGTCGGCGGCCACGGCGGCTTCCTTTTCAAGAACCGGGGGCGCTATTTCCTCACGGCCGCCGAGCGCACGAATCGCCTCAACGCCTCCTGCGACGATACGTTTATCGCATGGTCGGATTCGCCGCTTGGACCCTACAGCCCGCGCGAACTGATGGTTCCCCACGGCGGGGGTGTGACCGTGTTTCGGGGGCCGCGCACGTCCGCCGTGCCGGAGTTTTACTTCCCGCAGCCCGCTCATTTCCTCACCACACGCTCGCGATACGCCTTGCCCCCTGAAGAAATCAAGAAGGCGCGCGGCGACGATACGCTCTACGCCACTTTTTCCGGGAACGACGAGCGCGCCATCTTCCGCGACCGCGCCTCGTTCCTGCCGCTCGAATGGACCGGGCCGGAGCGCTGGCTCCCGTCGCGCTTCCTCGACTTCCAAAGCTTTCCGCGCAAGCCGCGGCATGTCATCACCGAGCGCGGCCCATGGCCATGGATGAAGCCGCTCGTGGACATCGGCGTGCGCGACTTGCGCGTCATCGCCGCGCCGAACAAGAAGTACTACATGAGCGGCTCCGTGCTGACCGAGCCGGGCAAGCTCCATCTGTGGGAGTCCGATGATCTGGCGGAATGGCGGCGCATCGGCCCGGTCTGGACGTATGAGCAAGTCGAGTGGCTGCCCGCGAAGCTGCCTTACGGGGATGCCGACAAGGTCGATTTCCAACACATCTTCTGGCATGCATGGCCGAACTGGCTCAACGATACTTTCTTCATCACCTACGTCATTTTTCAGCCCAACGATCCCGCGCACGCGGGACATTCCGGGGTCGGGGTGCTGCGCAGCACGACCGGCAAGCCCGAAGGGCCCTACGAATCGCTCGGCCGCGTCGGCGGCCAATACGGGCAGTCGCCCGAGCCGAATTATTTCGAGTTTTTCCGCCTCGATGGCCAGTTGTGGGCGGGCGATTGGGTGAACTGGCGTCCCGTTGTGGCAAAGATCGACGAGAGCAAGCTCGGCGCCCGTGAGGGATGGAAATTCGACTGGAAGCAGGTGAATGCGGGGGTCTATGAATGGATGTTCCGGGGCGACACCCACGGCTCCACCTCCCTCGCCAACCGCCCGTTCTTTTACTTCATGAGCGGCGGGAGGCTCGACCAAAAGGAGGTCGAAAGAGCAAATACCTACGACCATTACTACGTTGAAATGCAAGCCCCCACCGGCCCGCCAAAAATCGGCGCCCGCCCCCAGGTTGTGCCGCACAACGGCCAGGCCAACGTCTTCCAGGACCACAAGGGGCGCTGGTGGTCGAGCATGTTCTCTTCCGATGACTCCGCTCCATGGTGGGAAAAGTTCGGCCTGATCGCCCTGCGCGTCGAGGAGGGTGGCGATGGGTTTTTGCGGATCGATGTCGAAGACAACCCCGACAAGGAGCAGAAGCGCATCATGGGCGGCGGCGAAATCGCCGGGGTGAAGACCGTGCCGGAAACCCTCCTTGGAAAAGGCCGTCCGTGACCGCCCGGAAGCAAACCATCCCCGCCCGCACTCGGAACAGAGGACAGCACGTAACCGATGACAACACCCGCCATGAACTGAAGCAAACAGAAGTCCCTCTCCCGACAAGCTGCGTTTAGACGCGTTCCCCCAGCGTCTCCCCCTCGACCCAAACCGGCTCGATCACGTGTTCGACCGGCTCGGACGCAAAGCCGCGCTCGCCCGCCTGCAACAGCCCGTAGAGCGCCGCCACCGCCCGCCGGCAGCGCTCGGCGTCCGCGGCGTCGCACCCCGAAAGTTGCGGCGTGTTGCCCAACCCGCGATAGGCGATAACCGTGGCGAATCCAATCTCGCCGGGCATGCGCACCCCCGCCTCGCGGAACTCGTAGAACCAGGTGAAGGGAAACGCGATCACGGCGTCCGGACGCCAGCGCAGCACACGCGCGACGAGCGCCGCCGCGCCCGGTTTTTCCGCGTCCGCGGCATGGAAAAGGCGCATGAACGCCCCCGGCGGCATTCGCTTGCGCCGGAACGCCTCGACCGCGCCGATGCGCCCCAGATCGTCCTGCTCCGAGGCCGAGTCCGTCAATATCACCGCCACCCGCCGGTAGCCCGCCCCAAACACGCGCCGAAGGGGCTGCATCATGTAATCAAAGGCGCTGTGCCGAACCAAGTGGAACCGCAACTGCGGATACGCCCGGGTATCTTTGACCACGCAGAAGCGCGACAAATCAATCCGCCCGAGGGCGTCCGCGGTGGCGGGCACCGGCTGAAGGTAAAGTCCCCGGACACCCGCCTTCCAGAGCGCCTCAATCTGCGCGGCCACCCGCTCCCCCTCCACCAACCGCAACGTCCGCCCCTCCAAGCCGCGTTCCGCGCAGGCGGCGAGGAAGTGGCCGCTTCCCATCCCCTCGACGCCCTCGACAATATCGCCGACCATCGCAACGGGCACCTGCAACGGCCCGCTGACTTCCCGCCGCCGTTGTCCCACCAGAATCGCCGCCGCCGAATTCGGCTGGTATCCGAGCCGCCGCGCCGTTTCCAGGACAATCTCGCGCGTGCGGGGCGCCACCCGCCCCACGCCCCGCAGGGCGCACGAAACGGTGTAGGTCGAAAAACCGGTGGCTTTGGATAGATGAGGAATCGTGACCATGCTCTTGGGGGTGCGCCGCCGAAAGCGGTCCGCAGCCACCCGCCTTCCGCCTTCGGCAACTCCCTTTTGCCCCGGAATCCGCCCCCCGTCCAGCCAAACCGGCGCGCCTTTGGAGCGGCGGTGCCCTCGCCGCCGTAAATGTGCGTGGGACGAGGGGGAAAGCCCAAGTGCCGTACAGCGCGCACGCCCATGCACCACACACTCCCGCTGCCCACCCTTGAAACGGCGGCGAGGGCGCCGCCGCTCCAAAACGCGCCGTCCGCCACCCGGGCCTTGCCCTCTGCCGGCATCCTCCCGCGCCGGGCAACGCCGGGGCGCCCCCCATCCGCCAATACGTTTAGTTTTATTTTCTTCTTTTTTTCTTGCGTGACCGCACGTTTTTTTGCATTCTCGCCTTGTCGCGCCAAGGTCTGCCGCGCGCGCCCCATAGTTCGGGGCGCCGGTGGCCCGCAACGCGGCAGTGGTAACCAAGGAAAATGCCGGAATCGCACGCAGTCCAGTCCAAGAGGAGAACAAGGAGAACAACCATGAAAACCGAAACCATTCCCACCCGCGGCGCACTCGCCGCTCTCGCCGCCTTCACCATCGCCCTGGCCGCGGTGCCCGTCGCCTCCGCCGCCACGCTCTACTGGGGCGGCGGCTCCAACGACATCGCCGACAACACCGCCGTGCCCGCCAACATCACCGCAAACGGCGTTTGGAGCGCCGGCGGGACCACGCCCGAGAACTGGGCCAGCGCCCCCGGCTCCCCCAACACCTACTCGGTCTGGACCAACGGCCAGAACATCGCCGATCTGGGCACAAGCGACGCCACCATCACCATCACCGTCTCGAACAACATCGAAGCCGGCGGCCTCGCTCTTCGCCAAACAAGCGCCGGAGTCCGCGTGGTCACCCTGACCGACGGCGGCAGCAACCGCACACTGACCTTCTCCGGCACGAATCCCGTGCTGGACATCTCGGACGCCCGCGCCGGTGGAGAATCCTATCTCGGCATCGCGGGCACGCTCCAGATCGTGGCGGCCAACGGCACGCTGACCATCGGCGGCGGCGACGGCACGAACAGCGCGCGCGGGGGCGGCACCCTCGGGTTCGTCGGCTCGGCCACCTCGGCCACGCACGATGTCGATACCTACAACCTCATCGGGCGCGGCTCCGCGGCGGGGCCGGAGAACGTCACCGGCGGGCTCACGTTCGCCGGCGTCACGGCCAACAGCGTCAAGGACACCGCGACGATCAACGTCGTTGGCGGAGGCCGCATCCGCGCCGACCGCTCCGAGACCATCGGCACGCTCAACTTCAGCAACAACTATGCGGAGATCGTCGCCAACACCGCCGCCGGCCAGGTCTTTCAAATGAGCAACTTCAACCGCGGCAGCGTCGGCACCGTGCGGTTCTCGAATCTCGAAGATCCCGACGCCCGCGTCCGCATCACCGGCTCTGGCGAACCCACCAACAACGTGACCCTGCCGTGGGCCGTGAACCTTGTGCAAAGCACCAACGCCGCTTTCGTCAAATACGACAGCGTCAACGACACCTTTGCCCGCGTGGCCAACACGTTGGCGGTCAGCAACGTGTCCACCTGGGCCGGGACCCACAACAACACCCAGGACGTCGCCTTTTTCCTGACTACGGCGGGGGGGGGGCTGACCGGCGCGCTGACCAACAATCTGGAGGTCAACACCTTTCTGTTCGCGGCGTCGGCGATCACCCTGGGCAACACGGATCTCAACCTTGGAGGTTACACGCTGACGACCAAGGCCATCGCCCTCGGCGGGCAAGGCGGCGGCGGCTCCACCATCGCCATCACCAACGGCAACATCCTCGCGGCCGCGTCGGAAGACGCCCTGTACATCCATGGGGGGTTCCCTACCAGGCCCATCTCCGCCACGATCGGCAAGACGGGCGCGGCGGACAACACGTTTGACGTCGTTCTCTCCATCCAAGGCACCGCAAATCCCCAGGTCCTCTCCGGAACGAACGAGTATGTCGGCACGATGTTTGTGGACGGAGCGGTGACTTTCCAGCGGTCGGCGGCCAGCGGGGACGTGGTGACCGGCGATCTGGTTCTCCGGCCCGGCGCGGAAGTGCTGTTGGCCGGCAGCGAGCAGATCAACAACAACAGCGTCGTGACCGTGGGCGCGGGCGCGCGGATCGGCAGAGCAGGCAACGACGGCTTCACCGAGACCATCCGGGGTCTCGAGGGCTCCGGGCTCGTGCGGCTCGGCGAGTCTGGCGCTAACAACAAGACTCTCACCATCAGCACGGTCGGCGGGGATGATTTCACCTTCTCCGGCAGCATCAGCGGAGTGGACACCGACGCGGGCTCGTCGGTGACCAAGACCGGCTCGGGCACGCAGACCTTCTCTGGCACGAACACCTACGACCAGAACACCATCATCAGCGGCGGCACGCTGCTGATCGACGGTGCCCACACCAACAGCACCGCCGGGCGCGGCTACACGGTGACCAACACCGGCACCTTGGGCGGCTCGGGCTTCATCTCGCTGAGCAACGGCAATGTCCGGGTCGAATCCGGCGGCAAACTCAGCCCCGGCAGCTCGCCGGGGACGCTCAGGATGTCGCTGGGCACGGGGGAGTTGAACATTTCCAACTCCATCGCGGCGGCTGGGACCAGCAACCTGATCTTCGAGCTTGGCGCGCCGGGCGGCAGTGACAGCGACCAGCTTGTGCTGGTCACCGGTTTCTTCAACATCGGCGGCGGCCTTTTGGAGTTTGACGATTTCCTGTTCAGCACCAACGCTGGGTTTGTGGGCGGCACCTACACGTTGTTTGACACCACCGAGGATATCATGGGAAGCCTCGGCGCGGTCACCAACGGCTTCATCGCCGGGTTTGAGTCCTACCTCTGGTTCGGCGACACCGGCAACGACCTGTTGTTGACGGTGGTGATCCCGGAGCCGGGCGCCATTGGTCTGGTGTTGCTGGGCTTGGGCGGCATCGCCCTGGCGCGGCGGCGGCGCGGCTGATGGCTGGAGGGGGCTTTTCACCACGAAGCGCACGAAGGCCACGGAGGGGGAACGGGAGGGTGGAGTCCCGTTAGGGCCGGCCGGAAATAGCCCAGCGTTTCAACGCTGGGAAAACAGGTGGGAAATATGATAAAGCCCCGGAGGGGCGAAAGATATCAGTCCAGGGCACAGCCTTGGGAGAGTTCACGGCACACGAAGAGGGGGACTTTTCACCACGAAGGACGGGCGCCGCCGTTCCGGCAAGGCTGGGTCGCCCTTTCAGGGCTGTGCCTCAATTTTCCACGGGTTCCCAGGGCGTTGCCCTGGGCTCGTATGCATTGCCCCTTTGTGGCAGGGGAGCCGTTCGCTGGCGCCGCTCGGGAAAGATTGGAACAGGGCTTTGCCATCTCCGTGGATACCCAACCTTTCCCCTCGCTTGGCGCCCCCGTGGAGCGGCGGCGCCCTCGCCGCCGTACCTGTGCGTGGGACGAGGGAAGTGCCCAAGTGCCGCACAGCGCCCCGCCCCACGCACCACACACTCCCGCCGCCCACCCTCGAAACGGCGGCGGGGGCGCCGCCGCTCCAGCAAGGCCGCGCCTCGGGAAGGGCGCCGTGCCCTGTGCCCGGATCGCAAGGATTCGGGCAGGCCGGGCGCGGTGCCGCAAAGGTGTAACCCCCAATCCTGTTTGGAATAGTGGAAGGGTTATGGCCCCGAGTTTTCATTCCCGGCCCCGCTGCCGCCCGGCGCCCCATATCACTCCAGAATCAAAAAAATGAAGACAAACAAGAAGCAAGCCATGACCAAACACACTCCCCAAGCACCACTCCTTCTCGCGTGCGCGTTCCTCGCGCTGGCGGGCAACGCCTTTTCCGCCGGTCCCTGGCTGTTCACCCCCGCCGGGCGGGCCGGTTTCACGGTCTTGGACGAAGACCTGACACCCCTCGTGAGCATGGACATGTCCATTCACGGCAAGGACTGGCGGTGGACCGTGGGCAAGGAAATGAGCCGCAAGGAGGGCGAAATCGGGATGTATGAGGAGAGCTTCCAGCAGCCCTATGGCAGGTTCGATTACAAGACAACCATGGCCGCCGACGGCGGCGGCAATGTGGTGATCGAGGCGGAATGCAAGGCGCTCACCGACACCGAGTTCACCGGCGCCGGGCTGGTTTTCGACGCGGCGAGGGGACAGAATGGGGGGCAAATCGAGTTCATCGCCGCGAAGAACGGCACGAAGTTGCCTCTGCCGATCAAGGGATATGGCTCTCCCGAGGGGGCCTCGCGGGCGGTCGTGACGTTCGCGGACCCGGCGAACAACATCACCATGGAATTCGATCCGCCGGTCAACATCCATGTGGACCGCGGCTCGGCGCGGTTCTGGTTTTTCACCGGTAAAATTCCGGCGGGCGAAACCCGGAAACAGCGGATGACCCTCGCGTTTTCAAAGCCCACGAAGCTCAACATGCAACCGGAAACGGTCGATACCTCCTCCTGGTTCCCACTTGCCATCGAGAACGACCACTCGCCCGGCAGCCCGCTCGGCATGGAGGACTGGCTGGACAAACCCGCCGGGAAGCGCGGGTTTGTGCGGATGAAGGGCAAGGATTTTGTGTTCGAGGACGGGACGCCGGTGAAGTTCTGGGGGGTCAATACCTGCACCGCCACGCCCACGGAGGAGTATTTCGACAAATGGGCCGGGCGGTTGGCGAAGTATGGTGTGAACGTTGCGAGGATCGTGGCTTTCGGACGCCCCGACTACCCGAACATGTGGGCGCATTACGTCAAAATCCAGGACACCAACGACGGGATGAAATTCAGCGAGGAAGCCATGAAACTGTTCGATTACGGTTTCGCCGCGTTCAAGAAGCAGGGCATCTACTCCGGCTTTTCGCCTTTCTACGGCTGGTATCCGACGCCGGGCGACAAGGCGCGATTCATCAACCACGACGAACTCATGAAAGTGTTGCGCAAGGATTTTCCGTGCCAGGAAAGCTTCTACGGCATCACCTGTGTCGCTCCGGACGTGCAGGACGCCTACATTGACTTCCACGTCAAGCTGCTCGAGCACGTCAATCCGCACACTGGACTGCGTTACGCCGACGACCCGGCGCTGGCCTGGGTCGAGCTGATGAACGAGGAAAACACGTATCTCCAACTGTTTGACCTGCAAAAAATTGTCGATCAAATCCCCACGTACCGAAAGATGTTCTACGACAAATTTGCCGCGTGGCTGAAGGCGAAATACGGGGGCCGGGAGGCGCTGGCGGAGGCGTGGGGCGGGCTCCTCAAGCCGGACGAGAACCTGGAGGCCGCCAACATCACGCCCTGTCCAACATGGTTTTCCGAGCCGAACAAGCGCCAGGCCGACCAGATGGCGTTCATCTACGACAATCAACTGGAGTTCTACAAGAAATTCGAGAGCGCCGTCCGGAAGACGGGATACAAGGGCGCGATAGACGGTTCGTGCTGGCAGGCCGCCGAATGGATCGGCCATCTTTACAACGTCAAACTGGACAGCGACATCGGGTTCATTGACCGCCACAACTACGGCGGAAACCCGATGCTCTGCGACCCCGGCACCGGACTGCTGAGTTGTTCGATGCAACAGGTGGGGGACCGCCCGTTCAACTGCTCCGAGTGGGCCTATGGCGTGCCGGTGGCCGAGGAAGTGCCGATCATGGCGTTTTACGGAATGGGCTTGCACGGCTGGGACGGCTCGCAGCAGTTCGCCTCGCATGGCCCCGGCATCTCGCGTTACTACAATGCCGATTGCAACCATACCTGCGATCAGTTCGAGAACATCGCCCAATACCCGGCCGTGGCGAGAATGCTCTACCGCGGCGACGTCAAAGAAGGGGCGACGGCGGCCAGCAGGCGGGTCTCCATTCCCGATCTTCGGGAGAAGGGCAATGCCGGTTTCCGGGAGGCGTTCAGCCTCCTCGGACACGCCAACCACAAGGAATTCTCCTCGGTGATTCCCCAGGCCGCCCTCGGCGTGGGACGGGTCACCCTCGACTATGTGGACGGCCCGGTTGCCGATCCGATCGTCAAGGATTACGAGTCCTACATTGACCCTTCGAAAAAGGAAATCCGCTCGAACACGGGCCAGCTTCTCTGGAGCTATCGCGGGCACGGCTATTTCACCGCGAACACGCCCGGCACCCAGGCGGTGATCGGCTTCGCGGGCGGCAGGAAGTTCCCCTTCGGAGATGTCGAGATCGATTTGAAAGGCGAATTCGCCTGTCTCTACGTCTCGGCCCGCAACCCCAAAGAAACGCTCGCCGGCGCCAGGGAAGTCATCATCACGGCCATGGGCCGCACGACAAACAAGGGGACGACGCTCGACGCGGCGACCCTGAAGGTGCTGGCCGGCCCCGAGGTTCCCGAACAGTTCCGGTGGAACAAACCCTATTGGGAAACGAACCATCCGCTGCTTGTCGAGCCGGTCGTGGCGGAGATCGCGTTCAAAGGCCGCAAGGTCAAGAAAGTCCTGCCGCTCGACCACGACGGGCGCCTTCCGCAAGGCGCACAGAGCCTGCCCGTGAAAGCGATAGGCAACGGAAGCGCGTTCGCCATCGACGGCAGGGAGACCAAGACGGTGTATTACCTCGTCGAGTGCGAGTGACCACATTGAATCCACAAATACCCGGCACGGGGCCAAGACACATGAAAGCCATCACCCTCGCCGCCTTCCTGGCGGCAACCGTGCCCGCCGCCCCTACGGCGGAGCCCGCCAAACCCCAAACCAACGAGCCGCTGAAATCATGGCCGCAGCGCGCTCCGGCTTCGATTCGGTGAATCCCGGCATTCCGCTCGGGCTGATGAGCATCGAGGCGCCTTACTCCGGATATCCCGACGCCGAATGGCTCGATGCCACGACCCGTGGGGGTGAGGTTGCAGCCATGCTGCGTCCGGGGGGAGGGTTCTGGAACGACGATGCGCCATCGGCACTGCTTGGCAAAGCGCATTCCGTCGGACGCCAGAACGCGTTTCTTGCCGGGCCAGCCCGCGACATCCAATACGAGCACGAGAATTTTCCCTACCTGCCATTCGCGAAGAGCGACACGTTGTTCGTGGCGGAATTGGCGGCGGCCGCGGCCGCCGGTTGCACTGGGGCCGTCCTCAACTTCCTCGATATCGTCGGCAATCCGTTCGAGGAATACGTCGACCGTTTCGAGGCGTTGCGGGATGCCCGGCAATTCCTGGATGCGGTGGCCGCTGCCTGCGGTGGTCGGCCATGCCGCGGGTTGTGGCAGGCATTCGGCAAAGAACACGTTGCTGCGCTTGGCCTCGATGCGGCCTGGCCCAACGAGGGCGGGAAATGGGGTCTGGATCTGCAGGCCATGAACGAATTGTTCACGCTCGGCCTGCCGCCCGCCTATGCCCGCGAGGGCGCCTGCGCCACGATCCTCTGCGGCGACGGAGTCAATGAATGGAGCGACGAGGAGCTCGATCATTATCTGAGCGGCGGCGTCCTGCTCGACGGCCAGGCTTTGTCGCGGCTCGAAGAACGCGGCCTGGGCGGCTTGACGGGATGGAGGATTGCCGGCACGCGCGAGGTGGACACTTTGCAGCGGTTCACCGCCGACCCGATCAACGGGCGTTTTGCCGGTTGGCGGCGGGATGCCCGACCAACATTCCACACGTTCACGACGTTCCTGATCGAGCCGCTTGATCCGGCCGCGCGCGCCTTGGCCGTCGCCGAGGATTTTACCATTGCGGAGTTGGGCGTCTGCGAGGGGGTCTTCGAGAATCGCCTGGGCGGGCGCGTCGCCGTGCTCGGCTATTCACCGTGGCGGGTGTTGGGCAGCTTGGCCAAAACCTCGCAACTACGCGCGCTGGCCCGGTGGGTGAGCCGCGAAACGTTGCCGGCATGGATCGACTCCTTCCACCGCATGGCGGTATGGAGCCACCGCGATACTGACGGCCACCCGGTCCACCTCGTAATCAACGCGTCCATCGACACCGCCCGCGATGTGATCCTCGCCGGTTCCGACATGCCGAAGACCTGCGAAGCCCTCGCGCCGGATGGCACGACACACGCCTTGACCCCGCGGCGCTCGGAATGCGAAACGGTGTTGCGTGTAACTCTGCCGACGATGGCGGCGTGGTCGGCGCTGCTTGTTCGTGGAGAAGGCGGAGGTTCGGGATGAGAAGGAAAAGGACCACGGATTGCACGGATGGGCACGGAGGCATGAAAACACGATGTTTCATGACAAGAGCGGCTGCTGTAAAAGGGACCGATGCTCACCAACGATGGACAATTTCAAACATGCCAAGCTTCAGATCAAACGCGTCTCGAACTGAACCCTCATATCCTCCTCATCCGTGGCATCCGTAGTAAACGAACATCTGCGGCTCTCCCTAGCCATGGTCTCATATCTTCTTCACCCGTGCCCATCCGTGGCATCCGTGGTAAAGAATCATCTGCGGCTCTGCGCGAGCCGTCTTGGACAGCAATGACACCCAACAAGGAATAACAACCATGAAACAAACAGCACGGAAAATTCCGCGGGCGGGCATTCTCGGGGCGGCGGCACTGGCCTTCGCCCCGTGCCTCGCATGCGCCCAGGACAAACCATCAACCAAACCCAACGTCGTCCTCGTCCTGGTGGACGACAGCGGATTCTCCGATCTCTCCTGCTACGGGAGCGAGATTCCCACTCCCAACCTCGACCGGCTGGCGGCGGGCGGGATGCGGTTCACGCAGTTTTTCAACGCCTCGCGCTGCATGCCCACGCGCACGGCGCTGCTGGCGGGCAACTACAATCATTACGTGGGCTGCCCGATGATGGAGGGGCCGGGAGCAAGCTACGACAAAGCGACCGGGAAACGGACCAGCAGCACGAGCAACGGCGCCATCCTGCGCGAGACGCCGAACCTCGGCGAGGTCTTCCGCCACAACGGCTACGAAACGTTTCACACCGGCAAGTGGCACGCGGGCGAGATGCACAAGCCGCAGTGGCCGCTCCAGCGCGGGTTCGACAAATTCTACGGCACGTTGAAAGGGGCGACGCCCAACAAATTCGACGGGTCGAACATGTATGAAGGCAACGAACCGATCGCGAAGCCCGTGCCGGAAGGATGGTTCATCGGCAACGCGATCACCGGCAAGGCGCTCGAATACCTGCGCGGGCGCGACAAGACCAAGCCATTTTTCCTTTACCATTGCCCGCTGGAACCGCACTGGCCGTTCCAGGCGCCGGAGGCGGACATCGCGCCGTTTGCCGGCAAATACGATGCCGGCTACGATGTCTTGCGCAAACAGCGGCTGGAAAATGCCATCAAGCAGGGGGTGATCCCGCCGGGGACGGAAATGGAGCCGCGCGATCCCCATTACCCGCCCTGGGAGCAATTCAAGGCGTCGATTCCCGATTGGCAGCTCAAAGGCATTCTGAAAACCGCCGAGACCTACGCGGGTTCGATCAAAAACATCGACGACAATGTGGGCCGGATCGTCGCCGAACTCGAAAAGCAGGGGGTCATGGACAACACGATCTTTATGTTTCTCAGCGACAATGGCAGCGAGAATTGTGCCGTCCACGCCGACGGCACGCTCTTGTGGCCGTTCAACACCGTCCACAACGCCCCGTTCCGGATGCACAAGACGTTCCAGCACAACGGCGGCATCGCCACCCCGTTTATCGTTCATTGGCCGGCCGGGGGCGTCCCCGCCGGGACGATCAACAAGGCGCAGACCGGGCATGTGAAAGATGTCATGGCCACGTTGCTCGAGGCTGCCGGTTGTGAGTTCCCGACGGAAAACCTCGGCCTCGAAACCTGGCCTCACGGGAGCGAGAGCCTGCTGGCGGCGTGGCGCGACCCGAACCACTCGGAACCCCGGACCTATTTCTTCGAGCATGACGGACGACAGGCGGTGCGTCAGGGTAAGTGGAAGCTGGTGACGTTTTACAACCGATTCGACCCCGTGCCCGGCAACGGCAAGAAAGAGACGATACCCCGCCACATCGACCCAACAGGATGGCGTCCGTTCAATGCCCGCCCCCGCGATCAGAAATGGGAGCTCTACGACATGGATGCGGACCCGACCGAGATGCGGGACCTTGCCGCCGGGCATCCGGAGAAAGTCGCCGAACTCTCGGCGCTCTTCGACGCGTTTTGGAAGAAGACCCACTGGAAAATCCGCGAGGACCTGTTCGCCGACAGGATCAAGGAATGGGAGGCCCAAGAGCGTGCGGGCGAGGCCCCGGCGCCGTGAGAAACCGCCCGCCAACCCAACGCCAATCAAGGAAATCGAAATGACCATTCGATTCGCCCGCTCCACCACGCTCCTGGCCGCCATCACCTCGGTGGCCGTATCTGTCGGCGCCAACGCCAGCCCCAACGACCGCGCCTGGCCGAGCGTGATGGCCAGCCCGGCGCTCGACGTGCCAATGCGGGACACCGCCATCACGAGAGCCCTCGATGGCGCCTGCCACCTCACGGGCACGCTTCAGGGCGCGGCCCCGAGCGGCGTGCCCGACTTCGACAAATGCCTTCAAAGCAAACTCTGGAAAATGGGCGACCTGAAGGCCTGGGAGGAAGCCGGCGTGGCCTGGGATCACGAGGGCCACGGGTGGTCCGGCACGTCGGGTTGGATTCTTCCGCTCCATGGTGGGAGCAATTCGTCCGGACCGTCTTGAAGGCCGAAATGATCGAGAATGACGACCTGCGTATTGACGTCGAGGACAACCCCGGCGACTATCAGAAGCGGATCATGAGCGGCGGCGCGGCCGCCGGGGTGGTGATCGTGCGGGGGCCGCTCGAATCAGGCGGGACCCGGACAGGAAGAGGATACAACTGGCGGAGCAAGGCAAGAAACAGAGAAGACAACCGCACCATGACAACCAAGTCGATTGCCCTTCTTCTGACCGCGTCCGCGCTGGGGGCGCATGCCGCGCCGCCCCACGAGGAAATCCGCAAAGCCGGCATCACGGGCGGCGTCGTCGCGCAGGCCGGCTCCGGCGATCTGGCGCTTAAGGAGCTCGGCAGCCAGTTCCACGTCCGGTTGTTGCTGCCCGACGCCGGGGCCGTTGAGAAGACCCAGACCGCCATCGGCCAGGCTGGTCTCCAGGGCCGGTTCACCGCCTCGGTGTGGGACGGCAAGAGTTTGCCCTTCGCCGACCGCACGCTCAACGCGGTCGTTCTCGCCAAGGACGGCCTGGTTGCCGAGGCTGAAGCCATGCGCGCGCTCGCACCGCGCGGCCTTCTCCTCTCTCCGTCCGGCGCAATCTCCGTGCCGGTGCCCGTGGGGATCGACGACTGGACGCACTTTCTGTACGACGCCTCGGGCAACGCGGTGTCCAAGGATACGGAGGTTGCCTCGCCGAGGTCCTTGCGCTGGCGGGCTGACCCGCGATTCGCCATCAGCCACAACGCGCCCGCCAGCCTCCTCGGCATGGTAAGCGCCCAGGGCCGGATTTTCTATCTGGCCAACGAAACCACTTATTTGTTGGACAAGACGGGTCCGCTCCCCGAACGATGGTTTCTGGCCGCGCGCGACGGGTTCAACGGAGCGGTGCTCTGGAAACGGCCCCTGCGCGATTTTGGCGTGAACCGGTTTGAGGAGGTTGGAATGCAGCCCGGGCCCGGCACGTGGCGCACTCCGATGAACCTTAACCGCCGGGTCGCCGCCCTTGGCGACCGCGTTTATGCCACCCTTGGCTACGGCCTGGGGCCTTTGAGCGTTCTGGACGCGGCCACGGGCGCGCCTGTGCGGGAAATCGATCTCGGCGGCGCCATTGACGAGATCATCGCCGACGGTGAACGGGTCGTCTGCCGCGTCCGGCGGGAGATTTCCGCGCCGAAGGACGAGTTCACGGCGACGTGGCAGCAACAGGACGAACTCAAGAAGCAGGGCATCGAAAATCCCAGCCTATACTTGCAGGAAAAGCTGCTCGAGAAGCTGAAGGGCGAGGGCGGGCAAGAACTCGTCGCGGTCGCCGCGGCGGACGGAAAGGTTCTCTGGCGGCATGCGGTGAAGGCCGTGGCCAACCGGGCCATGGCCATGGCCGAGGGAAAAGTGGTGTATCACAACTACGAGGGGCTTGTCGCCCTGGACGCCGCCACCGGCGAGCCCGTTTGGGAACTCGCCACGCCATGGGACGACAAGGGGAACCTTGCCTGGTGGCGGGCCTATTTCGGCGATCTCTTGATCGCCGAGGGCAAGGTCTATTGGGGCGGCTCAAAGACAGGCGGCTTCGGGGTCAACCTCGCCGATGGCGCCGTCCTCTGGAAGGACCCGAACCAGAGGGAAGACAGGGGCTTTTCCCATCCTCTGGCCGTCCGCGTGATCGGCGGGAAAGTCTATCGCGACAGCGGATGGGTGTTTGACTTTGCCACCGGCAAACGGGTCGATGGCCCCAACGTGGGCGACATGCTGAAACGCGGCCACCATGTCCGTTGCTACCCCGGCAAGGCGACGGAGCGTTTTCTCATCATGCCGATCCGCGGGGCTGAGTTCGTTGATCTCCGGGGCGGCGAACACATGGTGAACGATTGGATGCGCGCCTCGTGCTCGTACGGGGTCATGCCGGCCAACGGCCTGCTCTATAACACGCCCGACCCGTGCTCGTGCTACGCCGGCGCCCGGTTGCCGGGCCTGATGGCGCTCGCCGGGCGGCTGCCGTCCGGCCTTGACCATGCCCCGCCACCGGAGTATCCCGCGCGGCTCGAGAGAGGCCCAGCCTATCAGAGCGGCCAGAAACTCGAAACCGGAACCCTGAATGCGGACGCCTGGAGTGTCTATATGGCCGACCCGCGGCGCAGCTCCATGGCCGGGGCGCCCCTTTCCGCCGATCTCTCCCCGGCGTGGAGCGCCGACATGGGGGGCGATCTCACCCAGGCCACGATTGCGGACGGCAAGGCTTATCTCGCGCGAAAGGACCGCTACGAGATGATTTGCATCGGGATGGCGGGCGGCAAGACGCTTTGGAGCCGATGCTTTCCGGCCGCGCTTGATGGCCCGCCGACGATTGTTGGCGACCGGCTTTTCATCGGCTGCCGTGACGGGCGGGTGTATGCCTTGGATGCGGCCGATGGGGCTCTCGCGTGGAGGCGGTTGATTGCCCCGCTCGAGCGGCTCACCCTGGGCAACGGGCGGCTGGAAAACACCTGGCCGGCCCACTCGAGCGTGCTCTATCTGAACGGCCTGGTTTACGCCGCCGCCGGCAACCACAGCAACCTCGATGGCGGCATTCACCTTGCCGCTCTCGACCCGGCCACGGGCGAGTTGCGCCACCGTGCCGTGCTCGAGGGGCCATGGCCCGACAAGGAGACGCTGCGTGCCGCGGTCATCCCCGGCGATAATTTCTGGAAGCAGAAACCCGAGGAGCGGGGCGAGAACTTCGACAAAGTGAACCAGGAATATGCGACCGGCTACCACGTCTATGGGGGACAAACCGACCTGCTGGTCACCGACGCCGAAGGAGGGCATCTTTACATGGCCCAGAACAAATTCAGCGGGAAGCTCGAACACGTTCCCCTGCGCCGGACGTGGCACACGGGCTACACCCCCATGGGCGGCATGCATATCCTCGCCAATTTCGGGCTGCTCGACGACAGCATGTTCCACCGGACCTCGCGGATGTTCAACGACGGCTGGCCCTCTTATGGCTCCGGCCCCGGCAGCGCGGCGCGCAGCGGCTCGCTCGTGGCCGTCGGCAAGGCGCGCGCCTACGCGGCCCAACATTTTTCGGGCGGAGGCTATGCCGGACACCAGCCGGGCTCGGGAAACCGCCTCGTGGCCGATCCGCTCGAAGGGGAGAACGTCCCCGACGACATGCTGGTGGACGTGCTTGGCAAGGAGAAGGCCGGGGACGGTTGGCGCGAGCAAAAAAAGATTTCGCGCACGGTGCCCGAACTCTGGCAGAAGCCGACGCCCCTTGTCGTCCGTTCGCTGCTCGCGGCGCCGGACGGGCAAGGCGGCGAGCTGGTGTTCGCGGCCGGTGTCGTGGAAGGCAAGAGCGTGGACGAATGGGCAAAGTCGCTTTACTTCGAGGGGCCGGGCAAACTTCAGGTCTTCAACGGGGCGGACGGAGCGCTTCTCAAGGAATATGACCTGCCCGCCGCCCCCGTTTTCGACGGCATGTCCGCCGCCGGCGGCAAACTCATCATCCCGATGGCAAACGGGCGGGTGCACTGCCTGATCACCCATAAGAACTGAAACCCGCGTAAGGAAAGAAATTTATGCCCAAAATCAAACATGCACTGCTCCTCGCCGCCTCCATCCTGGCGGCAAACACCGTGCCATGAACGGCCCATGTGAAAATCGGACCGCCATACCCATGCTTCGCTGGAGAGCAAGGAACCGCCCGCCGAACGCCGTGCGGCTCGCCGCCGCCTGGGGCGCCCTCATCACCTCTTGCGCATGGGTATCCGCGGCCGGACAAACTCCCGTCGAACACGCCTCGGCGCCTCGCATCTGGGTCGAGGGCGAGGCGTCTGAATCAAGCGACTTCCCGCCCGGCACCGAATTGAGAAAGCTGGAAAGCCCCGCCTTTTCCGGGGGTGCGGCCGTGGGGGCATTTGTCAGCGAACCCGCGGCCGCATGTTCCGCCACCTGGAAATTTCATTGCCGGGAATCGGGGGAATACGAGTTCTGGTGCCGTCTGGGATGGCGGCATTGGAACGACTTCGAATGGCGGCTTGGCGGCGGAACGTGGAATGTCCTGACCGCCACCGGCGGCAACTACGAATTCATCAAGTTTCCTCTAGGCAATGCGGAGGGCGTCGCGTCCTGGGTTTGCATCGGCAAGGTCAAACTCGATGCCGGCGAGCACGCCCTTTCGGTCCGTCTCGCCACCAAGCCGGGCCAGCAACGGGCGCAGCAGCACTTCGATTGCTTTGTCTTTTCCAGAACGCCATTCGTCCCGGCCGGCTCCCGCAAGCCCGGGGACACCGCCCTCCCACACCCCCTGGCGGACGGCATCGCCACGGCGGACTGGTGGCCGTTCCAGCCGCACCACCCGGAGGGGGAAACCCCCGTGCTGGATTTCTCCGAGCTCCTCGAACCGATTGGCAAGCACGGCCCGCTGGAGGCGCGCGGCGACGACCTGGCCTTCGCCGATGGCACGCCGGTGCGCCTCTGGGGAAACAACATCAGCTACCACGGAGGGCAATTGATTTACATGGAACGGC
>CAYSZK010000005.1:0-76855 GCA_964435495.1 uncultured Verrucomicrobiales bacterium
GGGTCTCCCACCCTGGAGGGTAGCGCTGCTCCGCAGCGCACGAGCGGCGGCGCCCTCGCCGCCGTACCTGTGCGGGGGACGGGGGGAGCGCTCAAGTGCCGGAGCGCGCGCGGGGCCGGGCACAGCATTTTCCCGAGGCACATCCTCGTTACGGCGGCGAGGGCGCCGCCGCTCCAAGGGGGACGGAAGGAGCGCCCAAATGCCGGAGCGCGCGCGAATCCTGGCACAGCACTTTCCCCGAGGCACATCTTCGTTACGGCGGCGAGGGCGCCGCCGCTCCATGGCGCCGGACGCCCAATTCCAGCTCAAGCCTCGGCCATGGTGTGGCGGGTCACGCCCCCGGCCTCCCTCGCTCCCCGGAGCAGCCCATCAACACTCAGATGATAATCAAGGCCCGGCCAATGAATGCCCCGCCCGGCGCCGCAGGGCTTCCACTTCTTGATCTCCGCCTTGGAAGCGTGATACAGCGTCGGGTACCAGCCGAGAGGCACCTCGATCACCCGGCCGTCGTCAAGACCCACCCGCAGGAAATCGCTTCCGACGGACATTTCCTTAACTCTCGCAGTTGAAGAACTCATTCCATCGATCCATGAACTTGCTTTGCTGGCGCCGTACAATCTGTTCCGCCTCGCGCAGTTCCGCAACCTTCAGCTTTTCCGCATAAGCCAGCCGCACGGGCTGAAGCCAGAACTTGGCCGTACCATCCGCCCTATCCGCGTGGATGTGCGGCGGTTCAGTGCCTTCCTCCGCATAAAAATAGAAAGAAAAACCTTTCTCGCGATGAACCGTGGGTACATGCGCGACGCTAACACCAACTGGCTTGGCTGCAAGGTGCCAGCATGGAGACGAGGGGATGGCCCCGAGGCGCACCCTCGAAACGGCACACTTCGAGAATGGGCCGTGCCCGAACAACGCGCCCTTGCCACTTCTTAGACCCCTCCCCTCACCCATCGCACATTTACGGCGGCGAGGGCGCCGCCGCTCCACGGGGAACGGAAGGAGCGCCCACGTGCCGGAGCGCGCGCGGATCCTGGCACAGCACTTTCCCCGAGGCGCACCCTCGAAACGGCGGCGAGGGCGCCGCCGCTCCACATCGCCGCTTCCCTCCGCCGCCAATCCGCCTATTCTTTATCCGTGAGGCTCTTTGGCGCCATCCCGCCGCCAGCAGGCGCATGCATCCGCGCCTTCAGCGCCTGTCTCTGTCTTTGCCTGCCCGCCGCCCAGGCTGACCTCGCGAAACCCCGTGGCAGCTACGCCGTCGAAACCGCCGCAACCGTTCCAGCCGGAGGCGAGACCGTCATTGAACTCCGTATTCTGGATTTCCGGAAGAAGCCGGCTTTCGGGCGCCTCCCCGAGTTTGAGTTCGAGGTGGACCGCCCGCCCCTGTCCGGAAGTCTCGTAAACTGGCGCCAGATGCCCAGGATCGGCGATTCCGACCGGGCCACAGTCACCTACCGCCACGATCCCTCCTCCCCCTCCGATTCGGACGGCTTCACCTTCCGCGCTACCCCGACTGGGGGCGGCGACTTGGTCGCCGGCGAGGTCACAATCCGCGTCCTGCGAGCCATTCTCGAAACCACCGCCCCAATGACCAGCCTCGGGACAGGAACCGTCGGCGAGACTCTTCGCGGGAGTGTCTCAATCCGCAACCAGGGTGGCGCTACTGCGTCCGGGACGCTGTCGATCACACCGCCCTACCGGCTTGCCGGTATCGACTCCTATGCCATTCCACCGGCAGGGACCTTGGAAGTCCCCATCGAGTTGGCTCTCAGGGCGGCCGGACGCACGGATGGCACGCTCATCCTATCGCCTTACGGCTTGAAGCACCGGTTGACGGCGACTGGGATTCCATGCCTTCAGATTCCCACCAACATGGTCACACTGGCCCAGTCGCCCGACGGAAGAACCGAGCCCGCCTTCCTGGCGATCTCAAATCTCGCTCCCGTCTCTATTCTTGTGACTCTGCAACCTTCCCCTCCCTTTCAGGTCGCATCCAACCTCTTGCACATTCCACCGCGCTCCCACGCCACCGCCATCCTGGCCCTTCCCGCGTCCATTACCAGCGGCAGCCTGACCGGGCGCCTTGCCGTTGCATCGGACTTGCAGGACGCAGAGGTGCCCATCCGGGCGATCCTTCATGCACCGGCATTCCTGAAGTTCGAGCCACAAGCCATCGAGTTCGGCGAATTGACCACCGAAAACCCGCCTTCGAACGCCACTGTAGAGGTTGTTAACACCGGTGAACTTCCCTGGACGGGAACTTTCGCTGCGGACAATCCTTTCCTGGTTCGCCCATCCCGGATGGTCCTTCCCGCGGGGCGAACGGGGACCGTCACCGTAACGTTCACCCCTTCCCGAGATGGCCGGATTGCAACCAACCTGCGGGTTGCCGGCGGACGGGCCGGCGAACTGCTCCTTCAAGCGCGTGTGGCCAGCCCACCCAGACCGGGAATCACAACGCCGGCGCCCGATTCCATGCCTCAGTCCACTCGCGATTTCCTGCCGAGACCCGCCCCGCAGGGGGTTCCGGCCGGGAATCCAGACCCGCCCACCATGGAGCGCCCATCGAGAACGCCCTCCATGTTTATCATGCTTTCGCCCGATCTTCCCCGGCTTCATCTGGACGCCCTGCGCCTGATCACGGACCCCAATCAACTTCCCGCGGTTGTCTGGCGTCCCTCACCGTCCGATCCGACCTCCCGCCTTCGTTTGGTTGCTTGGACTCCTACAACCCTCACACCAACGGGAATTCTTGTGCGTTGGGCGCCAAACCCGGATTGGCGCCGAACGAACTTTTCCACAGACCGGCATGGATTCGGCCTCGCGGACATAGACCCGGCCCGAAGCTACCGGTTTTCAATCGAGGCGCTTGACGGCACAATTCCCGTTGCCCGTTCGGAGCCCGTCTTCCTCGATGCCGAACTCGAAAACGAAGCCGCCTTCCGGGTGCCGTTCAAAGCCCTGCTTTTCGCCGCTGGCGCATCCCTTCTGGGCCTCCTGCTGGCCTACCGCCGCAACTGTGCGGATCGCGCATGACCACCCCACTCCCACAATGCCGGCACCCATTCACTTGAAAAAATCCTGGAACGTCGCACGGCCATCCCCCATAACGACCACGTACAACTCATGGTGGTGGCTGATTCTCTCCACGAACATATAGAGGGACCCGCGTTCGCCCGAATGCTGGGAGTCGTAGGGTGTCAGTCCCGCATACATGAAATCCGAGCAAAATGCGCCTTCCTCCCGGTCGCCAAGCTCTTCCTTGGGCCAGCCGGGGCACCACCAATGCTTGTCTTCAGCTCCGTACGGCGCCAAAGCGTCCCGCCACGCCGAATCGCTTAATCGCAATTGCGTTCGGTCGTCTCCCCGCTCCGCGAGATAGAGCAATCCCGCTTCTCCAAGTTTCTTCCGCAACTGCACGCACCGCAGCAGATTGATGGACGGATTCGCCCCAGTCAGGGCTGGGAACAGCAGCCCCAAGAGGATCGCGAGAATCGCCACAACAACGATCAACTCCACCACGGAGAAGCCAAGAGCCCGCCGGTTTGCACGGACGGCCTGTTGCCGGAAGAGATTCATCCCCTGCACCGCGGCCCACGGATCGGCGCAAGCCAGCGCGGCGGCTTAGCGCTGCACCTTCCGCGAGACCACTGATGTCAGGAACCGCGGACTGATCTTGGCCAACTCCATTTCGCAGTTCATGAAACCCGGATCAAACAGCCCTTCATACGTGATGTTTCCCCGAAGCAACGAGCCCGGCGCACGGTCCACGTACGTGGCCTCACCCGCGGCTGGGTACCCGCTGATATCCACGCCGGACTCCCCCGTCAGAGTCAATTCTCCAAAGTCAATTGTCAGATCCCGGTTATTCCTGTCCGGAAACGGTGCAACAACAATTGAACCCGTCAGCGGCTCGGCCCGGCCATAGGAGAACAGAACACCCTGAACCAACCTTCCCTCGTGATAACCAAGCGTGTTGTGATTAATCCTGGCCACGAACAAGCCTCCCGTAATCTGAATAATATTCGACTGGCCACCGGCGGTAGATCCCGGCCCAATCGCGCCCTGATAGGTGCCGATGATCCGGTTATCCCGTTCAGCCTGGCTCAGCGCATTCGAGATCCCCATGGCCAGGAACATCGCGGCGCAGCATAGTTTCCAATTCTTGCTCTTCATTTGTTTCAACTCCTGTATTTGATGATGCAGACCAGCCTATTTCGCGACAGCCCGTGACCCGCGCCCCACCACTGGATCCGGGGGATTCAGCAGTTCCCCGGTTGGCGTAATCAACGAAGGGGTCACAAAAATCATCAAGTTCTTCTTTGTCGACTCCTTGACTTTGGAGCGGAAAAGCCGCCCCAGGCCCGGGATGTCGCCCAGCAACGGAATCTTGTCGTCAATGGTGTTGACATCCTCACGAATCAGCCCCCCGAGCACCACGGTGTGCTGGTCATACACCTGCACACTTGTCTTGATCTGGCGGTTGTTGAAGACCGGGAGGTTGATCACGTTCTCGGTCAGAACATAAAGCTCGTCGTCATCCGGAATGGTGATCGGAGTGCCGTAGTTGATGAACCCCTCGAACTCGATCACCTGCGGGACCAAGTCCAGGTCGATGGTGTAGTTGTCCGGTCCCACCTGCGGACGCACATCAAGGATTACGCCGATCTCCTTCTCCTCAAATTCCGTCGGGTTCGCCGGTTCCACCACGGGGGGCGCCCCGACAAAAACGGCATCGTCGTCCTCTTCATTAAAGTTCGGCAGCTCAGGCGCCTCGTATTCGGTGGGATACCAGAACCGCCGGATGATTTTGATCTTCGCGTTCTCGCCGCTGCGTGTCGTCACCTTTGGCGCCGAGAGAAGATCCACGGACTTCTTTTGGGAAAGGGTCCGCAGAAGCACATCGAAGGTGTACCCGCCCACGTTGATCATGAAATTGAAATTGTTCGGGCTTCTTCCAAGAACGCCACCCGCCGTATTTGCCGCCAGCAACCCCTGGAGCGAATCCACAGGCAGGTTTGCCGAGCTGCGCAGGCCGTCGAGACTGTTAAGTCCGTCCATGTTATTCGCCGAACTCGGAGAAGCGGGATTGAGCGGATCACCCACCACCACTGGCGATGTGAAATTCCCTTCCTTCACGATGTTCATCGCCGAAGAGAGCTCGTCAAAGTCGTTCTGATTAAGCTCAACGAACTTGGTCTCAATCGCCACCTGGGGCGTCACGGTGGAACCGCCCAGGAGATAATCGATCAACTCCAGATCCTCCGGCGTGGAACGGACCCGCAGGCGGTTGGCACCCGGCGAATAGACCACCACCGAACCGTCAGGCAACTGCGCTCCCTTGTCCTTGAGGAACTGCTTGATGTCGGTAACCCGTGATATGCTCACCGCGTCAGCCAAGGCGCGGGAGCCTGCGGCGCCCCCCCTGCCCCCACGACCCGCATCCGCCGCCCCGGCGGTCACCTGCGTATTGAAGAAGTCCGGGCGCACTTTGTACTCTTTCGTCAGGAGCTGCTGGTCGGTGGAGGAGAGCGGCAGGATCACGACGGCGTACTCTTCAATCCTGTACTTCAGGTTCGCCACCTGCGTCGCGTATTTGAGCACGTCCAGCATCGGAACGCCGCCAAGCGTGAGGGAAATTTCCGCGCCGGCCGAGGCGTCATCGAGGCGCGCGACAAAATTGACGCCCCGCTTGGCCGGGTCCAACTCCTTCGACTTCGCGTTGAGAAAGGCGATGACATCCGGAACCGTTGCCTGATCGAAATTGACCTGGGCCACGATCATGCCCTTCAGCTTGCGCTCCAAATCCACAATCGCGGAACCGGCCAGCGGCTGGCTGTCCTCCCCCTGTCCAATGGCGATCACTTCGCGCGGGGCTGGAAGTTCCCAGCCCGCCGCAACTTCGGCCATGCCCTCGGCCCGGGCGGACTGCTGGGCCTTTTCCGCGTAGCGGTGCTTCAGCTTCACCACGTCATCCAGCTTTTTCCGCGCCGCGGAGTTGAAGGGATCGATCTTAAGCACGTCGTAGCACGCCTTTTCCGCGGCGTCGTACTGGCCTGTGAGGCGGTAATCCTCGGCCTTGACCAGAAGGTCCCGGACCTCCTTGATGTTCTTCATCAGGCGTGGCGTGATGGCGGGGTTATCCTCGACCATCGGCGTCCCGTAAACATCGACCTCGACGCCCATCGACCAATAGATCGCCTTGCGCTCCTCAAAGATTCGCCGATTGTTTGGAGCCACAGACATCGCTTCGTCCGCGTGCGCACGCGCATCGTCCAACCGTCCGGCCTCCACATCTTCCTTCGCCAGTTCGATCAAACTGAACGCCAATCCATCATACACCTTGTTCAGAAGCGCAGCCGTGGCGGGGGCCGGGGGTTCAAGCAGGGTCCGCGCGGCGCGATACTTGTCGATCGCCAGGCGGTAATCCTTCGCCGCATAGGCCGCATCCCCCTCCTTCAGCAAGGCCGTCGCCCGGATCTGGTTCTCCGTCCGCCGGGTGATCGCCTCTTGGGATGCCTTCTGCGCCGACTGGTAAAGGGCAGCCCGCGAATCCTTCATCGCCGACCCATCCGCCCGCACCGCGACCGGCGCCAGCACCAGCGCACCCAAGACCATCGCCTTCGAAATCAGGGGCTTCATCGCAATTCTCATGTTCGTCATTCCTTCCTTCGCCGGGCGGGCGCTCACTTTCCGCCCTCCAAGGCCGCCATGTCCTTGCCGTCACCGGCCCGCGGGGCGGGGGCCAGGACCGGTTTCATTCGGGTCACCGTTTCAAACTCCGGCCAATTGTCGAAGCTGTTGGGATCTTCAATCGGGCGCCGGTTGTACAAGCCGCCATCCGGACGCACCAGATTGCAAGTCACAAAGATCAGAAGGTTTTTCTTCACGCTTTGATCGATCTTCGAGCGGAACAGGCGCCCGACGAGAGGAATGTCCCCGAACAGCGGGATTTTGTCGTCGATCTTCTGCACGTCCTCCCGGATCAAACCGCCCAGCATCACGGTCTGGCCATCGGAAACCTGCACCTTGGTTTCGACCTGGCGCAGATTGAAGACCGGCTTGTTGATGATGTTGTCGGTGATTGGCAGGGTCTCGCCTGTTGTCAGATCTATCGAGTTGATTGGCGTTCCGTAGTTGATGAAGCCCTCGAACTCGACGACTTTCGGAACGAGCGTGAGATCGACGGTCAAATTGTCGGGCCCCACCTGCGGGTTCACGGTGAGAATCACGCCGACCTCTTCCTGCTCGAACGTGGTTGGGGAAGATGGGGTCACGAAACGCACGAAGTTCCCAGATGGCAAAATCGAGATGTTGTCGTCGATCTCAGGATCTTCATACTCCTCGGGATAGTAGAACTGTTGGACGATCTTGATTTCGGCCTCCTGGCCGCTCTTTGTTGTGACTTTTGGCGCCGCCATCAGGTCGTTGCCCGTCTTCTGGGAAAGGGCGTACACCAGCATCTCAAACTTGTACTTGCCCAAGGTGAGCGCGTGCTGGAGCGAGTTGCCGATCGGGTCGGTAAACAGCCCAATCGCCTGGGAAAGCAGCGAATCGAGGCTGTTCGCCGAGAGCGCCCCGTTGCCGACGAGCAAGTCGGTTGGCAACCATCCCTCCCCCAGATCGGCCGGCACCGATGTCCGAAGTCCGGGCGTGTCGGTGACGGTGGACTGCCCCCGCCGCCGCTGGTTTATATTCCAGCGGAAGGACAGCTCGTCGATATCCGACTGGTTGATCTCCAGAAACCGGGTCTCGATCTGCACCTGCGGGGCAACATCGCCGCCCTCCTGCCGCAGCGCCTCTTCGATCAGGTCCAGGTTCTGCTGGGTGTTGCGCACCACCAAACGGCTGCCGTTCGGCAGGTAAACCGCGGTCGCCCCCGTCGGGAATTCGACGCCGAAACCTTCCAGCTTCTTGCGGATTTCTTCGCGCTGGATGGTCACCGCCTCGCCCAGCTTGCCTTGCTCGCCTCCGCCCAAATCAATTTTGCTGGTAATAAACCCAGGCGGGACCCGGAATTCCTGGGTGAACAGTGTCTCCAGGTTCTCCGCGTTGGGCGCGAACACCACGGCGAACTCGTCCACGCGCCATTTCATGTCCGCCTGCTGGGCGACCAGCTTCACCACCTCCAGCATGTTCAACTGGTCAAGCTTCAGGTCGATCTGCCGCGCCGCGGCGGGCGCGGGCGCCGCCGCCGCGCCGTCCGCGGCAGGCGCCGCGAAGACCGCGGTCTTGAGCACAAAATTCACGCCCAACCCCTCCGGATCAAGCTCGCGCGCCTTCTTGCGGAGGAATTCGACGGCCTCCTCGATGGTCGCCTGCTCGAAGGCGACCCGGTCCACAATCATCGACGCCAGCTTCTCGTTCATTCGCCCGATATTCGACAGGCTGGCGGGCAACTGGGACATCTCGCTCTCGGGCTTCAGGATGTTCTTGGGCACGGGGCGTTCCCAACCCTTGGTGACCTGGTACAGCAACTCGTTGCGGCCATGAATCTGCGCGTCCTTATAGTACTTGTGCTTCAGCTCGGCCGTCCGTTCGATCCCGGCCCGCGCCTGCTCGTTGTAGGGGTCGATCGCCAGCGCCTGCTGGTAGCGGCGGTCCGCCACCAGATACTGGCCCGTGTTGCGGAACTGGTCGCCCTCGTAAAGAAGCTCCCGGACCTCCTCTACGGCCTTCACAAACTCCGGCGTAACCACCGAATTCTTCTCCCAGACCGGCAGGTGCTCGGTTGTCAACCCGAGTTCCTTCTCCGCCTCCAGCAAAATCCGTTTCAACTCCCGGTTTTCCGGCGAGAGCTCCAATCCGTTCAGCGTGTAGGTCCGCGCCGCCTCCCAGTCCTTTTTCTCCAGCGCGCGATTGCCGAGATGGATGTCGCAGTTGATCACCCCGGCGGCGGCGGCCTGGTGCATCCGCATCGTTTCCTGCGTCACCGGCACGTTGTCCAGCACCCAGCGAAACCGTTCCCGCGCCGCCTCCAACTCATCCGCCGCGTAGAGCTGGGCTCCGTCATTGAGCGCCTTCTGTCCGGAGATCACCAGGTTCTTGCGCCGGACCAGCTCGTCCTGGATCGTTCGATTGACGCTGGTGCGCCCGCCCCCTGGCGAAAGGCCGCCAAACTCGTCGGCTGCCGCCGCAACCGGAAAACCCGTGATGATGGCCGCGCCGAAAGCCGCAGCGGCAAGGGAGCCCTTGAGGACCGAATGAATGCACGTCCGCATAAGGTCCAGAATGTGCGCCGCGCCACTGAATGCAAGAACTATTTATCCTCCCGCCCCAGCCTTTCGGCGGCGGGGCGCGGGCGCTCCAGGGGCGAGTCTCGACAATGTGTCACGCGGGGACAAGGGCGCCTCGTGGAGCGGCGGTGCCCTCGCCGCCGTTTCAAGGCTCCGCCTCGAGGTTGAGGGGGTGCGTGGGCTTGCGCGCCATTCGCCGCTTGGGCCGCCCCACTAGTCCCTCGCACTCCAGCGCCGTCGCCTTTCGCAACGGACGCAGCCCGTGCCACAATCTTCCCGGACATTCCCAACCTTCCCCACGTGCGCCGCACTTTTACGGCGGCGAGGGCGCCGCCGCTCCAGGTTGTGGGGTGCATGGGCTTGCGCGCCATTCGCCGCTTGGGCCGCCCCACTTGTCCGTCGCTCTCCGGCGCCGTCCCCTTTCGCAACGGACGCAGCCCGTGCCGTGATCTTCCCGAACATTCCCAACCTTCCCCTCGCGCACCGCACTTTTACGGCGGCGGGGGCGCCGCCGCTCCAGGGGCGCCACCTGACGGCGTTTGGTCGTCGCCCTTCACCGGCCCGATGGCGACGGGCGCCGCGTCAGGCTGGTCGGCGGGCGCCACACTTGCGGCGCCATCCTTGAGATCGAGCACTTTGTAGGTTGCGCCTTTCATCTCGAATGTGCCCCCTTTGAACACGTCGATCTGCCGGTTCTCCACCAGGAACAGCAGTTTGCCCGTGTGCCTGGGCGCGTCCGAAAGGACGCCCTTCACCAGCGTGATCTGGTCGCCCGAGATTTCGTTGGCGAGGTCCAGTTCCGACTCGTCGTAGGTCTGCATGATGCCGGTCTTGTCGTTGAGCTTCTCGTACACCTTCTGGCGAAAGGCGACGGCCTTCCAACCCTCCACCACGCCACCGATCTTCACGAGCTGGCGTTGTTTCCTCCGGTCGGGCAGCCCGGGCATCCGAATCTGGAAAACGTTCTCCCCGGAAACCATCTCGTAGGACCCGAGCATCATTTTAAACGGCACCGGCTCGTAGGACGCCACGCGGAGTTTGTCGGTGTAGGGCGCGTGGCTGGCCGGGTCCCGGGGGTCGGTGCCTTTCTGGAATTCCTCACCATTGACAAACCCGTCCCCGTCCTCGTCCTGCGCTTCGACTCTCAGGACGTCGGTTGGGAACCGGTGCTTCTTCAGCCATTCGTCGGTGATCCCGTAGCGCCCGCGCCCCTTGGTTTCGTCATAGACCGCCAGCTTCCCTTCCGCCGGCAGCCACTCGATCCGGCGCGAAATGAAGAGCCTGTGGCCCGACTCCGGCGGGCGCCAGTTGGGAGCCTTCCCCAATTCGGCGTCCAGACCGGCGTAGGCCTCAAGATCGGAATCCACCTGCTTGGCGGCACGAGCGGAACCCTCCGGCGGCGGCACCGCCATGTCCAGGCCCAGCGCCGCGAGCAATCCCACCACAGCCGCCACCAGCAGCACCGCCAACAAAACGGCGTGTTCGATGTTCCCGCGCAACCAGTTCATGGCCGGTTCCCCCTGGGTTTGGCCTCCGCCCGCGGCGCCTCCGGCCCGCGCAATTCCACGTAATCCACGCGCATCTCCACATCGATGGACTCCTCGCCGAAGATCATGATCGCCTTGCCCGTGGTCATGCTGTCCACCATCTGCTGGCGCTCGGCCTCGGACCGGAACGCCGTGTTCGCCTGAAGCTTCGCCGGGTCCTTCAAATCCCGCACCGTGGGCGGCTGCGCCTTCTGGTTGTTAACCCGCACTGACCGGATCACGTAACGCGGCGGGGTCTGTTCCGCTCCGGCCAGCCGGTTCACAAACGCCCGCAGCTCCGCGTCCTTGGACGTGAACCGGACCACGAACGGCATCGAGGTGTAGGCCAGGTCCGGACGGTTGATGTGGATGCCCGGCAGCAAATCCGCGCCATCCCCCGCGCCGCCCTGCGGGCGCCTTTCCTGGGCATCCGCGCCGCGCCCCCCCATTTCCTCGACGGGCATGCGCTGGATGGCGGACAGCTTTCGCACCCGGGCGTCCACAAGGAATTTCACGAGTTCCTGGACGATCGCGAGCTGCTTGGTCAGCATCCCGGTCGCCTCGCGCGTGGGCATGGCGTTCTCGTACCTCGAGAAGCCGAACGCGAAATTGGGCGGGATTTCCACCAGATCCTTGCATTCCGCGGTGAGTTGGTCGCGCACCTGCCGAAGCCGGGTCTGGAAATCGATGGGGTTCATCACCTCGCCGGCGGCCTCCGCTTCGCCCAGGCGCTTGACGGCCGGCGCCAGGAACCCTTCCAGCGCCGCGTTGTTCTTGTTCAGCTTCTCGACGTTTTCCGGGCTCGGAAAAATCGCCCGCGCCTTCAACTGGATGATCTCCGCCCCGGCGTTGGACAGCTCCTGCTCCAGCGCCGCCGTCCGCGCGCGGGCGCCGGACCACACAAATGCGCCCGCACCCAGGACCACCGCCAGCAGCACGCCCAGCGTCACAAGGCTCACGTTGTTGCGAATCCAGTCCATCACGGCACCAGCGATATCGGGTTTTTAAGTTTTGCGCGCACCCGGAAATCAAGCGCCAGCTTGTCCTCCTGCGCCGCCACCAGCTCGACCTTCACAAATTGCGGATCCTCAATCGCCGCGCGGTTCATGGCAAACCACTCCGACTTGGTCAGGTTGTTCAGGAAACGCTTGATCGTCTGTTCCCCCGTTTCCTGCATCTTCTCCGGATCGCGCAACGCCTCCTTGTCGTAGGCCTCGTAAAAACCTTCCAGGATCAGTTCGTCAACCGCCGTCCCGCCTTCCTGGCGCCTGGCCGCGGCCGCGCCCATGCTCCGCGGGCCACCCTGCTGCGGCGGCGCCGCAGGCCGCACAAGGGCCGGCAGGACCGACCCGTTGGCCGCGCCCTCCAGCGACGTGATCCACACGCCTGTCGGCGTGATCCGGTTCAACTCTTCCAGCAGCCCCACCCAGAACATCCGGTCCCGCGCGAGCTGCAACAACTGGTCCGCCCGCGTCCGGTTGGCCGCGAACGAGCCCTCCTCCTTCTTGAGTTTGGCCTCCTCGGCCCGAAGCCGCCGCAGCTCCGCGTTGCGGCTTTCCAGCTCCTCCGCCATCACCGCCGCGCGCCGCGATTCCGCGAACCACAACGCCCCAAACATCAACGCCAGGGCCGCCGCCGCCGCAAAAATCATCGAACGCCGCTCCCGGGCCACGCGCCGCGCCCGGGTCGCCGCGGGGATCAGGTCCACCTCCAGCGGGCACTCGGCCACGTCCCGCAACGCGAGCCCGACCACCTCGCCCATCAAATGGGCGGACCGGCCCAGCGCCTGGGGATCGATTCCCCGGCCCACCGCGACGTTGCGCAGCGGATTGAAGGGCTCCACCGGCACGCCAAGCTTCTCGGAAAAGAACAAATCCATGTAGGGCATCATGCTGCCCCCGCCCGTCAGCAGGATCCGCGACGGCGCCGCGCCCCCCTGCTGGCTCCGGTAAAAACCGATGGACCGCGCAACCTCCGCGTGCAACCGCGTCAACACCCCGCGCACCACCTTCGACGCGCGCGCCGCGACCGGATCGGCCGGGTCCTCATAGGCGCCGCCCAGGCCGACAAACGCCTTGTCGTGTTTCACCGCCTCCGCCTCCGCAAAGCTCCCGCCCAAATCCGACTCGATGGCGTGGGTGATCTGGTTGCCCGCAATCGGCACGCCCCGGATGAACACCCGGCCGGCCTCCACAAACAGCAACTGGGTGGTCTTCGCCCCTATGTCCAGCACCAGGGTGCAACCGGGATAATCGGCGTAATTGAAGCGCACCGCGTTGTAGAGCGCCAGCGGCGCCACGTCCACGCGCTTGGGCAGGCACCCCGCCGCCAACACCGCGCCGTCGATCCGGTCAAGAATGTCAGCCTTGATCGCCACGATCACCGCCTCCAATTCCGTTCCCGCGCCTCCCGCCATCAGTTGGTAGTCCCAAACCACTTCCTCCATCGGAAACGGAACGTTCGACCCGGCCTCGAAGCGGACGATCCGCTCCACGTTCTCTGGCGCCGAGGGCGGCAACTTCACAAACCGCGTGAACACCGATTGCCCCGACACGCTGTAGGACACCGGCGCGTTGCGGACCCGGCGCCCGCCCAGCGCCGTCCGCAGCGCCCCCGTAACCGCCGCCGCCCGGTGCTCGTCTTCCGCCGCGTGGTCCACCCCAAGCACCGTGGACGAGAACCCCAACACCGCCAACCCGCGCCCGGAAGGCTGGAACACGCCCACCTTGATGCTGAAGGCACCGAGGTCAACGGTAATGATCGAGGAAGCTGACGCCATGGCCCAAAATGCCGGTTCTCCCCCGCCGCTACCTGCCCGCCTCCATCAACGGCGGATACCGGTCCCAATAATCCATCGCCCACGGCGTCTTGGTGACCGGCACCAGCACCCCGGTCTTGCCCCCGCGCGTATACCATCCCTCCTCGCCCGCCTTCTTCCCCTTCTCCAAAAGCTCCATCTCCCCCTGCACCCGCCCCTTGAAAAAAATCTCCACCGCCACGTTGGCCTTGGTTTTCATCACCGAATCCCCGCCAAACCTGCCCACCACCGCCGGCGGCAGATACGCCACCGCATACACCTCCCGCGACTTCCGCAACGGCCCGTACACCAGGTCCACCGAATAAATTTCCCGCTGCCCCGTCTCCTCGTCCTCCGGCGCCAGCACATGAATCTTCACCTGGACCTGGTCCAAAAACTTCCCCGGCACATCCCGGTCATCGGGATTCGCCTCAAACTGCGCCTCGATCTCCATCCACTTCTCGTCCTCCAGCGCCTTCTTCTTGCTCCCCTGCGCGTTCACACCCTTCCTTGGGGTCTCGGGAAAATCCACCTTGATCTCCGTCACCTTGAAACCCGGCGCCTGCTGCGCCACCAGCGAATCCGCTCCCAACGCCCAGCACCCCCCCGCCAACGCCGCCGCCAACATCCGGCTTTTCATCATGCACTCTCGTTAACGCCCCGCGCCGTTCGGGTCAATCCCTTAATTTCAACGCCGCGTGCCCGCGAATCCCCGCGGCCACCGCCTCCCCCGGACCGCAAGGATTCACCCGCTTACACGACCAGCATCGCGTCCCCAAAGCTGTAAAACCGGTACCGCTCCCGCACCGCCTCCGCGTACGCCTCCTTCAAAAACGCCAGCCCGTCCCCAGGCCGCGCCGCCCCGCCCCCGTTCTCCAAAAACGCCGCCACCAACATCAACAACGTGGACCGCGGCAAATGAAAGTTCGTCACCAGCGCGTCCACATGCCGGAACCGGTGCGGCGGACGCACAAACAACGTCGTCCGGCCCCCGTGCCCGCGCAGCTCGTTCACCGACTCCAGCACCCGCGCCGCCGTTGTCCCCACCGCCACGCGCCGGGACGCCGCCCGCGCCCGCCGCGCCGTCTCTTCCGGCAGCCAATAACGTTCGCTCTGCATGACGTGGCCCTCCACGTCCGCGGTCTTCACCGGACGGAACGTCCCCGGCCCCACGTGCAACGTCACGAACGCCGCGGGCAACGCCGCCATCATCTCCGGCGTGAAATGCAGCCCCGCCGTCGGCGCCGCCACCGAACCCGCCTCCCGCGCGTACGCCGTCTGATACCGTTCCCGGTCCCCCGGACGCTCCCGCGCCGCCCCGTCCGCGTCCCCGCCCGCCTCCAGTTTGCGCCGCGCCAATATGTACGGCGGCAACGGCGTCAGCCCGAACGCCTCCGGCTCAAACGCCCCGTGAAACCGCACCACGCGCTCCCCACGCTCCAGGGTCTTCAGCACCTCCGCCCCCACCGTCCCCCCGCCGTCCCGCCGCGCAAACGTGAACCGCGCCCCGGCCCGTGTCCGCTTCGCCGGCGTCGCCAGGCAGACCCAGTGCCCTGGACCCGTCTCCTCGACCAGCAACAACTCCACCACCCCGTCCTCCGCGATCAACCGCGCCGGCAACACCCGCGAATCGTTGAACACCCACACGTCTCCCGCCCTTGCCAGGGACGGCAAATCCGCCACGCTCCGGTGTTCCCAACTCCGCCGCCCCCGGTCCACCACCATCAACCGCGCCCCGTCCCGCCGCGCCGCCGGTTCGGTCGCGATCAGATCAGCCGGCAGATCAAAATCAAAATCCGACGTCTTCATTTTTCCGCGCGCCTCGCGGCCGGCGGCCCCGCTTCACAACTCCGCCGCCCGTCCCACCGCCTCCGCCACAATCCCCGGCGTCAGCAGCTCCGGCAACACCGCCGGCGCCGCCCCCGCCCGGCCCGGATACACCAAGTACAACGGCACCCCCGCCCGCCCGTGCGCTTCGAGCGCGCGCTTGATCTCCGGATCAAACCGCGTCCAATCCCCCTTCAACGCCGCCACATTCCGAGCCCGGAACAGCTCCACCGTCGCCGGTATCTCCAGCGACGACGCTTCGTTCGCCTTGCACGACAAACACCACGCCGCGGTGAAATCCACAAATACCGGCCGCCCCTCCGCCTGCAACGCCGCCACGCGCTCCGCCGACCACGCTTCCCACGCGATCCCCCGCTTCTCCCCCGCCTCCGCCACCGCCGGGCCCCCACCCCAAACCCAGCCCGCCCCCGCGCACACCGCCGCCGCCGCCCAGGCCAGGGCTCGGGACCGCCCCTTCGCCACCGGCCCGGCAAACGAGCCCACCAGCCACACCCCCAGCGCCAGCGCCACCAGAAACACCCCCAGCCCCGCCGCCGCGTCCACCCCCCGCGCCGACGCAAACACCCACACCAACCAAAGCAACGTCGCCAGCATCGGGAATCCGCAGAACTGCTTGAACCGCTCCATCCACGCCCCCGGCTTCGGCAAGAACCGCAGCAGCCGCGGGTCCGCCGTCAACAGCACATACGGCGCCGCCATCCCAACCCCAAGCGCCGCGAAAACCGCCAGGGTCACCACCGGCGGCTCCGCCAGCGCGAATCCCACCGCGGCCCCCATGAACGGCGCCGTGCAGGGCGTCGCCAGGGTCGTCGCCAAAACCCCGCTGAAAAACGAGCCCGCGAACCCTTCCTTCGCCGCCAGCCCGCTTCCCACGCCCATCATCGAGGTCCCAATCTCAAACACCCCGAACAACGACATCGTGATCAGCAACACCAGCACGCACAAAAACAACAGAAACCCCGGCGCTTGGAACTGGAACCCCCACCCCAGCTCCTGCCCCGCCGCCCGCAGCCCGATCAACAATCCCGCCAACGCCAAAAACGACAGCACCACGCCCGCCGCAAACACCAGCCCGTGCCCCAGCGCACCCCCGTGCGCCTCCCCCTGCCGCACAAATCCCAGCACCTTCAATGAAATCACCGGCAGCACGCACGGCATCACATTCAAAATCAGCCCGCCCAAAAACGCGCCCCACAAAATCCCGCCCAATCCCCCGCCAACCCCAGCCCCATCCACCGGCACATCCACCTCCGCCGCGCCCACGACTTTCCCGCTCCCATCCCGCACCACCGCAACCCCCGTCAACCGCGCCACCCTCCCCTTCGCCAACGCCGAATACGGCAGATCCACCCCCAGCCCACCGCCCGCCGCCAGCGTCCGCTGCTCCGCGTCATGCCGCACCTGCTCCGGCGTGTCCGGAAAAAATTCCAGCACCGCCCCCGCCGGAAACGCCGCCTTCGGCGCCACCTGCACCCGTACAGCCGCGCCGCCCAGGTCCGCCGCCGCCACCCGCCAGCCCAAAGCCTCCGGCGCCTTGGGTATCGCCCCCTCCGCCGCCGCAAAAAGCCCCGCCACGCCCGAATCCGCCGCGCCGTCCCCTTGCGGCAGCTCCAACGCCAGCTTCGCCTCCCCAGGCACGCAAATCTCCCGGCACATCAGCCAGCCCACCTCCGCCCCAACCTTCACGGGTCCCGGCGGAAGCGCGGCAGGCGGCGTGACATCAAACAGCAGCCACGCCTCCCCATGCCACGCATACGACACCACCCCGCCCACCACCACCCGTTCCGGCGCCGGCCACCGCGGACCAGCCACCTCGAACCCCTCCGGCAGCGTCCACGCCACCTTCGTCGGAAATCCCGAGTCCGCCGGGTTCTTCCAATAAACATGCCACTTCTCGTCCATCCGCAGCCGCACCGCCACGGCAAACGGCTTCCCCGGCGCCACCGACGCCACCGCCGGAATCAGCGACACCTCCACCCGCTCCACCCGCGCCGTGCCCGCCCCAGGCGCGCTTGATGCCCCCGCCACAAAAAGGCCGCACGCGGCGCCGCGCATCAAGCCGCGCCCGCGGCCCAACAGCCCGGCACGCCCGGCTTTGCGCCCTTCGCCTCGCATGCCGCCATTCTCGGGGATGCGCGCGGCCCCGGTCGAGCTTATTTCCTCACCTGGATCAACGGGCTCATCCCCGCCCCCGCGGCCTGCGCCGCGTGCTCCTCGTCCGAGCAAGCGGAATTGGTCGGCGCCCCGGCCGGCCGCGCGTCCGGCGCCACCACGCCCTCGCGCACCAGCCACGCCTCCAACTCGTCGCCGGACACATCGGCCACAATTCGGCCCCCAACGTCCAGCGTCGGTTGAAG
Organism: uncultured Verrucomicrobiales bacterium; assembly: GCA_964435495.1. Taxonomy (GTDB): domain Bacteria; phylum Verrucomicrobiota; class Verrucomicrobiia; order JADLBR01; family JAIBCM01; genus CAYSZK01. Next base: position 17,765 of record CAYSZK010000005.1, read on the forward strand.
CGCCTGGCCGCTCTTTTCCACCATCTCGCGGAAGTTGGCGGCGTTGTTGATGATGTCCCGGTCCTCGAACGGCAGGCCGTATTTGCGCAACACCGCGCGCACCCCGTTGCTCCAGCCGCAGGACGGTTTCAAGTAGGCTATGATCTTGGGTTTTTGCATGGCAGGGAAACTAATCGCCAACGCCCAGCCCGCAACCCGTTTTTTGCCTGGGCGGCGAGGGCCCTTGGGGCGGCGGCGCCCTCGCCGCCGTTTGTGTGCGGGGGACGAGGGGGAACGCCCGAGTGACGGCGCGTGCACGGGTCCAGGCACAACACTTTCCCAAGCCACGCCCTTGTTACGGCGGCGAGGGCGCCGCCGCTCCATGTGGGGACGAGGGGGAACGCCCAAGTGGCGGAGCGCGCACGGGTCCAGGCACAACACTTTCCCCAGGCACACCCTTGATACGGCGGCGAGGGCGCCGCCGCTCCAGCGCGCGTGGGTCCAGGCTCGGCACTTTCTCCGGGGCACACCCTTGATACGGCGGCGAGGGCGCCGCCGCTCCAACGCGCCCGAGGCCAGGCTCAGCACTTTCTCCGAGGCACGCCCTCGATACAGCGGCGGAGGCGCCGACGCTCCGCTTTTCAGCCCGCGGCGGCGCTGGCATGCTGGCGGCGCCACACTCCCGGCGCGGCGCCGAGGCCGCGGCGGCAGAGGGCGTAAAAGTGGCCGAGGTTCTCAAGGCCGCAATCCATGGCTATCTCAATGATCGGCATATCGGTTTCCGCAAGCAACTGCGCCGCGTGCCGAAGCCGCGCTTCATTGACAAGGTCCGACGGACGCTTGCCCAGGAACCGGCGGCAGGACCGCGCGACGTGCTCGGGACTTCGCCCCGCCAGCCGCGCCAGCGCGCCAGGCCCGGCGCAGAAGTTCGGATGTTCCGCAAGCCGTTCCCCGGCGCGGCGGAGCCAGTCGGGGACGGGCACCCCCGCGGGGGCCATCGGCCGGGGCGCCAGCATGGAAAGAACGCCCAAAAGAAAACTTTCGACCGCCAACCGGTCCCAATGCCCGGCCCGCAGATCGGCGGATAGCATGTCGAGCCGCGCGATGCGTTCGGGCGCCAGCCGATGGCCGAGCGGCACATCCGCAGGCGCGGAAAAAAGGACGCGCCTGCCGCGAAAATGCGCGGCGCGGACACGGTCCCAGACCGGCGCCCGCAGGGTGACATTGACGAATTCAAGCGCCTCGCCCGGCGCCGCGGCGAACCCGTGCGCGTCGGGCGCCCGGACAAGGAAAAGGTCCCCGGGCTTGAGCGGAAGCGCGGCGCCATTGAGGAAATGGATGCCGGCGCCGCGCTCGACCCAGAACAGCTCGTGAAAATCGTGCCGGTGCGGTTCGGGCCGGTGCGTGGACCGGTAGCGCCAGCGCATGTACGTTCCGGCGTGCTCCCGCGGCCACGCCGCGGCGGACAGGGTTCGCATCAAAATACCGTAATCCGCGCGCCGGGGAAGGCAAGCGCCGCGGGGCCGCGGGCCCGCCTCACAGCGGGAGTTCGCGCAGGGCGGCGGCGAAGCGTTCGTTCTCCTCCGGGCGCCCGACCGAAACCCGAATCCAGCCGGGCAGCTTGTATCCGTCCATGGCCCGCACGATCACGCCCCTGGCCAGGAGTTTCTTGAACACCTCGCGCCCGTTGCCGGTGCGGACCAGTACGAAGTTCGCGTGGGACGGCACGAACTCCAGCCCCATGGCGCGGAAGGTTTTCTCCAGGAAGGCGCGGCCCTGGGCCACGACTTCGCGCGTGCGGTTCTGGTGTTCCTCGTCCAGCAGCCCGGCCAGTGCGCCGGCCTGGGCGACGGCGTTGGCGTTGAACGGCTGGCGCGCCCGGTGCGCCCACGCCGCGATGCGCGCCGGCATGAGCCCGTAGCCGATGCGCAGGCCCGCCAGGCCCTGGGCCTTGGAAAAGGTCCGCATCACCACGGCGTTCCGGTCCTCGCGCACGTAGCGGAGCGTGTCGGGCGGGTTGTCCACAAACTCGAAATAGGCTTCGTCGAACACGGCGATCACGTGCGGCGGCAGCTCCGCCATGAAGGCCTCGATCTCCGCCCCGGTCGAGACCGTGCCGGTCGGGTTGTTGGGGCTTGCGATGAACACCAGCCGCGTGCGCGGCGTGATGGCGCGGCGCATGGCGGCAAGGTCGTGCCGGAACCCGGGGTCGGCCACTTCCACGCACCGCGCGCCGAAAAGCCGGGCCATGAGCTTGTACACCACGAAGGCGTGGTCCGCGACAACGGCCTCGGTTTCCGGGTTCAGAAACGCATGGCCCAGCAGCTCAATGATTTCGTTGGAGCCATTGCCCAGGACGACGTTTTCGCGGGCCAGGCCGTGCTTGCGGGCAATCGCCTCGCGCAGGTGGAAGCCCCCGCCGTCCGGGTACAGATGGGCGGCGCGCACGGCGGCCACCATCGCCTCGACAGCCTTCGGCGAGGGGCCGAGCGGGTTTTCGTTGGAGGCGAGCTTGACGATGGAAGCCGGGTCCAGGCCCAGCTCGCGCGCGGTCTCGTCAATGGGCTTGCCCGTCTCGTAAATCTCGATGTCCCGCAGGTGCGGGTTTGCAAAGTCGTCCAGGGTTGGCATGGCCCCGCAGGGTAGCAGCGCGGGCGGGAACGCAAAACCGGAAAAATCGCGTTCGACGCCGCGGGGCGAAGGCGGGTAGGGTCTGGGCATGTCCCTTTTGGAGCAACTCGCGGGCGGGAACGCCGTGGCCCACGCCGTCCTGGTGCTGTCGATCATTTCGTTCGCCGGGCTCGCCTTGGCGGCGGTCAAATTCCGCGGGGTGGGGCTGGGCATCACAGGCGTGCTGTTCGCGGGGATTTTCTTCGGGCACATCGGCTGGCACATCGAGGAGGAGGTGCTCCATTTCGTCCGGGAGTTCGGGCTGATCCTGTTTGTGTTCACCATCGGCCTGCAAATCGGGCCGGGCTTTTTCGCGTCGCTGCGGCGGCAGGGGCTGCCCGCCAATCTCTGCGCCGCCGGCATTGTCGTGGGCGGCGCGCTCCTGACGGCCGGCCTGGCCGCCCTGCTGGGGATCAACCCGTTCGCGGCCGCGGGGCTTTTCTCCGGCGCCACCACAAACACGCCCTCCCTGGGCGCCGCCCAGGAGGCGATGGCCACCCTGCCCGGGCTCGACGCCGTGTCCCGCGGTTTCCCGGCGCTGGCCTACGCGGTCGCGTATCCGGGCGGCGTGCTCGGAATCATCGCCTGCATCCTGCTGCTTCGCGTGATCTTCCGGATCGACCCGGCCAAGGAACTGGCCGCGTTTGACGAGGAGCGCCGCAGCCACGCGCCGCCGCTGAAACGCCGCAATCTCCACGTCACCAATCCGAACCTGGACGGCCTGCCCGTCTCGAAGCTTCCGGGCTTGCGCGGAACCGGGATTATCGTGTCGCGGCTGTTGGAGGCGGCGACGGGCGAGGCCCATGTCGCGGCGCCCGACACGGTGGTGCGGCGGGGAGACACGATCCTGGCGGTGGGCACGGAGGAGGCGCTGGACGAGTTCCAGCGGATCGTGGGCGCGGTGTCGGATGTGGATGTGATGGAGGTTTCGGCGCACATCCTGCATCGGCGGGTCGTGGTGACGCGCAAGGCGGCCCTGGGCAAATCGCTGCGGCAACTGGCCATTCACACCGCCTACGGTGTGGTGGCCACGCGCATCCAGCGCGGCGAACTGGAGCTGGCGGCGGACCCGGATACGCGGCTGCAATTTGGCGACACGCTGCAAGTGGTGGGGGATGCGGAGGGCCTGGACCAGGTGGCGGCGCTCATGGGCAACTCGCCGCGCGACCTTGGCCACACCAACTTTCTCCCGGTGTTTGTGGGCATCGCCCTGGGCGTCGCCGCGGGACTCGTGCCGGTGGCGCTGCCCGGACTGCCCGCGCCCGTGCGCCTGGGTCTGGCAGGCGGGCCGCTGGTGTGCGCGATTCTGCTTTCCCGCCTCGGCCACCTGGGGCCGGTGGTCTGGTTCATGCCGGCCGGGGCGAATCTCGCCCTGCGCGAGTTGGGCATCGTCTTGTTCCTGGCCTGCGTGGGCCTGAAGGCCGGGGCGCGGTTTGTGCCGACGTTGCTGAGCCCGGACGGCGCGGTGTGGCTCGCGGCGGGGTTTGCAATCACGCTGGCGCCAATCCTCGTGGCCGGCGCGGTTGCGCGGAAATTCCTGAAGATGAATTTCGTGGCCATCACGGGCATGATCGCCGGGAGCATGACCGATCCCCCCGCCCTCGCGTTCGCCAACGCGCTGGTGCGCAGCGACGCGCCGTCGATCTCCTACGCGGCGGTCTATCCGTTGACGATGCTGTTGCGCATTCTGTGCGCGCAGGTGCTCGTTCTGGTCCTCGCCTGACGCCCCGCGCCGCGCAATAGCGCTTGGGCGCGTCAGCCCGCCAGTCCTTCGGGGATGGCCATCTTGCGGGTCTCGCCGGCGTCGCCGCGGGCGGGGCTTCCGGGGAGCGCGCCGGGCAACCGGCGGGTGACGAGGCGCAGGGCTGTCTCCAGCAATCCGGAGCCGCCGGGAGTCTCCAGCGCCACCCAGGCGTCGTGGAGAAAATGCGCGGCCACAGCGCCGAAATGAATGAGATCATGCGGGTCCAGAACCGCGTCGCCGGTGCGGATGCCGTTCACGAAGGTGCCGTTCTCGGAACCGAGATCGCGGAGGATGACCCCCTCGGGCAACACTTCGAGGATGGCGTGCTCGCGCGAAACGGTGTCGTCCACAACGGTGATCTGGTTGGTCCAGCCGCGGCCCACGGTCACGATCTGCTGCCGGAGATGGTAGAGGATGGGCGGGCTGCCGGCGCCAATGCGCAACGCCGGCACGGAGCCGGTGGATTCCCCCGGCACAAGAGCCGATTCGATGGCTTCGTCCCGATGGCGCACCGCCTGAAGCAGGAGTGCGTCCATCGGAACGGACATCGGCTCGGAATCGACAAGGCAGACGGGCATGAACTCGATCCGGGCGCCGCGGAGGTTGACCAGCTCGACAAAAGCGCCCGGACCCGACAGGCCGCCGCATGTGGCGCGGACCGGCACGCCGCCGCGAAAATGAATTTTGCCGCGTCCCCGGCCGGACTCGAACACCAGGCAGCCGGAGACCTGGGCCATGCCGATGGCCTGGACCAGGTATTCGGTCGGGAGAAACCCCGACAAATGGAATACGGGCGGGCGCGGTTCGTTTTCAGGCGGGCTCATCGATCCCTCATCGATTGAAACAGCCTATGAGCTTGGGCTGTTCTAACCAGCAGGCAAGCCGAATCCCCCGCGCCGAATCCCCCGCGGACGGAACCGGACGTACACGGACGGGGGCTCTTGGGCCTTGCGCCCGGAGGGGACGGGAACGTAATCTGCCGCCGTGAAAGCGGCTTGGTTTGCGGGGGGCATGGTGGCGGGAGCGGCGGAGGGCTTGGCCCTTGGAGCGATGTGACAAAAAATGGAAAAATGGCGCGGCCAGAAGCAGCCCGCCACGCCATGAGCGGGCGTGCCTCCCGGCCCCGGCGCTGCCCATGGTGCCCCGCCGATGACCCGCTCTACACGGCCTACCACGACCGGGAATGGGGTGTTCCCGTCCGGGACGGGCGGCGCCTGTTCGAGATGCTCAACCTGGAGGGCGCCCAGGCGGGGCTGAGCTGGCGGACGATTTTGCATCGGCGCGAGGGGTACCGCCGGGTATTCGAGGGGTTTGACGCGGCCAGGCTGGCGCGCTGGAGCGAGACGAAGATCGCGCGGGCGCTGCGGGACGAGGGCATCGTGCGGAACCGCCTCAAGGTGCGCGGCGTGGTCCGGAACGCGCGGGCGTTTCTCGAAGCGTTCGGGGGGGACTACAAGGCGTTCGCGAAGTTCCTCTGGTCGTTCACGGGCGGGCGGCCCGCGGCGAACCGCTTCCGTGCGATGCGCGAGGTGCCGTCCCGGGCGGAGCCAAGCGACCGGATGAGCCGCGAGTTGAAGGCGCTGGGGTTCACGTTTGTGGGTTCGACAATTTGTTATGCTTTCATGCAGGCGGTTGGCATGGCCAACGATCATCTGGTCTCCTGCTTCCGGCACGAGGCCTGCCGCCGCGCCCGCGCCGATTGATTGGCCCGCGATTCCGCGGGTCCCCAGCCCGGCCTTCCTGGGAAGAACCGGGGAATCCTCTTCCCTCCTCCCCATCGCGGGAATCGAGTGGCCAGGCTTCGGGACCGTTCTGTCCCCACCCATCCAACCAAGGAACCGGACAGGGACAGACCTGAATGGCGCTTGCGCGTGTTGGAATGCAGTCCAACATCGCGTTGTGTCCGCCCGGCTGCTGGTTCCCGAACTCCTGGACGCGCTGCCGTCCGGCGCCCCTGCGGCGCGGCGGGGACGGCGCGACCTGCGGTTGATCAACGCGCTGATGGGCAACTTCGGATGGTTCGTCCAAACGCTCCGGCGCCGCGCGGTCCCGCCCGGCCGGTGGGTGGAGTTGGGCGCGGGAGACGGGCGCTTGCTGGCGGCGTTGCAAAGGCGTTTCCCAGACGCGCGATTGACGGGCGTGGACCGCGCGCCGGAGCCGGAGAAGCTGGCGCAAGGCGTAGATTGGGAGCGGGCGGACCTGTTCGCGTCCCGGGCGGCGGGGGCGGGCGCGGTGATCCTTGCGAACCTTGTGTTGCACCATTTCGAGGACGGGGAATTGCGGCGGCTTGCGGCGGGCTGGCGCGGGGCGCGCATGATCCTGGCGTGCGAACCGTTGCGGGCGCCGGGCGCGCACGCTTGGGGCCGCCTTTTGGAGCCTGTCTTGCATCCGGTGACGCGGCACGACATGCACGCGAGCATCGACGCGGGGTTTCGGCCCGGGGAACTGGCGGCGGCGCTGGGGCTGGACCCGCGCGTGTGGGCGGTGGCGGAGAGGCGGGGAAGGTTTGGGTCGGTGCGGCTGGAGGCGTGGCGCCCATGAACACCATCACGATTGCCGGCGGCGGCCTCGCGGGACTGGGCCTCGGTCTGGCGCTTGCGCGGCGGGGCGTCCCGGTGGAGTTGCACGAGGCCGGCGCCTATCCGCGGCACCGGGTGTGCGGCGAGTTCTTGTGCGGGTTGGACCGGGGTGTCGCGGAGGACCTCGGCGTGGCGCCCTTCCTGGAGGACGCGGAACGGCTGCGGACGTGCGTCTGGTTTGCCGGCGGACGGCCATTCCTGCGCCGGGCGTTGCCGGAGGTGGCGCTGGGGATGTCGCGTTACCGGTTGGACGCGCGCCTCGCCGCGGCCGCGGCCGGGGCCGGCGTGGCGCTGCGCGCGGGGTCGGCATGCGAACCGGGCGCAGCCGAGGGGCGGGTGTGGGCGGCGGGCAAATCGGCGCGGGCCGGCGGGCGCTGGGTGGGTATGAAGTGCCACGTGGCCGGGTTCGACGCCGAGGCCGATCTGGAAATGCACGTGGGCAACGGCGGGTATGTGGGCCTGTCCCGCGTCGAGGACGGGCGCGCCAATGTTTGCGGATTGTTCCGGCGCGGCGCGGGTTCCGCGGGCGGTCCGGGGCTGGCGGGAATGCGGCGTTGGATGGAGGGAACGGGTCTGGAGGCGCTGGCGTCGCGGTTGGGACGCGGCGCGGAGGTGGCGGGCAGCCACGCGGCGGTGGCGGGGTTCCGGTTCGGGCGCGTGCGGGGCGGCCGGGAGGAGTTGCGGATCGGGGACGCGCACGCGCTGATTCCGCCGTTCACCGGCAACGGGATGTCAATGGCGCTGGAATCGGCGTGGGAGGCGTTGGGGCCATTGGAGGCGTATGCGCGCGGGCGCATGGCGTGGGGGGAGTGCCGCGTGCGAATCCACAGGGCGCTGCGGCGCCGGTTCCGGCGGCGGCTGGCGTGGGCGGCGGCGCTGCATCCGCTGGCCTTGAACCTGGCGGCGGCGGGCGGGCTGGCGAAGTGGGAGCGTTGGGTGCCGTTCGCGTTTTTCTTTTGGAGGCTCAGAAGCGCGTGAGCATGCGGCTGCGCGGACTGGCGCCGGCGTTTCCGCCCTTTGTGTACACGCAGCGGGCGCTGTGGGAGGCGCTGGAGGCGCCGTTCGGGAAACGGCTGCGCCCCGCTTCGATGGAACTCCTGGGCCAGTTGTTCCACGGCAACAGCGGGATCGAGACGCGGCGGTTTTTCGTGGAGGAGCCCGCGGCCGTGTTCGCGCTGGGCGCGCAGGAGTTGAACGCGCGGTTCGAGGCGCAGGCGCCCGCGCTGGCGGTGGACGCGGTGCGCCGGGCGCTGGTCCATGCGGGGGAGGAGGCGGCAAGGTTGGACGCGCTCTTTGTCGCAACCTGCACCGGGTATCTGTGTCCCGGCGTATCCAGCCACGCCGCGGAGGCGCTCGGGTTGCGGGATTCGGCCTGCCTCCACGATCTGGCGGGGTATGGCTGCGCGGCGGCCATCCCGATGCTTCGGGCGGCGTCGGATTTTCTGGCGGCAAACCCCGGAGCGCTGGTGGCGACGGTGGCGGTCGAGGTTTGCTCGGCGGCGTTTTACGTGGATGACGATCCCGGCGTGCTGGTGAGCCTCTGCCTTTTTGGCGACGGCGCGGCGGCGGGCGTCTGGGACCGCGCGCCCGGCGAACCGGGCTGGCACGCGGGCGGCTTCCTAAGCTTGCACCGTCCGGAGCACCGGGAGCGCATCCGGTTCGTCAACGCCGGCGGGAAACTCAAGAACCAGCTTCATCGTTCCGTGCCGGTGCTGGCGGCGCGGGCGGTGGAAGAGTTGTGGCGGCGGGACGGAGGGGCGCACGATGGCGTGGTGGCGCACACGGGCGGGCGCGAAGTGCTTGACGCGGTTGAGAAGCTTCTCCCCGGCGTGGCGCTGCCGGAATCGCGCGCGGTGCTGCGGGAGTACGGGAACCTGAGCAGCCCGAGCGTGCTGGTGGCGCTGGAGAAACGGCTCACGGCACGCCCCGGCGAGCGGTCGCTATGGTTGACGGCGTTCGGGGCGGGCTTCTCCGCCCACGCCTGCCGGCTGGTACGGACGGGGTGAGAGGGATGGGCCCTGTTCGGCGCCCTTTCCTTCTCCCGACCCCTTTTTCAGGGGGACAGCCGGGCGAGGAGGGGCGCGCGGCAGGCGGGCAGCCGCCCGAAGTTCTGGCCGAAGACATTGGCGAAATGGCGCAGGGCGCCGCGTTCCGGCGGCGGGCCCAGTCCGAGCAGCAGCAACAGCCGGCGCTCAAACCGGCGCACGACTTCGAGGGAGGCGGGTTTCGCGTTGAGGTATTCGAGCCCGCGCACGACGAGATCGAACACCTCGGGCGCCGGGTGCGCTTCGGGCAGCGCGAGCCGTCCCAGTTCCGCAAAGTAACAGGCGGCCTCCAGCCGGGCCAGGTCGGAGGCCAGCCCCGGGAAGTGGCGGCCGGGGGTGGCTTCGCGCACCCAGGCGCGCGGGGCGCGTCCCCCGGCGGCGCGACCCAGCCCGAGCACGACCTCCGGCACACGCAGCAGGGAGAGGGATGCGGCCATGGGCGAGCCGGCTTTGCGGAGCGCGCCCCTGGCGGTGGCCCGGAACCAGCCGTGGCCGCGGGTGAGCAGGACAAGGTCCAGAGAGGTTTCCCCCGAACGCGCCCGGCTCAGGACGATGGCGCTGTCACGGAGCGGAATCATCGGCGGCGGCGGTTCCTGGGCGTTCCGGCGGGCCAGAGTTTTCGGACCAACGCCTCCTGGCGGGCCGCCATGCGCCGGGCCGGGCCGGCGGCGGCGTCATCCCAGCCGCGAAGGTGAAGCCAGCCGTGGACGGCGTAGAGGAGCAGCTCGCGGCCGGGCGGGAGGCGCCGGGCGCGGGCTTCGGCGAGGGCGACGGCGGCGCAGACGACGATTTCGCCGTGTTGGAAGGTGATGACATCCGTGGGGGCCGGTTCGCCGAGGAAGGCAGCGTGCAACCGGGCCATGAGCCGGGCGCCGACGAGGACGACATTGACCTCGGGAAGCGGGAGCGGCTCCAGGACGGCGAGCCGCTCAAGCCGCGCGCGGAGCGCGGCCGGGTTGAGCGGAATCGCCTTTTGCCGGTTGATCAGGTTGATCCGGGTCGGTTTCATCGGGGGCGCCCGCCTTGGGGAGCCGCGGGTAGGAGACGCGGGCGTGCAGGGCGGACTGAAGGGTGAACGCGATGCGGGCCTCGACGGTCTTCAATTCCCGGAAGGAAATGGGACATTCGTCGAATTGGCCGTCGTCGATTCGTTGGCGGATGACGGAAGCGGCCAGTTCCTCGATGCGCTGCGGGGTGGGTTTTTCGAGCGAGCGCGAGGCGCTTTCGCAGGCGTCGGCGATCATCAGGATCGCGGTTTCCCGGCTTTGCGGTTTTGGGCCGGAGTACCGGAAGACCTCTTCGGAGACCTGGGGCACGTCGCCTGGGGGGAGGTTCATGATCTTGGTGCCTTCGACGGCGTCGTCGCGGTCGCGGACGGCGCGGGCGTGGAAATAGCCCACCAGGCAGGTGCCGTGATGTTCGCGGATGGCGTCGAGGACTTCCGCGACCAGCCGGTGTTCGAGGGCGAGATTCACGCCTTCCTTGACGTGGGCGACGACAATCAGGGCGCTCATGGTCGGGTTGAGCGCGTCGTGCGGGTTGCCGCCATGGGATTGGTTCTCGCAGTAGTATTCGGGTTTGACGAGTTTGCCGACGTCATGGAAATAGGCGCCGACGCGGCATTGGAGGCCGTTGGCGCCGATGGCGAGGGCGGCGGACTCGGCGAGGTTGGCGACGACCAGGCTGTGGTGGAACGTGCCCGGGGCTTCCAGCGAGAGGCGTTGCAGGAGGGGATGATTCAAGTCCGCCATTTCCAGCCAGGAAACGCCCGTGGTGACGCGGAAGACCGACTCGAAGACCGGCAGCACGGCGTTGACGGCGATGCCGGTGCCGACGCCAGTGGCCCCAGCCAGGGCCGTCCGGTGGAGCAGCGTCTCGAACGGGACGCCGCCGGAGGCGAGGGCCAGCCCCGCCGCGAAAATCATGGACGCCCCGCCCACCACACAGCCCGCCCGGATCAACTGGCCGCGCTTGCGCAGGTTCTCGGTGAAGACAACCGCGAGCACCCCCACGAGGATGCCGTGGACCGCATGGGACGCGAACATGCCCGGCGCCAGCAGCGCCGCGCCGAGGCCGTTGGCCATGGCCATCAACGCGCCCGCGCCGCCGCCCAGCAGGATGGACGCCAGCATGGGCGCAAACGCCGCCGGCGCCAGGCAGATCGTCACCGGCGGCACGGCATCCTCCGGGGGACCGCCCAAGCCGAGGACCATGAGCTTGAAAAGGAGCAGGTTGAGGGCGAGCAGAAGCACAAAGAGCAGCAGCCGGGAGTTGGAGGCCAGGGCGGGAACCTGGCGCGGGACGACGATGAGCGCCATCGCGTACACCAGTTCGACCAGCAGCGCCGTCGAAGCCGTTCCCGCGCCGGCGGGCGCGCCCCACCAGGCCAGGAAGCCAAGACCCGCGCCACCCAGGGCGACGATCCCGAGCCGGACCCCGCGGTTTTCCTCAAGGAGGCGGCCGTGCGACTCCTCATCCAGCGTGCGCCGCTGTTTGCCGCAGGCCAGGCCCTGGCGGACGAGTCTCTTGCGATGAAAGAAATCGAGCATCGGCTTGTTTTGGGCGCGGTCCCTGGATTGGACGGGCTCAGAGCGTCATGGAAGTCTGTTTGATCCCCCTGTGGTTGCGGTAGGCCGCGATGATCCGCGCGACGATCTCGTGCCGCACCACATCCCCCTCTTCAAAACGGTGGATGCCGATGCCCGGCACGCCGAGCAGCGCCTGCAACGCCTCAATGAGCCCGGACTTGCGGGTGTGCGGCAGGTCGATCTGGGTCGGGTCCCCCGTCACCACGCACTTGGAGTCCGCCCCCATGCGCGTCAGGAACATGAACATCTGTTCGGTCGTCGCGTTCTGGGCCTCGTCCAGGATCACGAACGCGCTGGTCAGCGTCCGCCCGCGCATGTAGGCCAGCGGCGCGATCTCAATGATCCCCCGGTCCATCAGCCGCTGCACCTCCTCCGTCTCGATCATGTCGTGCAACGCGTCATACAAGGGCCGGAGGTACGGCAGCAGTTTTTCCTGAAGGTCCCCGGGAAGAAAGCCCAGCGACTCCCCGGCCTCGACCGCCGGGCGGGTGAGGATGATCCGGTCCACCTGGTTGGCCTTCAGGGACTGCACCGCCATCGCCATCGCCAGATACGTCTTGCCCGTTCCCGCCGGACCCACGCCGAAGGTGAGGTCCGATTCCCGGATCATTCCCAGATAATCGCGCTGGCCCAGCGTCCGCGGCGTGATCGGGGCGCGTTTGGGCGAAATCTGAATCCGGGCCGCGTAGAGCGACTGCAAGTCCGCGCCATCCCCGTTGCTGATCAGGTCCAGCGCGTAACGGAAATCGTAGCCGCGCAGGTTCACCCCTTTTTCCCGCGCCAGGTGGAGCTGCTGGAACAGCTTCCGCGCCCGCTCCACGTTCGCGGCTTTGCCGTTGAGCTTCACCCATCCCTCGCGGGTCGCCACTTTCACCCCCAGCCGCTCCTCCAGCAACGGGAGATTCTTCGCGTCGTTGCCGTACAAACTTTGCACCGCCCGCGCGTTCTCGAACTGAAGCGTCACCTCAGCCACGGCTTGTCCAGCCTCCAGCCTGAAACGGCCGGCCACACGCGGCCTTCAAGGTTTTCACCTGCGGATTGCGAGTCACAATGGAGTTCATCCCCGGTTGGCGGGACGTTAGGCCGGGTGCGCCCTTGCGGCAACCTCTTTCCCCGGTTCCCCCGCCCCAGCCCATCCGGACACTTTCCCTTCCGCGGCCTCCACTCGCGCGGCCAGAAGCCGCAATTCGCTCGCAACCCTCTTGAAATCAATAAGTTGCTCTTTTGCCGCCAGCCCCTCCAGACGGGCTTCCTCGGTTTCCTGGGCGATCTCTTGCAGGGCGTTGACCACGACGCCAATGAGCAAATTCAGCAGGATCATGGTCCCGAACAGGATGAAAGAGATGAAATAGACCACCGCCACGACGGGCTGGCCGTGGGACGCCGCGGCCGCGGGCGCGCCCTCTCCCGGCGCGTGCGCGGAGCCCAGCATCTGGGTTTTGAGGATGTCCACCCACCCCTCCAGGGTCACCACCTGGAAAAGTGTGAGCATCGACTGGTGCATCGACCCGAAGTTCGCGGGGTCGTTCCGTCCGAAGAAGGAGGTTCCCACCACCGCGTAGATGTAAAAGTGCAGGCTCAACAACAGCACCACGTAGCCCATCGACGGCACGCTTTTGAACAGCGCCCCCACCAGCATTTGCAGCCGCGGCAGCGCCGACACCAACCGCAGCACCCGCAGCACGCGGACCAGCCGCAGCACCGCCGCGAACTCCGCGTGGATCGGCAGGAAACAAACCGCCACCACCACAAAATCGAACACGTTCCAGCCATCCCCAAAAAAACGCCACGGCCGCGCCCCGTGCGCCCCGATCCGGACCACCAGCTCCGCCGTGAACAGCCCCAGAATCAGGAGGTCCAGGGCGCGCAGCAACGGCCCGTGGCGTTCGACCGCCGACGGATAGGTCTCCACCCCGACCAGAAGCGCCGCGAGACAGATCACGGCCAGCACGGCGTTCTGGAAGCGGCGGTGCGCGGCCAGGCGCGCCAGCTTCTCGCTCAATCTCATCCGTGCTTCAAAGCACAGGTCCGCGCCGCGCGCAAGGCCCGTCGCGCCGGAAGGGCCAGGAGCAGGCCGCCACTCCCGCCGCTCGTGCGCCGCCTGGGACGGGCGCCAGTGCGCGGAGGGCAACACCAGACTTGACGCCGCGGAAAAGCCGGGGGAGTTTCCTTCCCATGCGCTTCCTTTTCCTTCCGGCCCTTGTGCTGGCCACCGTCATGGTTGAACCCCCGGCCCCCGCCCAGAACGCGTCCGGCGGCGGCGCGCGCAAGGCCGTTGCGCCAAAGGCGCCCGTGATTGAGGACACCGACAAGGACGGGCTGATTTCCCGGGACGAGTTCGTTCGGGGCGCGGAATCCCTCGTATTCAACCGCGCCGACACCAACCGGGACGGCGTCGTCTCGGGCGACGAAGCCCGGATGGCCCAGGCCGGGGGCCTAACCACCGTGATCCACCCGAAGACGGGCGTGCGCACCCGGGTGGACATCGCCGCCGCCGACCGCAACCGGGACGGCGCCACCAGCCGCGACGAGTTCCGCCGGGCGCTGGCCGGGGAAAAGCGCTCCGGCTTCATCATGGAAGACCGCCTCGTCGGCACCACGCCCGACCCCCAGCGCCGGCATGAACAGGCCGACTCCGCGACCGATGTCGGTTTCCGCATCAAGTTTTGAACGCCCCGACCTTGCCTCCAAGGTCAGCGCCCTGCCCCACCGCCCCGGCGTCTATCTGTTCCGGGACCGGCTCAACCGCGTCATTTATGTCGGCAAGGCCCGGGACCTTCAACGGCGCGTCTCCCAATATTTTCATCCGTCGCGCCGGGCCACGGCCGACCTCAAGACCCGCGCGTTGATCGACAGCATCTGGGACGTCGAAACCCACGCCGTCAAGTCCGAGCCCGAATCCCTCCTGCTCGAAGGCCGTCTGATCAAGGAGTTCCGCCCCAGGTACAACGTCAGCTTCCGCGACGACAAACGCTTTCTCCTGGTCAAGGTCAATCTCCAGGACCCCTACCCCCGCTTCCAGCTCACGCGGATGCGCAAGGACGACGCGTGCCGGTATTTCGGGCCGTTCGCCCATTCCGGCGCCTTGCGCGCCACGCTCAACCTCCTCAAGAAAAAGTTCCACATCCGCTCCTGCCATCCGCTCCTGCCCGGGGAACGCGACTTCAAGCATTGCCTCGACCACATCATCCGCAACTGCTCCGCCCCCTGCGTCGGCCGCGTTTCCCACGCCCAATACCTCAGCCAGGTCAAGCTTGCCTGCGAATTCCTTGATGGCCATTCCAGGGAGATGCTCGAAGAACTCCGCGCCGACATGCGCAAAGCCGCCGAAAACCTCGACTTCGAAAAGGCCGCCATGCTCCGCAATCTCCTCGACGACCTGCGCAAGACCGCACGGCCCATGCGCCGGTTCACGCGCGAAATCCCCGCCACCGTACTGCCCGCCGCGGACATGCGCGCCCTCGGCGAGGCCCTCGGCCTGCCCGCCCCTCCGCTGCACATCGAATGTTTCGACATCTCCAACATCTCCACCACCCACAAGGTCGCGTCCATGGTCGTCTTCCGCAACGGACGGCCCGACCGCTACCACTACCGCCGCTACCGCATCCGCTCCGTCGAGGGCCAGGACGACTTCGCCAGCATTGAGGAGGCTGTCCGCCGCCGCTACACGCGCGTCCTCGGCCTCGGCCCGAACTCAGCCAGGCCTTCCCAGGAAGCCATCGAAGGCCGCCTGCCCGACTTGATCATGGTCGATGGCGGGCGCGGCCAGGTCTCCGCCGCCGTCAAGGCGCTGGCGTCGCTTCGCGCCTGGCCGGCCCCGTTGATCGGCCTCGCCAAGGAAAACGAGGAGGTTTTCCGCCCTGGCATCCCCGATCCCCTGGTCCTCCCCCGCGATTCCGGCGCGCTGCGGCTCCTCCAGCGCATCCGCGACGAAGCCCACCGCGTCGCCAACGAGTATCACCAGCTCCTGCTCGCGCGCAGGGTCTCGGAGAGCCTGCTCGACGATTGCCCCGGCGTGAGCGAAACCCGGAAGGCCGCCCTGCTGCGCGAATTCGGCAGCGTCAAACGGCTCCGCGCCGCCACCGTCGAAGCCATCGCCGCCGTGCCCGGAATCGGCCCGCGCCTGGCGGGCGACATCATCGCCTTCCTGGCCCGAACCCTGTAGCGCCGCTTCGCAACCGCCGCCAGGCCTGGCGAAGAGCCGGCCCCCCGCCCAGCACGGCGTTGCGCCCTCGGGCAGGCTTGCGTTCCCGCGGCCGCCGGGCACCATTGCCGGGCATGCCACACGATCCGGACCGGGATCCCGCCGCAGCCCCCCCCCAAGGACACGTCGCTTGACCAGGCGGGCATGGAGCAGCCGGCGCGGGGGCAAATCGAAGCAAACATGGGCGGCGAAGCGCTGGACGCGGTCGCACCACCCAGGCCCGCGGAGCCCGAGGAGGAGAAGGACGCGGGCCGCGGAGAGATCATGCTCTACGCGTTCGGGAACATCGAAGGCGCGATTGCGGGCAAGTTCTTCGAGGTGCTGCAGACGGTGATGATTGTCGCGATGCAGATCAATCCGTTGCTGATCGGGCTGATGCTGGGAATCAAGACGTTTTGGGACGCGGTGACCGACCCGATCATGGCGTTCATCACCGACAATACGAAAAGCCGGTGGGGCCGGCGGATTCCCTATATTCTGGCGGGCGGAGTCTCCCGGATCGCGATGCTCGTGGTGGTGATCGCGTTCTTCCCGCGGCCGCCCTCGCTCGCGTCGAATCTCATCCTCGAAGGCAACAAGAAGGCTGACGAAGCCCTCGCCGCCGCCCGCGGCGCCGGCGAGGAGGTGGCCAAGGCTCTCACGGCCGCGGCCGCCGGCAAACCGGGCGCCGGCAAGCAACTGGCCAAGGCCGCCGCCGAAGCGGAGAAGGCAATGTCCATCCGTGATGCTATCGCGCGCTACCGGCCCGCGATGGAGGCGCATGCCGCCGAAAAACGCCAGCGGGCCGCCGCGCGCCGGGCGGAACTCGGCCGGGCGGAGGCCGGCCTTGCCGCGGAGGACAGGGGCCGGCGCGAAAGCGCGATCCAGACCGATCTGCGGGTGGCGGCCGAGACCGAGGGGAAAATCCTTTTGTTCGGGTTCGCCGAAGAACGGCTTCCGCTCAACAGCGCCTTGTCCGCCCTGGCCCGCGAGGTGGCGGCCGGCGCCCGAAACGCGGCCGAGGCGCTTCGGGAAGCGGAGGAACGCCTCGACGCGCAAAGCGCGGCGGAGAAGGCCGGGATGGCGGGCCTGGCGCAGGGCGCTCCCGCGGCCGCGACGGGGAAGCGGGGCGCGTTCAGCGGCCTGGTCGAAGGGTGGCGCGCATTTTGGGACCCGGAGAACACGGAGCAACGCGGCGTGATCGTCTATGTGCTGATGGTGCTTCTGCTTTTTACGACCCTGACGACGGTCCAGTCGGTTCCGTATTTCGCGCTTGGGATCGAGCTGGCGCCCTCGTACGACGGGCGGACGCGGGTGGTGACCTACCGGTCGGTCATGGACAAGATCGCGGGCCTGGCGGCGCCGTGGGTGCCGGTCTTCTGTTTCCTGCCCATGTTCGGCGACGCGCTGGACGGCTTGTTCTGGGTGGCGGTCGCCGCGTGCGTGGTGGGCATCCCCTCCACCGTGTTGATGGCGATGTTTGTCAGGGAACGCCTCTACAAGGCGGCGGCGGGCGCGAAACGGCGGATGGGGCTGCTCACCTCCATGTGGCACACGGCGAAAAACCGGGTCTTTCTCCGCATCTTCGCGCTTTACCTCATTGTCGGCCTGAGCATGGGGCTGTTCGGGATGATCGGCGGCATGCTCAACATCTACTGGGTGATGGGGTCCGCCCTTGCCGGCGCCAAGATCGGCGCGGCGGTAAGCATGGTCGCCTGGGTGCTTGGCCTGTTCACCCTCCCGGCGATCAACTGGGGCTGCAAACGTTTCCAGAAGCATGTGGTCCTGCGCGTGGCCCTGGTCCTGATGTCGGCCGGCACCGTCCTGAAATGGTGGTGCTACCAACCGGGCCATCCCGAGTACCAGTTCATTCTCCCGTTCTTTTTCTCCGTCGGAATCGGCAGTTACTACGCGGTGCTGTCCACGCTCATGGCGGATGTCACTGATTACGATGAACTCCTCACCGGCACGCGGCGGGAGGGGATGTTCGGCGCGACGATGGCATTCCTCACCAAGCTGGTCGGCACCTTCACGCCAATCCTCGCTGGCGCGATTCTCGTGCTTTCGGGTTTTGACCCGGTGCTGGAGTATCATCAGTCCGAGCGCACCATCCTCAACATGCGGCTCATGTTCAGCATTGTCCCCGGAACCATGCTCCTCACCGGCTTGGTGATCCTGGCAAACTACCCCCTGACCCGGCAGCGCATGGAGGAAATCAAGGCCGAACTGAAAGTCCGGCGGGCCCAAGCCGCCGCGGCGGCCTCCTGACTTGCGCAGGGTCTCATCCGGGAACAAGGATATCGCCGCCTTCCTGGACCTGTGCCAGGAAATGGGCCTGCCGGTGATCGCCCGGATCGGCCCGTACAACTGCGCCGAGCGGGACTCCGGTGGCCTGCCCATCTGGCTCCGATTCATCCCGGGAATGGTCATCCGCGACGCGGACCCCGTTTATCTCGGGCATGTGGACGCCTATTACAAAGCGGTGCTGGAGCGGATCGCGCCGCGCCAGTTCCACAAGGGCGGCCCTGTCCTTTCGCTGCAGCTCGAGAACGAGCACAACCGCGGCTGGGGCTCGGACGCGGAAGAGCTGCGCAAGGACCCGTTGTTCGGGCGCCTGGAGAACCAGGCGCGCGCCCGCGGGATCGAGGTGCCGCTCTTCTTCAGCCAGCAGAACCATGGCGGGGACCCGGTGGCGCGGGGGTCGGGAAACAAACCTTGGTCCACCAAGACGCGGCAAAGCCCCTGGTACACGACCGAGTTCTGGGCCGGCTGGTACAACAAATACGGCGAGCTGGACGGGTCCTCGCTCGCGTTCACCACCCAGGCCCTTTGGAAGATGGCCGCCTACGGCGCGGCGGGCTTCGGCGTGTACGTGTTCCATGGGGGCTCCAACTTCGGCTACACAGGCGACGAGAAGGCCGGCGCCAGTTACGATTACGCCGCCGCCGCCGGAGAAGCCGGGGACCTGCGCCCCCTCTTCTTCCGCTTCAAGCAGGCCGCCTGTTTCGCCCGTTCGTTCGAGTCCATCCTGGCCGACGCCGATCTCGCCGACGGCGAGTTCAGGGATTTCGCGTCGGGCGCCGGCGTCGCGGTGCACGCGCGCAAGGGACCCGCCGACGCGGCGGTTTTTGTCCACTACCCGATGCCCGACCCCAAATCGAAACGGACCGGCGCGCCCGCCGCCGTGACGTTTCAGGATGGAACCCAGGCCACGCTGGAACCCGGCGAAGTCCGCGCCTACGCCGCGGACCATCCGCTCGCCGGCGGGATCGTACTCACGCGGGCTTTCGCACAGGTCCTCTGGATCGAGCGCGCCGCCGGCGAGATTCTCGTGTTCACCCGCGGGCGGGAGCGGGAGAAGGCCGCACTCGATTTCGCCGGGCCGGGCCTTTCCGTTGTTTCCGCGCCTCCGGCCATCCAATGCGGGCCGGTCGAAGGCGGCATCCGGCTCGAGTGGACCGTCGCCGGCGCGCCCGCCGAGTCCGTCCTCCAGGCTGGCAACACCCGTGTGCGCGTGCTGGCCTTGCATGACGCCCTCGCCGATCTGACCTGGCGCGTCGAGACCGGCCACAAACCCCGTTTTCTCATCGGGACCGGAATGCCGTTGCCGCCGGATGGCGGCAGGCTTGTCACCGAGGAACGGACGGACGCCGCCAGCGCGCCACGCTGGACGGTGGCGGCGGGCGAGCCGCTCGCCGCCTTGCCGGCGCCCCGGATGCCCGCGGGGCTTGTGCCCGCGCCGCGAGTCGGCGACTGGGTCCACGCCTCCGCGGCAGGCCCGGCCGCGCCCGAACACGACGACAAGGCGTGGCTGGCCTCGGAGGACCCCATGCCGATGGGGGCGGACGGCGGCGTCTCCGCCCACGCGTGGTACCGGGCCAAGGTCACGCCCCCTTCTCCCGGCACATGGATTCTGCGGTTCCCCGCGGTCCGTGACACGGCCCAGTTGTTCCTGGACGGCAAGCCGGCAGGGCGCGTCCACCACGGCACGCGGAGCGGCGCGGGTTCCTGGGACGCGCCCGTCGAACTGGGCGCAGGCGCGCACACCGTGGCGGTGTTCACATCCCACCTGGGGCGGCCCAAGGTGCTCAGTTATATCGGCGGTTTCGATGGCTTGGACCGGAAGGGCCTGTTCGCACCTGTGGAACTGGTCAACCCGCGGGCGCCGGCGCCCGCCCAGGCAAAGATCGAGTGGTGCTGGCGCCTCGGCGCAGGGGAACCCCCGGATTCGGCGGACGTGTCCGCACCCGATTTCGACGACAGCTCCTGGACGCGCGGGGATATCCCGGAAAAGGCGGACGCGGTCCGCCTCACCGACGAACTGGCCGATCTGGTCCGAAAGAACAAAAAATGGGACTGGGCGGTGCAACGCGCGTTGTTGCCCGCGCTGGACGGGGCGGGCCATTTGCGGTTTGCCGGCGCACGCGGCCGCGCGGTGTTCCACCTCAACGGCACGGAGATCGGTCGGCACATGGGCGGGTCCATCTCGTTCACGCTTGCCCTGGGAACGGCGTGGCGCCCGGACGGGCCCAATATCCTCACGGTAGTCTCCCGCACGGATTTCCGCGAGGACGCCGGCGTGCGCGGCGCGGCATTCCTGGTCGCCGGAGCCCCGCCTCTCCGGGTCACGGGCTGGCGCCTGCGGGGGGGGACGGAAACGGAACTGCCGGGCGCCGCCTGGGCGCGCACGGCCGGGCCGGACGGCGCGCCCGTGTTTCACAAGGCCACCTTTGAGTGGACGCCGCCGCCGGATCAAACGCCGGTGCTGCGATTGGCCTGGAAAGGGTTGTCGCGCGGGTTCGCGTGGCTCAACGGCGTGAATCTTGGCCGGTTCCCCGATGTCATTCCCGCCCCGGGCCTTTACCTTCCCGAACCCTTCCTGAAACCGGGCGCCAACGAGATCATCCTGTTGGACGAGGAAGGCCACGCGCCGGACGAGACCGCCATCGAGATCGAAGCCAAGGCCAGCCGGCTGCTGGCCGAACAACCGCTGTGAAAACGAGACCGCCCTTCGCGATCTCCTGTTCCCCCCGCAACCAGCGGTATAGGAGTCAGGATGGGGGGGCGCCAGCTATGACTGCGAAACCTCTCTGGACCGCATCCACCTCAATCCGGCTCGGGCCGGCCTTTTGCACGGGCGGAAAGGAGAGCCCTTGGGGGTCATGAGTTTCCCGTGGAGCAGCGTCGCGGGGGGATACGCATTGGCGCCCGCAAAACGCCCCGGTTGGCTGGCTGCGAATGATGGGTTGGCCGCGTTTGGATTGGCCGACACGGCGGCTGGCAGGCAAAACGAGGGGGGCTTTGAAGAGCGCCGCCTGGCCGGCTTGCTGGCCAAGAAAGGTCGGGGCCGGCGCCCGCGGCGGCGTACTTGCACTTGCGGGGCGAAGGCTATAAAGGTCGGCGCATGGTCGTGGACAAGGGACTTCGGGTATCACTGACGGCGCATCCGACCCTCGGGGTCATCATGGGGGGGGGGGCGGGGACGCGGCTGTTTCCGTTGACGCAGGACCGGGCCAAGCCGGCGGTTCCGCTGGGGGGCAAGTACCGGCTGGTCGATATCCCGATCAGCAACTGCCTGAACGCGGGGATCCGGAAGATTTTCATCCTCACCCAGTTCAACAGCTCCTCGCTGCACCGCCACGTGCAGCGTTCGTACAAGTTCGAGGATTTTTCGCGGGGCTTCGTGGAGATTCTTGCGGCCCGGCAGACGGCGGACAAGCACACGGGCTGGTACCAGGGGACGGCGGACGCGGTGCGTCACAACCTGGTGCATTTCAATTCGGAGGATCACCAGCTTGTGTTGATCCTGTCCGGGGACCAGTTGTACCGGATGGATTTCCGGGACGTGATCTCGCAGCACCTGCAATTGGGGTCGGAGATCACGGTGGCGGCGATCCCGGTGGACCGCACGGCGGCGAGCGACCTGGGAATCCTGCACATCGACCAGGACCGGCGGATCACGCGGTTTGTCGAGAAGCCGAAGGAGGAGGCGCTGCTGAACTCGCTGCGGCTGGACGCGGAGACGCGGGCGGGCATCGGCGCGGGCGGGGACAAGGACCTGTACCTGGCGTCGATGGGGATTTACGTGTTCAATCGGAAGACGCTGCAGGAGGCGCTGGACAACGAGAAGGTGGACTTTGGGAAGCACGTGATCCCGGACGCGATCTCGAAGCACCGCGTGCACGCGTACGTGTTCCAAGGCTACTGGGAGGACATTGGGACGATCAAGGCGTTTTACCACGCGAACCTGGACCTGTGCTCGGCGCAGCCGCAGTTTGACTTCTATAACCAGCAGGTGCCGGTGTTCACGAGGCCGCGGTACCTGCCGGCGACGAAGGTTGAGAAATCGGTGCTGGAACGGGTGGTGATCGCGGACGGGAGCCTGATTCATGAGGCGCGGTTGACCCACACGCTGGTGGGTTTGCGGGCGGTGATCGGCAAGGGGTCGGTGGTGGAGGATTCGGTGATCATGGGGGCGGACTACTACGAGCAGGAGCATCCGCGGCCCGGGGCGCCCCCGCTCGGGATTGGCGAAGGTTCCGTGGTGCGGCGGGCGATCGTGGACAAGAACGTCCGGATCGGCCGCAATTGCCGGGTTTCCCCGGAGGGCAAGCCCGCCCACGCCGACCACGCCCTGTACCACATCCGCGATGGCATCATCGTCGTGCCCAAGAACACCGTGATCCCGGACGGGACGATTTTGTAAGGCAATTCCGGGCTCGCGCCGCGCCGCGTTCCCGGCATATTCCGCTCCATGCGCATCGGCATCGTTTGTTCGGAGTATCACGCCGAATACACCAACGCCCTCCTCGACGGCGCCCTCGGCGGCCTCGCCGGGCACGAACCCGCCGTCGTCCGCGTCCCGGGCGCCTTCGAGATTCCCCTCGCCCTCCAGCGCATGGCGGAGAGCGGACGCTTCGGCGCGCTAATCGCCCTGGGCCTGATCTGGCAAGGGGAAACGGACCACGCCGATCTCATCGCGCGTGAGACGGCGCGCGCCTGCATGGACATCTGCCTGGACCACGACATCCCGGTCGTCTTCGAAGTCCTCACGGTCCGCACCGCGGCCCAGGCCCGCGCCCGGTGCATGGGCAAACGCCTCAACCGCGGCGCCGAAGCCGCCGCCACCGCCTTGCGCATGGCCGCACTGGACGTGAACCAGGCCGCGGGACCGTCCACGCCGCCCCCGCGCCGCGCCCGGAGGCTTCGCGCATGAGCACGGGCGCCAAACCGCGGGAGTCCAAGGGTTCCCGGCGCGAGAGCCGCCAGTTCGCGCTCCAATTTTTGTACGGGCAGGACGTGAACCCGTCCGAAGATATCGCCGCCGCGCTCGAACGGTTCTGGATTTCGCAGGAACGGGATCCGCCCTGCGAAGTGCGCGCCTTTGCGGAACTGCTCGCTCTCGGCGCCCTCGAAAAGCGCCTCGAAATCGACGCGGTCCTCACCGGCTACCTGAAAAATTGGACCCTCGACCGCCTCGGCGTTGTCGAGCGCAACATCCTCCGGCTCGCCCTCTACGAGATGCGCCACCGGGAGGACATTCCGCCAGTCGTTTCCATCAACGAAGCCATCGAGCTCGCCAAACGCTACGGCGCGGACGACGCCGGCGGATTCGTCAACGGCATCCTGGACCGCGCCCGCGAAGACATCCTGCGCCCGGCGCGTTCGGCGGCGGGAGGGTGACGTGGGTCCGGAATCGCGCCCCGCGCCGCCCCTCGGAGCCGCATGATTGGCCTTCTCAAAAAGATCGGCGCCCGGCTCGCTGGGGGCGCGCCCGACTGGGACGGCCTTGAGGAGGACATGATCCGGGCCGACTTGGGCGCGCGGTTCGCCGCCGAATTCGTCGATGCCCTGCGCAAGGACCAGGGCGCCCTCGCCGCCGGGCACGCGGCCAACGCGGCCAAGGCGCGCATCCGCCGTCTCTTTGGCAACCCGGCCCCGCCGGCGCTTGCCGAACCGTTGCACGTGATCTTGATGGCCGGCGTGAACGGCGTGGGCAAGACCACCACCTGCGCCAAGCTCGCCCGCCGGTACGCCGCCCAAGGCCATCGCGTCCGGCTCGCGGCGGCCGACACCTTTCGCGCCGCGGCCGTTGAGCAGCTTCGCCAGTGGGGCGGGCGCCTGGACATTCCCGTGACGCATGGCGCCGAAGGCGCCGACTCCGCCGCGGTCGCCTTCCGGGCGGCCGAGGAGGCGCGGGCCGCGGGGGAACGCGTCCTGATTGTGGACACCGCCGGGCGGCAGCACACGCGCGGAAACCTCATGCAGGAACTCGCCAAGGTCGCGCGCGTCGTGGGCAAGGCTTGTCCCGGCGCGCCGCACGAGGCGCTGCTGGTGATCGACGCCGCAACGGGCGCCAACGCGGTGGCCCAGGCCCGCGAATTCGGAAAAGCCGTCCCGCTCACCGGAATCGCCGCGGCCAAGCTCGACGGCTCGGGCACCGGCGGCGCGCTGGTCGCCATCCAGGCCGAGTGCGGTCTGCCGCCGCTCTGGGCGGGCACGGGCGAAGGTCCGGACGACCTGGCCCCTTTCGATGTCGAACGCTATCTCCATGGACTCTTCGCCGGCGGATGACTCCGCGTTTGTCCGCGTCACGGATTTGTGCCGCCCGTTGGACTGGCGGGCGATTTTTGGCCGGGACGCCCCCGTGCATATTGACCTCGGGGCGGGCGACGGCGGGTTTGCGGCCGCGTTTGCGGCGCTGCATCCCGGCGTGAATCTGCTCGCCGTGGAACGGCTCCTTGGCCGGGCGCGAAAGATCGACCGCAAGGCGCGGCGGCTGGCTCTCGCGAACCTCCGCGTCCTGCGCCTTGAGTCCGCCTACACCGTCGAGTTCCTGGTCCCGCCCGGCTCGCTGGCGGTGATCCACCTGATGCATCCCGATCCGTGGCCGAAGAAGCGCCACCACAAGAACCGCCTTGTGCATCCGGCGTTCGCCCTGGCCTGTGCCCGCGCGCTGGCGCCTGGGGGCGAATTGCGCGTGACCCTTGACCATCCCGGCTACTTCCGCTGGATTTATGACGTGCTGGAGGCCTGCCCGCGGTTCCGCGGCGAACCATGGCGCCCGGGCCCGGATTACCCGCGCTCCGACTTTGAGGCGGACTTCACCGGGCGGGGGAAAGTCGTGTTCCGGCATCGGTGGATCGTGCGGGAGGGAACGCCCGGGGATTCCTGAGTTTCGAATCCCCGGATGGGAACAACGCCTCCCTCCGGGGATTCCCTCTTTTGGAGGGAGAGGGCGCCGCGCCAAAGCGCCATGCCGGTTTTGGGACGGCGGCAAAACTGCGTCGAAGCTCAAAAAATTCCCACGCACCAGGCCCGCGCGGCGAGGAACGCGAGAAACGGGAACGTGGCGATGTACGCGCTGCCAAGCAGCGCGCCCGCGAAGCCGCCCAGCACCAGCGCGCCGTCCCGCTCCATCAAGCCCAGGGACAGAAGGACCAGGGCGAAGGCAGGGAAGGTGTTGGACAACGGGATTGGAAGGGGCAGGAACAGGATGAAACCGCAATAGGCGATGCACAACCCGATCAGACGCCGGGTGACGGGCCATTCCATGAAGCCGAACCGCGGACGAATGAAACGCTCCAGGCGTTCCGACCAGCGCACGCCCGCCGACAGGACGCGCCGCAACCGTTTTCCCTCCATGCGATGGTTCACGATAAAGCGCGGCAGCCAGGGACGCTGGCCGAGCGCAAGGCGGAAGCCCATCAACGCGATCGCCGCGCCAAACGGGGTGGATAAACCAGGGATCGGCACGACGCAAAAGGGCAACGCCATGAAGGCGATCATCAAGGCGAACCCGCGCCCCGCCAGCGCCCGTTCGACCTGGGCCAGGGTGACCGGTTCGTGGTTCGCGTGCGCGTCCAGAAACGCCCTGAGGTCGGCGCTCAGTTTTGCGGCCGCGGGTCCCTGCGCCGTTTGCGCCGGCTCTCCGGCGGCGGCCACCGCATCCATCGCCGGGAATGCCATGACCAACAGGCTACACCCGGTATGCGCGCCCCGTCAAACCCCTGCGGGTCGCGGGGTTAGCGTCGGCGCAATTGGGCGAGCGCCACGGCGGCGCCGCCCAGGCAGGCTATGGCCGCCAGCGCGAACCGGATATATTCCATCCCCTCAAGCCCTTCGGAGGCGAGCAGGAACGCCCTTTTCCCGTACATGAACGCCGCGACGCCCGCCACGGCCAGGGCGACCCAGCGCAGCCACGCCGCGCGGGCCACGCCGAAGGCAAGGGCGATCAGCACCGCACCCATGGCGCCTCCGGCGATCAGGGCGGTCTTTGCTTCGGGGTTCAGCAGCACGAATACGGCGCCGAAAACCACCAGCAGCAGGCCGTATCCGAAAAGCAAGCGGTCGCATTTCATGGGGGGAACGCTACCCCGGATTCAGGGATGCGCAAGCGGCTCGGAACACGGGCGCCGGCGGCAGGCCCCAAGCGGGCGGGCGGCAAGGCGTGCGCCGCGGAGGCGCGGAGGCTTCGCGGAATCAGCGCCCGGCCTGGACGGCTTTGAAAATCTCGCCGAAGACCTGGGGGTCGCGGACGGCGATGTCGGCGAGAATCTTCCGGTCGATCTCGATGCCCGACTTTTTCAAGGCCTCCATGAACCGGGTGTAGGTGGCGCCCAGCTCGCGGACGGCGGCATTGATGCGGGTGATCCAGAGGCCGCGGAACGTGCGCTTGCGCTTCTTCCGGTCGCGGTAGGCCCAGTATTTGCCTTTCATCTGGGCGTCCTTGGCGTAGCGGAAGAGCTTGCTGCGGCGCAGGCGGTATCCTTTGGAAGCCTCCAGCACGCGTTTGCGGCGGCTGCGGGAGGCGGGGGCGTTGGTGGCGCGGGGCATGGTCGTGTCTCCTGGGTCGTGATTCTTGGATCAATGGAACGGGATCGTGTCCATGAGTTTGCCGTGCATGGACGAATGGACGAGAGCCTTCTTGCCAAGGCGCATCTTGCGTTTGGCGTTCTTGCTGCCGGCCAGGTGGCGGCGTCCCGCGCGGGTGCGCAGGACTTTTCCGGTGCCGGTGACCTTGAACCGTTTGGTGACGGCTTTCTTGGTCTTGCGGCGGGCGATGGATCTGGGCATGGGAAATTCCTGTCTAATCTTTCGGTCTGCTGCTGTTCCTGCTGTTCTGTTGTCCTGCTGTTTCTGTCTGTCTGCGCCCGCGGGCCGGGTGGCCCGGCACGCGCCGTGTCACCGCGCCGCCAAGCACGCCCGCTTGGGCGGGCGGCCGCTTACGCCTGGCCCGCGGCGGGTTCGGCGGCATTCTCGCCGGCCTCGTCGTGGCCTTCGTCCTCGGCTTCGTCCTCGGGCTCGTGGTCCGCGGCGCTGTATTTCCGCTGGCGCTTGGCTGCCGGCAACGGCGCCACCATCGTTGTGATGGTCCGGCCCATGAGCTTGGGCTCGACCTCCACGTTTCCGATGTGGGCGAGATCCGAGCAAATGCGCCGGACGACTTGGTAGCCGAGTTCGGCGTGCTGGGCCTCGCGCCCGCGAAACCACAAACTTATCTTGACCTTCATGCCCTTGTCAAGAAAAGCTTCCGCGTTCCGCAATTTGGTCATGTAGTCGTGCTGCGCGATGTTGGGGCGCAGTTTGACCTCCTTGACCCGGCCCGCCTGGGTGTGTTTCCGGGATTCCCGCTCCTGCTTGGCCATCTGGTAGCGGTATTTGCCGTAGTCCACGATCTTGCAGACCGGCGGTTGCACGTTGGGGGCGACCTCGATGAGGTCCAGATGATGCGCCCGCGCCTTGGCGAGGGCTTCCTCAATTCGAAGAATCCCGAGTTTTTCGCCTTCCGGACCGATCACAAGCACTTCGCGCGCCCGGATGCGGTGGTTGGCCCTGAGTTGGGGGGTGTGGTGTTTCAGTGGCTCCTGCCGTGGATTTGTTCGCGGACCATGGCCGCCCAGTCCGCGAACGGCTTGACTCCTTCATCTCCTCCGCGCCGGCTGCGGACCGCCACCGCGTCCTGCGCGGCTTCGCGGCCCCCGACGATGGCCATGTAAAAGACTTTCTCCAACTGCGCTTTCCGGATTTTCGCGCCCAGCTTCTCGTTGCTCGCGTCCACCGAGACTCGCACATCCATCCGCCGCAGGGCCGCCTCGTATTCCCGCGCCTTGGGCGCCTGGCCGTCGGCCACCGGCAGCAACCGCACCTGTTCGGGGGAAAGCCACAACGGAAAGGCCCCGGCGAAATGCTCGATCAACACGCCCACAAACCGTTCCATCGATCCGAACGGCGCGCGATGGATCATGACGGGCCGGTGCATCTTGTTGTCCGGCCCCACGTACCCCAGATCGAACCGCTCCGGCAGGTTGTAGTCCACCTGCACGGTCCCCAACTGCCACTCCCGCCCGATCACGTCCCGGACGACAAAATCGATCTTGGGCCCGTAGAACGCGGCCTCGCCCGGTTCCTCCTTGAAGTCGAAGCCCATCGCCCGCACCGCCTCGCGGCAGGCCGCCTCCGCCTTGTCCCAGCCCGCCGGGTCGCCCACGTACTTCGACGAGTCCGGGTCGCGCAGCCCGACGCGCACGCGGAAGCCGGTGATTCCCAAGGTTTCAAACACCAGCTTCACCAGTTGCAGGCAACCCGCCAATTCCGCCGGCACCTGGTCTTCGGTGCAAAACAAGTGGGCGTCGTCCTGGGTGAACCCACGCACGCGCGTCATGCCGCCGATCTCCCCGGACTGCTCCCAGCGATAGACCGTGCCGAATTCCGCCAGCCGCACCGGCAGATCGCGGTAGCTCCGGTGGTCGGAGGCGAAGATGCGGATGTGATGCGGGCAATTCATTGGCCTGAGGAGATACCCCTCGATCTCGCCTTCCGCCATCCGGTTGGCCAGGTCGCCGCATGTGCAGCCTTCTTTCGCGAGTTTGCCCAACAAGTCCGGCTCAAGCAAAGGCGGATACTGCGAGTCGCGGTAGTACGGGAAGTGGCCCGAAGTCCGGTACAAGCCCAGCCGCCCGATGTGCGGCGTGAACACTTGTTGATAACCCTGGTTCCGAAGCTCGCGCAGGATGAAGTCCTGCAATTCCTGGCGGATGATGGCGCCGGCCGGCGTCCAAAGGACCAGCCCCTGGCCGACCGCTTCGTCGATGTGAAACAGCTTCAATTCGCGCCCCAGTTTCCGGTGGTCGCGTTTCTTCGCCTCCTCCAGCATCTCCAGGTGCTTGTCCAGCTCGGCGCGGGTGGCGAACGCCGTGCCGTAAATCCGCTGGAGCTGCGGGTTGCGCTCGTCCCCCTTGTAATAGGCGCTGGCAACCGAAGTCAGCTTGAACGCCCCGATCTTCGCCGTGTCCGCCACGTGCGGCCCGGCGCAAAGGTCGAGGAACCCGCCGTTGCGGTACAACGAGATCGGTTCGCCGTCCGGGATGCCCTCCAGGATGTCCACCTTGAACCGGCTCGGCGCCCCGCGCGGCCCCAGCGCCGCAAGCCGCCCCTGGCGCGCGAGAGCCAACGCCTCCGCGCGGGTGACGACGCTCTTTTCAAAGGGATCGGCCACCTTCACGAATTCCGCCATCGCGCCCTCGATCGCCGCGAAATCCTCCGGGCTGATCCTGTGGGCAAGATCGACGTCGTAATAGAATCCGCCCTCCACCGGCGGCCCCGCGGCAAACTGCGCGTCCGGCCAGAGCTTCACAATCGCCGCGGCCATGACGTGGGCGCACGAATGCCGGAGACGTTCCAAGTCCGACATGGCCTCGCGCTCGGCGAGGCTTTTTCTGTCCCCGCCCGATTTCACTTTGCGGCGGGGGTGGATAGCGCCCGCGCGGACGAAGCCGTCCGATGGAGGGAGTGCGGGCCGTTCATGCGCGGAAGGAATGGGCGGTTTCGGCGCGCTTGTCCATTCCTTTTTTCGATCCCGCGCCGGCCGGCTCTCGTTTTGACGGGGAG
The DNA here is from genome assembly GCA_964435495.1 of uncultured Verrucomicrobiales bacterium. Taxonomy (GTDB): domain Bacteria; phylum Verrucomicrobiota; class Verrucomicrobiia; order JADLBR01; family JAIBCM01; genus CAYSZK01. The sequence continues at coordinate 47,443 of CAYSZK010000005.1, forward strand.
CGATTCCGGGCCTGGGTCCTTGGAAGAGCCGGGCCGGATGGGGCGGCCAGGGCGGAATCGCCCGGCGGAATCGCCCGGCGGAATCGCCCGGCCTTGACTCGCCAACCTGTCCATCCCATGCTCCGCCCGTCCATGCACCAGGAAAGAACTTGGGGGCCACTTTATGCAGGCACGGCCCGCGGTTTCGCCTGGCGCGCCTTCCCCGTGGAGACGCCATGGCGTTGACCCCGCTGGATTTGTCGATCATTTGCGTCCCGTTCGTGGTCGTCTTCCTCTTTGCGCTCCACCTGAAGCGGTACATGCGGAGCGTCGCCGATTTTCTGGCGGCCAGCCGCACCGCGGGGCGGTTCCTCATTTGCACCGCCTCGGCGGAGGTCGCCGCCTTGTTTGGCGTCGCCGGCTGGGAAATGATCGCGCGCTCCGGGTTTTGCCTGAATCTTTGGGGCATGTTCGGCGCCATGGTCACGCTGTTCATGATCCTGGTCGGCTTTGTCGGCTACCGCTTCCGCGAAACGCGCGTCCTTACTTTCCACCAGTTTTTCGAGGTTCGTTACAGCCGCTCCCTGCGCATCGGCGCGGGCCTGCTCAACTTCCTCTCCGGGATCATCGGCTTCGGCATCATGCCGGGTGTCATGTCCAGGTTTGTCGTCTATTTCGCCGGCCTGCCCATCGAGACCAGCCTCTTCGGCCACGCGGTCCCCACCTATTCCCTGGTGATGCTGGCTTTTCTCGGGTTTGCGCTCTTCTACACCGTCAGCGGCGGCCAGGTCACCGTGATGCTCACCGACGCGCTGGAGGGTGTCATCTCGGGCGCGCTCTACATTGTGGTCGGCGCGGCGGTGGTCATGATGTTCTCGTGGAAACAGGCCGCCGTCGCGCTCACCAGCGGGCCGCCGGGCCAATCCTACATCAACCCGTTCGACACCACCGGCCACGCCGATTTCAATGTCTGGTACATCCTCATCGGCATCGTCATCAGCGTGTACAGTTTCCGGGGGATATCCGCCTTCAGCACCGCCGCCAAGTCCGCCCACGAAGCCAAAATGGCCGGTGTGCTGGGCTGGTGGCGCGGCTTCGTCGGCACCGGCTTCGGCACGGTCATCGCCGTCGCCGCCTTCACCGTTCTTCACAATCCCGAGTTCGCCGCCCAGGCCGCCAGGGTGCGCGAGGTGCTCGACTCCATCGACGCCCCGTCGGTCCGCAGCCAGATGGAAATTCCGGTCGCCATCCGCGTCATGCTGCCCGATGGCATCCGCGGCGCGTTCTTCGCCATCGGCCTGTTCGGCGTGATCGCCAACTTCGGCGCCGCCCTGCACAATTTCGGCGGCATGTTCGTCCAGGACGTCATTCTCCCCTTTCGCAAGACGCAGCTCGCCCCGAAGGCGCACATCCTGATGCTCCGCTGCGGCGCCGTGGCCGTGGCGGTGTTCGGGTTCCTCTTCAGCCTCCTTTTCACGACCACCGACGCGCTGCTGCTCTTCGGCACGCTGGCCGGGGCGATCTACATGGGCGGCGCGGGCGCCGTGGTGATCGGCGGCCTCTACTGGAAAGGCGGCGCCACCCAGGGCGCCTGGGTTTCCATGGCCCTCGGCGCCGTCCTCGCCCTCGCCGGGCGCGTCCTCCAGGAATCCTGGCACGCCTTCCAGCCGTGGGCCGTGGCGCACCTGGGCCCGGGCGGCCTGCAAAGTTATCTCGCCGCGCACCCCGACCGCTGCCCCATCAACAGCCAGTGGATGGCGCTCTACATCCTCCTGCTTTGCTCGGCCTCGTATGTCCTCGTGTCGAAGCTGGCCCGCCGGGAACCCTTCAACCTCGACCGCATGCTGCACCGCGGCCCGTACGCCATCGAAAAAATCGACGAACCCAACGCCCCTAAACTCGCCCGCAAAAAGTTCTCGTTCGGGGCGCTCATCGGCATCGACGAACATTACACCCCGGGCGACAAGGCCACCGCCATCGGCATTTTCGTGTGGGAATTTGGGTCCAACGCCATCGGACTGGCCATCGTCCTGTGGAACATCTTCATCTGGAAATGGCCCGACTCCTGGTGGCTCGCGTGGTTCGGCATCCGCGGCGTCCTCCTGATCCCGCTCATCGGCCTTGCCGTTGTCGTGTGGCTCAGCATCGGCGCCGTCCGCGACATGATCCGCCTGCTGGCCGCGCTCAAGACCGTCGCGCGCGACGACGCCGACGACGGCACGGTCCGCGGCCACCCCAACGTGGGCGAGCCGCCCCCGCCCGCCCCGGCGGCCAAGCGCTGATCAGCCCCCGGCAACTTCCGGGTTCAGCAATTCCATGGTCTCGGCGCCAAATCCAAGAGCGAGCACCCCTTGGGACGTCATGAACGCCAGCACGGACGGGCCAAAAGCGATGCTCGCCACCATGGGGCGCAGCCGCAACGCCCGATGCTCCGGGTAAAACTCGGCAAACCGCCGCAGAGACTCCAAAAACGCCCGGACCTTCTCCACATCGGCCTTGCTTTTCGCCTCGCAAATCAAGACGGAGGACTCGCCAACCGCCATGAGGTCCAATTCCATCATTTCCCCAGGAGAAACCGGTGAGCGCCGTTTCAACCGGATGCCCTCAAACAGCACGGGCCCGCCCTGAAAGACCTCCCCGGCAATCCGCTTCAGATTGGGCCAGACCATGTTCTCGATCATCAACCCTTGTGCATCCGTCATCTCCGCAATGCGCTTGTTGAAAGCCCTGCGTTCCTTCTCAGCCTCCAGCCGGTCCCGTTCGCGCTTGTTCTCAGCCTCCAGCCGGTCCCGTTCGCGTTCTTTCTCAGCCTGCTGCCTGTCCTTCTCGGCTTGCTGCCGATCCTGATTGGCCTGAATCTGCAGCTCGAGGATTTGCCGGTCCATCCGCGCATTCCACGCGTGCATCTCGCTGCTCTCCTGGCGGATAGCCTCAAAAACACGGGCGGACTCGCGCATGAAGTGCGCCAGTGCATCCTCGACTTTGGATACGCGTTCCTCGAGTTCGACCACGCCCAGAGGATACCCGCTCCGGCCCGCGGCTGCAAGCCGCCGGGTACGCAACCGGCCTCTTTGGCAAGTGGCACCTCGGGCCGCCCGAACGCGGTCCGCCGCGCGATCAGGGCTTCGACGTGTACTTCGATTCCCACGAATCGAATCCCTCCGCCGCGACGGGCCCGTGCAGGCGGACCCCAAGGGCATCTTCAGCCTCACGGCCGCCGCGGCGGCGTTCATGGAAACCAACGCGGCCGCCGGCACGCCGTTCTTCGCGGTGGTCTCCCATCACGGCCTTGCCCAAAGCATTCCGGACAAGCGGGACGAACTTCTTGGCGCCCTTCGGGAATGGTCCGGCGCCGTGGGCGCAAAGCTGCCCTCGAAACCGGACGCGAACGCGCCGCGTGGCGCGGGGGATAAGGGCGACAGAAAGGCCGCGGAAAAGGCCGGCGAAGCGGGGGCCAATTGGTCCCAAAACCGCAAGCCCATCCACCGCGGCCACGGCGCCCGGCCGCGCTACCGCCCGCCGGAGAACGGCGCCGGGAGCGCGATCCTGCCGCCGGAAAACGCCAAGTCCACCGGTTCCGGAGCGACTTCGCAACGGGGATGCGCGCGTAATTCTTCCCCCAAATCCGGCGTCACATAGAGGGTCTCCAGGTGCAGGGTGTTGGGGATGAACATCCAGCGCGTGTCCCCATACCGCTCCCGCAACCGCGCCACAAGCTCCTCGTCATCGCGCAGGGTGCACGGAATGGCCATCCGCCGCATATCCCCGGTCGTGAACACGTTGAGGAAGGTCTTTTGCTCGTTGATCGCGTCCCGCAGCCGTTGGGTGATGAAATCGGCGAGCCCGACTCCGATGGCGTTGCCCTGCGAGGCCGCGGCCAGGTTCAAGGCCGCGATCACCTGGATGAAGGGGCGGGTGAGGTCCTCCCCGCCCCGCACCCCGCGGAACCCGATCACGTTGGTGTCCATGCCGGTCCCGCTGTAGGTCTTGCCGATCTCGTCCACCACCAGCACCTTCAGTTCGTCCACCGGGAGCTGGGGGAAATAATGCCGGTGCCGCTCCAGCAGCGCCCGTTCCTTCTCGATGATTTCCGCGGGGCGCAGCGCGTGCAATTCCGCCGTCTGGTCGTTGCCGTCCTCGAGGATCGCGAGCCCGGCGAAAATCCGGCCCGACGCGAGCATGCACCGCCCCATTTCGACCAGCATGTCCTTGCGCGCTTCCGGCTTGGCCGTGTGAAACGTGGTCGCCGATGGGATTTTGCCCATCCCGATCACCATCATCTTCACCAACCCGCTCTGCAACGGCCCGGAAAAGCAGGTGTGCAGCTTCACCCGGTTCAGCACCAGCACGCCCGCGGCCTCAAAACAGTTCCGGTCCATCCAGACGTCGCCCGTGGAGACGGTTCCGACTTTCACCACATCCATGCTCGAGCGGATTTCCATGCCCAGGAACGCTTCGGTCATGCCCAGCGACTCGACCATGGCCCGCTGGCCCTCCGCGGTCCCGCCGTTGTGCGATCCCATGCACGGCGCCAGAAACGGGCGCGCCCCGCGCTTGCGCAGCCAGTCCCCGGCCGCCTTGGTAATCAACGCAATGTTTGAGATTCCCCGGCTCCCGCCCGTGATCGCCACGTCCCCCTTCGGCGGGTCCATCCCCGGCGCGTCGAGTTGCCGATGGACCTCCGCCTCAAGGTCAGGGATCGGATGCAACACAAGATGCTGGGTGACGCGGTGCAGTTTCATGGCTGGCTCCTATGGCTCCTCCTCCATGGTTAGCGGCAAGACGCGCCGCCCGCAAGGCCGCGCCGTTCCCCCGGCACTTGACCGCCCGGCGCGGCGCTTTTACGCTGTTGCCATGACCAAGGAAAATCTGGACGCGGCACTTGAGCGGGGCACGCCTTTCACGATCCACATGGCGGATGGCAAGGAGTACACCGTGCCGCACCGGGATTTCATCTCTTTCTCACAAAGGGGAACATCCGTGATTGTCTCGACCGCCGACGACCGCTTTCACGTCCTGCCCCTGCTCACGATGACCGGAATCACCCAGGACTTCCCGGCCGCGTCGCGTTAGCCGGAACACCTCACATTCCCGCGCCCACCAGCAGCGCGCACGCGTGCCGCGGAAGCGCCAGTTCCTTGAGCGCCTCGCTCGTGGAATACGTCCGCCCCGACCACACGTCCCGCCACGACGCCACGGGCAGTTGCAGCAACTTGGCGTCCGCCGCCGGCGCGCGCTCCTCCCCGGTCCAGTTAAAGAGCCCAAGCAACAGGCCTTCGTCCGATCTCCGCAGCACCACCCGCGGCAGGTCGCCCTCCCAGCTTTCGACCCGTCCCGGCACGCCGTCCACGAGAGGTGCGATGCTCTTGAGAATCTCCAGGCCCGCGCCGTTGAGGCAGGCGATCCGGTCGGACAACACCACCGCCCCGCCGCTCAACACCACCACCGCCGCCCACACCCGCACCTCGTCCAGGGTGAACACCGGCTCCGCCTTCCGGCGCGAGTTGTTCGCGTCATCGTCGTGCGGCGGGTCCAGGCGGTCCCGGTGCGCCGTCTCCGGCCCGCGCACGACCAGAAAGTCCGGGTCGTTGAGCCAGAGCCGCCCGTGGGTGAACTGGTTCAGAAACGCGTTGCGCGCGCACTTGACCAGCGAGCTCCACCTCACCGCGATGTCGGCGCTCACCCGCGAAGCGTCCATCAACCCGGCGCCCGTCGCCCAGATCGACCCGCAGCCCAGCCAGAAACTCTCCTCCCCAATCGCCGCCCGGATCGCCGTCATGCACCGGCGGTGCGCCCGCTGCAGCCCCATCTCCGGCCGGTGCCACGACAGTTTCCCGAAAAAATCCGGTTCCACGCCGCGCGGCAGCTTCAGCGGGTTCACCAGAAAATCCGTCTTGAAGTACCGGTAGCCCCAGCCTCGGAACTTCCGCCACATCCGATAGACATGGTCCACGACCTCGTCCCGCGTCGGGTCGAGATAACAGCGATTGCCCCACGGCGGTCCGCAACCGGTCAGGGCAAACGGCGAATACGGCGCCCCTTCGTGCCGCACGCAGTACTCCGGGTGCGCGTCCATGATCGGCGCCCCCTTTTCGGTAAAGAACGGCGCCGCCCACAGCCCCGGGATGAACCCCGCTTTGCGGATTTCCCCCGCCAGCCATTCCATTCCCTTCCCAAACCGTGGGTTCGCGTCCCATTTGCCAACGAAATCCTCCCATCCGTCGTCGATCACCACGTACCGGACCCAGCCGCGCAGCCAGTCGTGCTTCCGCAGTTCTTCGATGTTTTCGAGGACCGCCTCCTGGTCCACCTCCAGATGGTAGTAATCCCACGAGTTCCATGCCACATGGCAGGGCGTCTCCCGCGCGTCCCGCCGGGTCGTCCGGAAACTGTCCGGCCCCGCCAGCCCGGCCTCGGCATCGCACTTCAAGTGCAGGGCGAACGGATCGTTCTCCCAAACCTCCCCAGGCCCAATCTCCACGTTCGCGCGGCTCGTCAGGGCCGCCTCCCCGTCGAACGTAAACCGCTGGAGCCACGCCGCCGGCAGTTTCACGCCCCACGCCATCGCCTCCCGTTCCCCACCCACCGGATGAACCGCCGTCCGCCAATACTCCGCCGTGTCCTCCGGCGTCGGGGCATCAAACGGCAGAATCGTACACGCCCCCCACACATCATACGGCAGGCTCCGTCGCACCACCGGTTCCCCACCAAGCCAGCCCGCCGTCCGCCGGCTGCGCCAGACCCATTCCCCGAGCCGCACAGTCCGGCGCTCCCTCGGAATCAACCGCGCCCGCACCACCGCGAACGCGCCCTCGCCGGCGATCTCGATCACCGCGTCAAAAGCCTCGCCGCGGCACTCGAGCCGCAACCCCGCCCCACGCGTCTCCTCGACCCTGCCCTCCAGCGGATTCCATGAAGCGGCCCCGCCGTCCTTCGTCCAACGCACCTCGGGCAGAATCTCCAGTTGCCTGTCCCCGCATCGGAATACCAGGGCGCCTTCGGCCAGATGAAAATGGGTTGGGGTCATAACCTTCCGGCTCCACTGGGGATCACTGCCGCCCCTGTCAACGCATTCTTCCGCCAGACAGGCCGGCCGGTTCTTCCGATGGCAAAAGGCAAGGACCGCCTATTTGGCGGACTTGGCGCTCACACCGCCGCTTTGCAGATCGCCGCGAATCCGGCGGCTTCCAGGCTGGCCCCGCCCACCAGCGCGCCATCCACGTCCGGCTGCGAAAGAAGTTCCTTCGCGTTGTCCGCCTTCACGGAGCCGCCATACTGGATGCGGATGCACGATGCCGCGCCGCCTCCGAACAGATTGGAAAGTTCCGACCGAATCCACGCGTGCACCTCCTGCGCCTGCGCCGGCGTCGCCACCCGGCCCGTGCCAATCGCCCATACCGGCTCGTAGGCCAGCACCAGCCGCGCCGTGTCGCCCGCCGACAAACCCGCCAGACCGCCAGCAACCTGCGTGCGCACGAGTTTCTCCGTACCGCCCGCGTCCCGCACGTCAAGGGTCTCGCCCACGCACAGGATGGGAATCAAGTTCGCCGCCTGGGCCGCCTTCACCTTCTGGTTCACCAGCGCGTCGGTTTCGCCAAAATACTGGCGCCGCTCCGAGTGCCCCACGATCACGAACCGGCACCCGGCATCGACCAGCATCGCCGCGGAAATCTCGCCCGTGAACGCCCCGCTCTTTTCCTGGTGCAGGTTTTGCGCGCCGAGCGCCACATGGGCCATGCCGCCCAGCGCGCCTTTCACCGCCGCCAGCGCGGTGAAGGGCGGGCAGAGCACCATGTCGCACCCGTTGAAGGACCCGATTTGCTTGAGAAAGTCCGAAGCCAGAACCGCCGCTTCCGCGCCGGTCTTGTTCATTTTCCAGTTGCCCGCGATGATTTTGCGTCGTGCCATAGTGAACCGCGACATTCCCCGCCTTCGCGCGGAAAGCAATCCCAAAAGCCGGGGCGTTCCACCCTTGGCGCCACCCTGCCCGGACGCGGAAATTCCGCCCCCGAAAGCGCTGGTTCCATTAGATGGCGGATCAATTATGGACATCTTTCTAATACCATGATCCGCGCGCCATCCCCGCGTTGACAGGGCGCCGGATTGCGTCACCCTCGGCGCTATGAAAGCCTTCGGCATCCGGCCCGCGCTCCCTCTGGCCGCCCTTGTGCTCCTGCTCGCGCAGGGCGCCCGCGCCCAGTTCACCAACTTGTTCACGTTCACCGGAAGCAACGGGGAGAATCCCTACGGCGCGCCATTGATCGCGGACGGCTACCTCTACGGAACCACCAGCGGCCGCGCGACGCTTGGAATGGGGACTATTTTCCGGATGGACCTGTCCGGTTCCAACAACACCATCCTCCATTCCTTCCCGAGCAGCTACACCGCCGCGGACGGCGCGCAGCCCCGCGGCGATCTGTTGCGTGTCGGCGGCACGCTGTACGGCTCGACCTATTACGGCGGCGCCAACTCGCCCTCGACGGGGTTCGGCACCCTTTTCAAGATGGACCTCAACGGCTCGAACTATTCCCTCCTGCACGTTTTCACCAACCAGCCGGGCAACGGCCAGTTGCCCGGCTATGGCAGCCTGGCGTTTGACGCGGGATACCTGTACGGCACCACGACTGGGGGAGGGGCCAGCAACAACGGCGCCGTCTTCCGGATCGGCACCAACGGCGCCGGTTTTACGTTGCTTCACAGTTTCACGGGTGCCGCAGGCGGGCAATCGCCGGAAAACGAGGTTGTTCTCGTTGGCGGCAGGCTCTATGGCACCACAACCTCCGGCGGTTCCAATAGCGCGGGAACGGTGTTCAGCATGGCCGCTGACGGCTCCGGTTTCACCGTCATCCATCACTTTCGCGGCGGCACCAATGGCTCGTTGCCGCGCGGTTCGCTGGCATTCAAGAACGGCAAACTCTACGGCACCACCGAAGGCGGTGGCGCCAGCAGCGACGGTATCCTCTATCGCCTCGACACCAACGGCGCCAACTTCGAGATTCTCCACCCGTTCACGGGGAATCCTTCCGACGGCAGTTCGCCCAAGTACGGCGGGTTGCTGGATGGCGGCCAGTATCTCTACGGCATGACCTTTGATGGCGGCACGAACAACCGCGGCGCCATCTTCCAGCTCGATCCCGATGGCGGATACGCGGTTCTGCACTCCTTCACCGCCAGCCAGGGCCGCTACCCCTACGGCGGCCTGGCACTCGACAACAACATCCTCTACGGAATGACCGCCAATGGCGGTTCCGCCGACGATGGCACCCTCTTTGCCTTCAGGATTCCTGAGCCCGCCGCCGCCGTTGCCCTCGCTCTCGCCGCCGGTGCCACGCTCCTCCGGCGCCGGCGCACGGCGCAATAGGCCGCCCAACCCCCAGGATCCCGCGCGCGAGGGCGGGGATTGGGTTTGGTTGTCGCTTCTCTTGGCGGGTTCAAAGCTCCGCCATGGCGGCGCAGTTCTAGGCGTTTCGCGCGGTCTCCCCCGCTCAGGGGGCTTCGGGCTCTTTGGGCCGCACCACGGCGGTCACGTGGCCGGGGCGGGCGAAGTATTTCGCCGCGGCGGCGGAGGCGTCCGAAAGGGTCAGGGCCGCGACTTTGGCCTCCTGCTCCTGGTAGAACCGGGGTCCCAGGCCCATCAACTCATCCAGCGCTACGCGCTGGGCGAAACCGCCCAGGTTCTGCCGCTCCATCTTGAGTGCGCCGAGGAGCTTGGCTTTGGCGCGTTCGAATTCATCCGGTTCGAGGCCGCTTGCCGCGAGCTTTGCCACCTCGTCGAGCAGTTCCGTGACGACATGATCGGCCTTGGCCGGGTCGCAGCCGGCGTAAAACACGAAATGGCCCGTGCGCAGTCCCTGGCGCTGCGCGGACCCGACGAAATAGGCCAGGCCCTGCTGCTCGCGGATGCGGAGAAACAGGCGCGACGCCATGTCGGACAGGGCGTCCTCGATCAGCTCCAGCGCGAACCGGTCGGGACTGTCCACCGCGGCGCCGGGAAACCCGATCTGGACCACCGCCTGGGCCTTGTCCGCATTTTGAACCACGCGGACGGGTTCGGCGGGATTGGGCGCGGCGAACGGCGGCAGCGCGGGCGGGTCCGCCGCGGCGAACGCGCCGAACGCTTTTTCGAGCGCGGGTTTCAGGTCACGTTCGGGAAGGTCGCCAAAGAGGGCAACCACAAGATTCCGGCCCGTGCACAAAACCCGGTGGTGGGCGGCCAGGGCGGCGGGCGTGAGGGCGGCGAGAGTTTCGCGCGTGCCCAGCGGATTGAGCGCGTAGGGATGGCCGGGACCGAAGAGATTCTCCCGAAGCAGATTGCGGCAGAGCGCCATGATCTGGTCCTGCTCCTGCTGGATGGCGGCGAGCTGGAGCGCGCGTTCCTTGTCCACTTCGTCCGCGGGATAGGTGGGATGCAGCAGCACGTCGGCGAGCAGGCTGAGGCCGCGGTCGAGGTCCTTGGAAAGGACGTCCACGGCGGCCACGGTCGAGTTGAGGCCGGAATCCGTGCCGATGGCGCCGCCGAGATTCTCGATCTCGGCCGCGATTTCCGCGGCGGACCGGCTTTTCGTGCCCTTGACCAGGCACTGGGCGGCGAGGCGGCTGATCCCGTTGTTGGCGGCGGTTTCGTGGACCACGCCGGACCGGAACGCGGCGCGCAGGGCGATCATCGGCACCTTGGGATTGCGGTGGAGCAACACGCGCACGCCGTTGGAAAGGGCCACCGCCTCCACGGGCGCGGCCTGAACGGCCGCGGCGGGCGCGGCCGCGGCGGTTTTCAGGGAGCCCTTGGGGTTGAGGGAAGTGACGGTGAGATTGGCGGGGTCGAGATAATTGCCGGCGGCCCGGAGCACGGCGTCCGCGGTGACCGTGCGGACGCGCTCCAGGTAGCGCTCGGAGAAGTCCAGGGTGCGGGTGAGGAACCAACTGGTGCCGAGATCGGCGGCCTGGCCGGACATCGTCTGGCTTTGCCGGTAATGGGACGCGAGAAGCTGGTTGCGCGCCTTTTCCAGTTCCGCGGGCGCCACGGGTTCGCGGCGGACCCGGCCGGCGATATCGAGGATGGCGGCGGCGGCGGCTTCGCGCTTGTCCGGGTCGCAGACGGCGTCCACCCCGAAGAGGCCGGCCTCGCCGGGCGTGTAACACCACGCATCGACGGCATGGACGAGCTTGCGTTTCTCGACGAGCTCCTGGTGCAGGCGGGAGCTGCGTCCGTTGCCGAGGACGACGGCGAGGACGTCGAGGGGATAGACATCGGGATGGGTGATGTCGGGGATGTGCCAGGAAACGGAAAGCCGCGTCAGGGCGGTGGCGAATTCGCGGTGGGCGTCGCGGCGCGCGAGTTGGGCGGGTTCCCGCGGAACGAAGACGTCGGGCAGCGGTCGGCGCGGGTGCTTTTCGAGCAAGGGCGCGATGCGGGCGCGGACGTCTTCGAAGGCGACGTCGCCAACGACAAGGAACGTGAGATTGTTGGGCGCGTACCGCTGCTGGTAGTATTCGAACACGTCCTGGCGGGCCAGCCGGTTATAGACGTCCAGGTGGCCGATCACGGGGTAACGGTAGGGATGCGCCGTGTAGGCGGTGTCAAAGTGGAGGTAATGGCTCTGGCGGTCCGGATCGTCCAGGCCCATGGCGAATTCGCGGCGGATGACCTCCTGTTCGCGGTCGTACTCCGCCTCGGGCAGCGTGGCGTTGAGGACGACGTCGGCGACAACATCCAAACAGGCCCCCCAGCCGGTCGAGGGCGCGTCTATATAGTACACCGTGCGGTCAAACGACGTGTAGGCGTTCATGTAGCCGCCCGCCGCCTGGACCGTGCGCGCGATGTCGGCGACGCCGCGGGTCGTGGTGCCCTTGAAAAGCATGTGCTCCAGAATGTGGGAAATGCCGGAGCCGAGCCATTTGCCCTCGTGGATCGAGCCGGTCCGGCACCAGGCCTGGACGGAAACAACGGGCGCGGACCGGTCCTCGCGGACGATCAAGGTGGCGCCGTTGGGAAACTCGGTCAGGCGCGCGCCCGGCGCGGCCGCCGGGGAGGGCGCGGCGGGCGGCGCCGCCGCGGCGGGACGGGAATTAACGGGGCGCATGGCTGCCCAGGCGAGAAGGATCGTGAATGCGGCGGGGAAAACAAGCCAGAGCCGGTTCATGCGTCATGGGGTTTGGTCGAGGGCTTCTTTGTTTTGCGGGGTCCGGCGGCCTTGGCGCCGCGGCGCTTCTTGGCGGGGGGGGCGGGGGAAACCGCGCGCGCGGGCCGGAACGGTTTGAGGAAAGCGTCGTCGAAATCGTAGCCGTTCTTGAAATCCTCGCGGGAATCGTGGTCGGTCTTGCCCAGGACGCCGGCGTTGACGAGGTTGAAGACGATCTCGCCGAAATCCTCGCAGCGGCTGATGCGCCAATGCTCGAAGACGGTGTGGGCCATGGGGCCGAACTCGTGGAGGGCATGGCGGCGGATGCCTTCCAGGAGTTCCTGGCCGTTCACGTGCTGCGCCTCGGGATGCTTCGGGGCGTGCTTGCGGAAGGTCTTGATGGTCACATCCAGCGCGTCGCGCACAAACAGGTACGCGTCGCGTGGATACCGGGGGTCGGCGCCGACGATGTCGTCGAGCGCGGCGTCAAAAGCGATTTTGGGCATGGCTGTCTTGGGAAACGATGGTTGCCGGAACCGCCGGGCGCCGGCTCTCGCGCCACGCGCGAACCAGCGCGCCGGTCACGAACACCGTCACCACCAACAGGATGACGCCTTGTTCTTGTGCGGTCAATCGCGGCATGAACGGCAAATTGCCGCGCGCCGCGCCGCGTGCAAGCCGGAAGTGGGGAAAACGGCGCCGCCCCGGGGGATGCCCTGGGGCGGGGTTGCGTTCCCTCACGGGACGGCAACGCCAACGCGGGCAAAGGCGGGCGCGGTTGCGCCGGGAACGTGGCACTCGGCCTCTTGGGCCGGGAAAGGCGGTTGCTGTTGGCGGGTTGCAGCGGGAGGCGAAGGGCTGCGCCTGGCGAGGGTCGAACTCACAACCTTTGGCTCCGGAGGCCAACGCTCTATCCAATTGAGCTACAGGCGCGCATGGTCCGGCGATGAACCGGATGCGAGGACGCTATCACGCGCCAACCCGAACGCAAGCGCGCATTGGGTTTCGCGTTCAATAGAAAATGGCGCGCCCCGGACCGGGCGCGCCACGGGCTTTCACCCGTGCAACGGCGACCCGTTGAACGCCGCCCAGGCCGCCTCCTTGACGGCCTCCGCCATCGTCGGATGGGCGTGCATGGTCCGCGCCAGGTCCTCGGCGCTGCCGCCAAATTCCATGAGCGTCACCGATTGGGCGATCAGCTCGGACGCGTTCGCGGCGACAATGGACACGCCGAGGACGCGGTCGGTGGCGGCGTCGGTGACAATCTTGACAAAACCGTCGGCCATGTCGTTGGCCAGCGCACGCCCGTTGGCCATGAAACTGAACTTTCCGGCGCGCACCTCGAAGCCGCGCTCGCGTGCCTGTTCCTCGGTCAACCCGACGCCGGCGGCCTCCGGCATGGTATAGACGACGTTCGGCACGAGATCATAGTTGACGTGGCCCGGTTTCCCGGCGAGCTGCTCGGCCAGCGCCACGCCTTCCTCCTCCGCCTTGTGCGCCAGCATCGCCCCGCCCACGACGTCCCCAATCGCGTACACGCCGGCCACGCTGGTCCGGAAATGTTCGTCAATCTTGATGAACCCTTTCTCGGTCAATTCCACGCCAGCCTCCTCCAGGCCGAGATTCTGGGTCGCGGGCCGCCGCCCGACCGCGACGAGCAGGACTTCGGCCTCGAACGCCCGCGCCGAACCCCCGACCTCCGCGGTCACGGTGACCCCCGCTTCGGTGACCGTCGCCGCTTCGACACGCGCGCCGAGGAAGAACCGCATGCCCTGCTTTTCGAAGGCGCGCTGGAGATGGCTGGAAACGTCGGCGTCGAATCCGGCGGCGACGCGGGGCAGGAATTCGAGCACGGTGACTTCGGCCCCGAGCCGGTTCCAGACCGAGCCCAGCTCCAAGCCGATGGCGCCGGCGCCGATGACCAGCAACGAACGCGGCACGGCGCGGAGGGCGATGGCGTGGTTGCTGTTCACCACACGCGCCCCGTCAAACGCAAGGAACGGCAGGCTCGCCGGCGCCGAACCGGTCGCGATGACCACATGCGCCGCGCGAACCATGACGGGTTCGCCGTGCGCCGGCGTGGCCTCCACCACCCCGGGGGCCACAAGCCGCCCGAGGCCCTCCACACGGTCCACGCCGTTTTTCTTGAAAAGGAAGTCGATGCCCCGGGCCAGGCCGGCGACGACCTTTTCCTTGCGCCGCATCATGGCGCCAAGGTCCAGGCGCACCTCGTCGGCGAGGATGCCGTGGGTGGCGAAGTGTTTGGCCGCGAACGCGAAATGCTCGCTGGAGGCAAGCAGCGCCTTGCTGGGGATGCATCCCACGTGGAGGCAGGTGCCGCCCATCGCCGCCCGCTGCTCGACCACGGTGGCTTTCATTCCCAACTGCGCCGCGCGAAGGGCCGCCACGTAGCCCGCCGGTCCGCCGCCCACGATGCAAACATCCGCCTGTCGTTCCGCCATGAATCCAGCCTAGCGGGACTCCGCCACAAGGAAAGCGGAGGCTTCACGGACCGCCCATTTTTATGCCGGGCCCCGGTCCCGCCCCCGGCTCAGGAACCAGCCGGCGAGCATCGGCCCCCAGAGCAGGGCCAGCTCCCAGCCATGCAAACGCCATGGGCCGCCTTCTGTGTGGACGCGGTGCTGGAGCAGGAAATAGGCGAACACACTGGCCGCGCCGAACCGCCACGCCCAGTTGCCCGTCGCCACCGCCAACGGCATCGCCCACGTGAAGTACCACGCGTGCACCATCGGCGAAAAAAGATAGACCACCATCAGCGACGCCTCCGCGTAGCGCGCGACCCGGCGCTCGCGCCACAAGAGCCAAAGATGCCCGGCGGCAAGCGGAATTAGGAAAAGCCAGTTCATCCGCTGGGTGGGCGCCCAGATTTCCTCGAGAACGCGCGGCGCAAGATCGGCGCTGCGCGCGTGGAGGGCAAACTCGCTCGGGAAGCGCCATTCCCAAGGCGCGGGAAGCAGGGCCAGGCCCGCCAGAAACGGCAGCGCCGCGAGGGCCGCCCCGGCCAGCGCCGCCTTCCCGCCGCGCTCGCGCCATGTCCGCCACAACATGAAGCCCAGCAGCGGCGCCGTAAGGAACTTGAGCGCAAACGCCGCGCCGCCCAACAGCAGCGCCGCGGGACGGCCCCGCCCGTCCGGACGGTCCCACGCCAGCCAGGAGGCGGTCATCGCGCACACAAACCACGCGTCGTAATGGGCGCCGCCCGTGAAACAGTAGATCACCAGCGGATTCCAGCCGTACACCGCGGCGCGCGCGGGTCCAAACGCCCGCGCGAGCATCGCCAGCACCAGGAGGTCCGACGCGAACACGGAAATCCTGATGGCCGCGACCGAGGGCGCGGGAAACGCGAGCAGCCGGAAGCCGATCTGCGCCAGGGGCGGATAAAGGGAGCTGGCGTCTTGGTTGTTGATCCAGGCCCACCACGGCGTGCGGAACGCGGCGAGCGCTTCGGCGCCTGGCGGGTGGGCATACGGATTGACGCCCCGCCATTGCAGCATGCCCTCCCACAGGTAGCGCCACACATCGTCCCCCGGATGCATCCAGAACAGCGGCGCACGCGCCGCCACGGCCACGGCAAACAGCCACGTCCACGACGGCGGCGGCGCCCACAACCCGGCGCCGAATCCCGCCGCCATCAGCCCCGCGCCCAGAAGGAACGGGGGCACGGCGTTCGGAACCGTGAAGTCACCCCAAGGCGCCATCACAACCGCGCCGGCCACAAGAAGCGCAGCGGCCAGCAAGGTCGTCCGCGCCGCCATCTCTTTCTTCTGGGCGCCGGAGCCGCGGTTCGCAAGCCGGATTCCCGCGTATCGACGGACTGGCCGTCGTGGACTATAGTCGGTCACAGCCCGGGTGGCGAAATGGCAGACGCAAGGGACTTAAAATCCCTTGGCCCGGAAGGGCCGTGCGGGTTCGAGTCCCGCCCCGGGCAGCTTTTCCCCGATCCCGATGCCCCGCGTGGGTCCGGTCCGACGCCACAATGCCCGCGAAAACCGCCGGAGCGTCGGACGCGACGCCTCCTTACCCGCTTTCCTTCGCGATTGTAAGGCTCCCCCTTTTGCGGCCCCTCATGTTCTTCGCGGTGAAACAACCGCCTCCCCCTCCGTGCGCTCCGCGTCCTCCGTGGTTAAACCGCCCCCTTCGTGGACTTCGTGCGCTTCGTGGTGAAAAACCCCCGTCCCCCCTCCCCCTCCGTGTACTCCGCGTCCTCCGTGGTTAAACCGCCCCCTTTGTAATCTTCGTGCGCCTCGTGGTGGATGCCCGGTCCTCCGCGGGAGCGCCGCGCTTCGCGCTCGCGCGCGGGTCAGGCCAGCCGGGCGTGAGCCCCGTCGCAGAACGGTTTGGCGCCGGAATGTTTGCAGCCGCACCAGGCGACCGTTCGCGCTTCGGGGATTTCAACCTTCATGGGGGCCATGCCCGTGCCCTTGTGCGACCCGTCACAGAACGGCTGGGCCTTGGAAAGCCCGCAAGCGCACCACCACTTTGCGCCCGGCTCTTCCGCCTGCACATACGGCCCCCGCTTGGCTATGGTTGGCTCCGCCATGGATTCGCCTATTTTGTGGGACTGGTTCAGACCTTGGTCGTTTCTTCCTTGTCGTCGTCCCCTTCGTCCTCGTCACCCAGGCGGGGTTCGTCGGTGTTGAGCAAGACCGGATTGATCACGTCGTCGGGATGGTAAATGACGCGGCTGGGGATCGGTATGGCGCTTATGCCGCCGTTGGGGAAGGGCGCTTCGCCCGCCGCGCCCTCCATTCCGCCGCCGCCCTCAAACGGCGAACCGTCCGGACCCGACATCGGCGCTTCGCCAGGCGCCAAGCCGGAGCCGAGCCCCGTCAGGTTGGTGGGGTCGGTGTCGGGGCTGGGGGGAATTGGCCGCTGCGTCGGTGAATCCAGGCAGCGCCAATACACCGTCGCCGTCGATTCATCGGTTGCGTCCAAGTAGTAGGCATCGGCCTGGGTTCCCGGCGCCCACCTCATTCCAGGCGGAATTGTGCGCTTGTTGACCTTGAGGTTGCCGATCAACCCGGACTCCACCGCCACCAAGTCCGGAATGCCGGCGCCAATTTTCACCGAGATGCTCTTGGGGTTGGACGGCGCCGGCGAAAGAACGGCGACCAGCAGCCCGTTGGCGTCCTCGCCGAAGCTCAACAGAAATTCCTGGCCGTCGGCCGACACTTGCACGCCCACGCTGCCCACCGGCACCCGCAGCACTTCCTGGCCGGCGTCGGAGGAAACGACGCACTCGGCGCAAGACGGGAGCTTCAATTCCACGCCGTGGGCCGCCGGGATAAAAGCGATTACAGACAGGAGAACAACTACCGGCCAAGCTTTCATGACGCTTTCCGTGTAGGCCCGATCTCTCTCCGACGCAAGACCTTTTTCTGGACCAGCATTCCCGCGGTCCAGCGGTCCGGCCTGGGAACCGCCGTCGCCGCGGGCATCAACAAATCCGGCCCCGCTTCCCCGCGAGCCCGTGCCCCGGCGGATTCGGCCCGATCCAGCGCTCGTCCGCGGGCTCATCCGCGGGCTGGTACCGGGTGTCGGTCGAAAGCCGGACCCGGTCGGAATGATTGTCCAAACTCGCGTGGATCAGGTCCATCCGGAACGTGATGAAATCCCCCACATGCCACTCTTCCGCCGTCAGCCAACGCGCGCCAAACTTCGACGGCAACGAATCCGGCCGCCGCGACAGCCAGCCGGGGAACGACCATTTCCCATCCCTCGCCACCTTTTCCACTTCCTCGGGACGGTTCTCGCAGTATCCGTCCACGTCCTTGCCCAGGTACTCCCGAATCCGGTGCGCCTGCTTGTGGCTTTGTTCCAGCAGGATCAATCCCCCCACCTCCAGCGGGATGTCGCCATACGGAATCCAGCAGGTCATCAGCCGCCGCGACCCACGGCCCATGTACACCCAGTCGCAATGCGACGGCGTCCCCATCCCCGGTCCCATCAGCCGCAGCCAGATGAAATCAAAATGGCGGATCGGCCCGCCAAAGAAGGTCTCGTAAAACCCGCAAATCTCCGGCCCAAACACCACCCGCGCGATTTCCGCGTTGGCCAGCGCCAGGTCCGGGCGGAACGCCCCGGCCTTCCCCTCCGGATTCCGTTTCCCCGCGCCCGCCTCTTTGAACACCGGCGCCGCATCCAGCTTGAACGCTTCCATCCGGTCCGGATGCACAATCCCGTCCATCAAATCCCGGTCCGGGTCCAGCTCGCCGGCCTCCGCCAGCCGCTCCATGATCGAACGCCGCCCCGCCAGAATCAGCTCCGGATCGAAGAACTCCTTCACGTAAAGGTAGCCGTCCTCCTCGACCCTGCGCCGCAGCTCGGCGGGGTCGTCCAGCGCGTCGTTGGCGGGCTCCAGAAACCCGAACGCGGCGGGTTCCGCGGACAACGGACAGTTGAGCGAGCTGAGGGCGGACAATTCGGAAGTTTTCATGGCGGCTAATAGCATGAACGCTCCAGCTAATAAAAGAATGGAGGGTTTGGCCTTAGCATGTATGTTTTGGGAAGCATGGTTCTCCCCGATTCGTTCCGCACCCGCGTCGTGCCGCTCCCCGCCGCCCCAACTCCCCTCGGCAGGCTCGCCTTAGGCGGCGCCTGCCGCGACACCGCGGGCACGGGGTTCCGCGCCTTCCGCGAGTTCGGTTTGTATGCCCTGGTGCTGCTCCTGGAAGGCAACGGACACTACCGCGACGCCGCCGGACGCCGCGCCGCCCTCGAACCCGGCAGCCTCATCTGTGTCTTCCCGGAAATCGGCCACCAATACGGCCCCGATCCCGGCCGCCGCTGGCGCGAAATCTACGTGGCGTTCGAGGGCGGCCCGTTCGACGCCTGGCGCAAGGCCGGCGTCCTCGACCCGGCCCGCCCCGTCCGCAAGGCCGGCCCCGTCGAATTCTGGTTCCAGCGCCTCTCCGAAATCTGCGACCCACGCGTCCCCGCGCCCGAAACCCTGGCCCGGCTCCATCTTTTCATCGCCCAGGCCCTCGCCGGCGAACCCGCGCCCTCGGACCTCGCCTGGCTCGGCCTGGCCCGGCGCCGTCTCGAAACGGTCCAACCCGACGCCGCGGCCGGACTCCAGGATATCGCCCGCGAATGCGGCTTGTCCTACGAAAGCTTCCGCAAAAAATTCCGCCGCGCCACCGGCCTGGCGCCCGCCGCCTATCACCGCAAACAGGTCATGGACCGCGCCGCCGCGCTCATGCGCCGCGCGGACATCACCAACGCCGAGGCCGCGGAGCAGCTCGGGTTCTGCGACGAATTCCACTTCTCCAAAGCCTTCCGCCGCGCCTTTGGGAGGAGCCCCTCGGCCTTCCGCAAGGCGCCGCGGAGGAGTTTGGAACGGCGGGAAAAACCCTGATCCCAAAGGGCGGGGAGGCCGCGGAAAGGGAACGAGTCTCCCACGGAGCGGGGAATCCGGTCTGTGACCCCATCGGCGTGCCTCCCCGGCAACCGCACCCCGGGATTCCAGATTCCACAACGCTCAAGAGCGGTTCGGGGGGCGTGGCTGGCCGGGGCGGAGGCCATTCATAACCCGTCGCTGGCATGGCGCACGCTGCCGGGGGTTGTCGCCGCCAACCGGGAAAGCGGGATTCTCACCCCGGCCACCGCGATGATCGTCGTCGAGTCCGACTCGCAATGGAAAATCCTCCAGGAACGCGAAAAGCGAAAGCTTCGCGGCAAAGCGGGCTTGGAACACCGCGACGCACCCGAGCCGTCGGTCTGGCTGCTCGCCGCCTGCCTTGCCGCCCTGTTTTCCGTGACGGCGATCCGCAAGCGCCGCTTTGGATCATTTCACGCAAGCCATTGGCCGCAAACAAGAAACGGCCCGGCATGAATCGGAGGGAAACCTTCGCACATCTGCCCTGGCGACGTTGACACGCGTAACAACGCGGTTTTGGCCGAAATCCGCGCTCAGTTCCGTTGACTTTGCGCCCCGGTTTCCTGTTCTGGCGGAGTTATGAGAAACCATTTTATGGCCGCGGTGGTGTGTGCGCTCGTGCCCGCAGCGGGATGGGCGCAAACGAACTGGAACACCAACAGCAGCGGGTTTTGGAACAACAACGCCAACTGGACCGCCAACTTCCCCAACGGCAACGGGTCCCAGCCGCGGTTTGGGACCCTCGTCACTGAAGACATCACGGTCACCCTCGGCCAGAACATCACCTTTGGCTCAGTCGTGTTCGAGAACTTTCGCGGCGGTTACACCCTCGACGGCGGCAACACGAACGGCATGAACCAGCAGCCCTCCGGCGGCACATCCCTGCGCGTCGGCGCGGGCGCCCTCGGCGGCTACACCATCAAGGGGATGACCAATTTCGCGCCCAACGGCGTGGTCACGTTCGCGAACCAGTCCTCCTTTTCCACCCTGCAGTTGGAGAACAACTACACCCTCCCGGGAACGCTCTCCGGCGGCGGCGCGGGCGAAGGAACGATTGTCCTGGCGGGAACCAACCTGAGCGCCAGCCAGGCGGTCACCTTGGGCGCGGGCCGCTACAAGATTCGCGACGTCACGGCACTCGGCGGTACCGGGGAGTTCGCCGTTCAGGGCGGCGCGGTGATCATGGGGATGGACGCGCCGCTGGATCTTTCAACCAAGAACTTCACCAGCCAGGGCGGCGAAAATGTCTATTTTGGCGGCGACCAGGCGATCACCATGGGCAACCTGGTCCCCGGTGCGTCCAGCAGATTCCTTTACTCCTCGAATTCGGAGTTGGTGACCATCGGCGACATCGGGATCAGCTCCGGAAACCAACAAAATTCCCTCCGGTTTTTCGGCACCGGCGACTTTCTGGTCCGCGGCAGCATTACCAACGGCGGAACCAACACCCGCCTTGTCTTCATCCAGACGATGGGTTCCTCGGTCACGTTCGCCGGCACCAACAGCGGCATCAACAACGTCGTCCTGGGCTCGGGCGAGCTGATCCTTGATTACTCGAACAACACGGGCAACAAGCTGCCCACCGGCACCAACGCGCTTTACTTCGGCGGCGGCGAACTCACGGTCCTGGGCAACAACAGCCAGGGGATCACCCAATCGGTCAACGGCATCACCGATGGCAGCATCGACAATGCCAACCGGCGCGGCGCGTCCCGGTTCACCGTCGTCTCCGGCACCAACCAGGCGGCGGAGCTGGATCTGAACCTCATCTCCCGGAGCAGCTCGACCCTGGACTTCCATCTGGTGACCAACGGCGTGTCGGGCGCGCCCACGATCAAGGTCGCCAACGCCAACAACTCGCGGGGCATCCTGGGCGGCTGGGCGACGCTCAACGGCAACACCTGGGCGGTGCGGGACAACACCACCAGCAACATCGTCGGTTTCACCGGCTACGCCACATCGATCACCGCCGACACCAACGTCACCCTGGCGGCGGGCGCCACCGCCGGGCCCAACGCAAACACCTCCCTGCACACCCTGCGTTTCGCCGAAGCCGGCGCCGCCAACCTGAACCTCGGGACGGGCAACGTCAACATCGCCACCGGCGTGGGCGGCATCCTGGTCACTTCGAACGTGGGCGCCAACGACGTCACCATCACCCAGACCGGCGTGGGGGTATTGAACTTGAACGCCGAGACCGTGATCCAGCAGCACAACACCAACGGCGCGCTGGTCTTGGACACCCGCGTGGGCGGCGGCGCCTCGCTGATCAAGGCCGGCGCGGGCACGCTGGTCCTCCTGCGCAGCAACAGCATGGCCGGCAGCGTCCAGCTTTTCGAGGGCACCATCCAGATCGGCGACGACAACGCCCTTGGCACCGGACAGCTCAATTTCCGCGATTTCGAAGGCAAGGCCACCTTGGAGGCCATCAACGGCGCCCGGACCATCGCGAATGGTATGGGCGGAGTTCAAACCACCGGCTCCAGCATCAATTACGGCGTCCGGTTCGCCGGAACCAACGCGATGACGTTCACGGCCGAGGCCAACTTCGGTTCCGACACCCGGCCGGACATCATTACCATGGACGCCGACGCCGCGGTCACGTTCAGCAACCGCGTCTATCTCAGCGACAATGCCAACGGGGCGCGGCTCATCCTGCAGGGCGACGGGTCCGGGGATTTGGTCTTTGCGGACTCGTTCCGCAACAACGGGCAAACCGCCGGGGGAGTTGTCATCGACCGGACCGAGGGCGCCACCTACTTCAATGCCATCAACCACATCTCCGGTTCAAGCCAGAGCGTCCGGGTTGAGGAAGGCATTCTGGTGCTTGGCACCACCAGCGTCGTCAACCAAAGCACCTTTACGGCGGTGCTGACGAGCAACAGCGCCGTCATCGGCGTCAGCGACGCCTCCGGCCTCGTCGTGGGCCAGCGGCTCGTTGGCACAGGCATCCCAGGCCACGCGTACATCACCGCGATTGACGGCACCAACGTGACCCTCCGCGCAGCCGTCAGCACCAACACCACCTCGACCGTCACGGGCGCCGGCGCCAGCGTGGTCGGCTCCAACGCCGCCTTTGTCGCCGCCTCGGGCGTGCTCGAGCTTGGCGTCAACGGCGTCTTCCAACGCCCCGGCGGCGGGTCGGTTGTGGACGCCAACTCCTCCGGCGCCATCGGCATCGGCGTCACGAACTTCGATCAGAACCTCGACTTCGCCACGCTCGGCAACAGGGCGATGTGGCTGGGTTCGGGCACGGGCGGGCGGATCGTGGGCGGTACGATTACGCCGGGCACCAACAACGCCTACCGCTTCGGCGGCGGCGGCAACGAGCTGGTCATCGAACCCGCGGGCTACCTGACCGGCGCCTGCGACGTGATCGTGGGCGAATCCGGCCTGTTCAAGGGGGACCAGACCAGGATCACCCTGGCGGGCAACCAGGATTTCACGGGCCGGACCTTTATCCGGGCGGGCACGCTCCAACTTGGCGAAGGCGGCGCCACAGGAGCCATCGGCACCAACACCGTCTATAACGACGCCACGCTGGTGTTCAACCGGAGCAACACGTACGACTTCGGCAACACGATGCTGGGCACGGGCCGCGTCATCCAGGCCGGGTCCGGCGTGGCCAATCTCACCGGCGCCAACACCTACTCCGGCGGCACCTACGTCTCCAACGGCACGCTGCTTGCCAACAACGCCACCGGCAGCGCGACCGGCACCAACTTCGTTAATGTGTACAGCGGCGGCGCCCTGGGCGGCACCGGAACCATCGCCGGCGCCGTAAGCGTACTGGCCGGCGGCACAATGCGCCCCGGCAACAGCCCCGGCACACTGGCGATCAGCAACGACCTGGACCTGGCCGCGGGTTCGTTCGCCGAGTTCGAGATCAACGGGACCAACGCCGGGCAATTTGACCGGGTCGTCGGCATTCTGGACCTGGATTACGGCGGCACGCTGACGCTCAATATCGGCATGGCCGTGGTGGGGGGCGAGAGCTGGGACCTTTTCGATTTTGGGTTCCAGACCAACGCGTTCGCCGCGGTCAATCTCACCAACCTCTACTCCGGCGCCTTCAGCCTCGCCGGCGATCTCTGGACCCTCAACGACGGGAGCTTCGATTGGTCGTTCAACGAGGTGGACGGAATCCTGTCGGTCGCGGTGATCCCGGAGCCTTCCACGGTGGGAATGCTGCTGATGGGCGGATTGGCCTTGCTGGCCGGCTGCCGCCGGCGCCGCTGAGGAGGCGGCGCTCTCCCGAGCCCCCCTTTTTAGTCCCTCCCGTGCCTGGCGCCGCATGCGGACCGCCGCCGCCGAAGGACGCTGGTGGCCGCGCTAATGTTCGGTCCAGGCCTTGCGGCGCGGCCCCAACTGGACTATTAGTCTGGGGTGGCGGGTAAAAAAAAACTGTTGGCCGCGGCCGAAAAGCTACGGGCCGTCCGCGGATTGGACGAACACGAGCGCCTCTTGTACGCCGCAAGCCTGCTGGCCACGCCCGAAGAGCGGTGGCGGCGCCATCAAGCCTATCTCCGCTCGGTCGGCTTGTCGCGGGCCTCAAAGAAGGCGGCATTCGCTTCCAAGTGGTCGGGATGACCGCGGCCATCCTCCAAGGCGCCCCCGGAACCACCGTGGACACGGACCTCTGGGTTGACCTGCCCGAACGCGCCTACATGCGCGTCATCAATCTGTGCGCGAGGCAAGGCGCCGAAATCATCCGGCCCACCGTCGTCGCGCTCCAGGACGGGACTCTGGTAAATTTCTGTTACCGGCTGGACGGAGTGGGGGCGTTCGCGTCGGAGTGGAAGCGGGCGCGCCGCCTGAAGCTCGCCGGCCAGACGGTCCGTGTCATGCCGCTGAGGTCGATCATCCGCAGCAAGGCCGCCGCGGGGCGCGAGAAAGACATCGCGCAATTGCCAATCCTCCGCAAGACCGCGGCCTGCGGCCGCGTCTTGCGCCGGTGACGGCGCGCGCGAATCCCCGAAGCGGCATTCCCAATCGCCGGGCCGAAATTCGGCGCGGAGCCAGTCCGTCCGGCCCAGGCGGTCCATCCCAAAAACAACTGTCACTTTTGGTGATCCGATCGGATCACCAAAAGTGTCGGTTTGTTTTGCCCTTGGGACACGGAGGCCGGGGCGAAAATGGCCGGCCCACAAGCCCTTCCGAACTTTGTCCGGCAACGCTCCCCTTGCCAGGCGACAGGGTGCGCGAAAAATACCGGCGAATCGCGCTCTCAGCCCCGATTCCGAGAGAACCGGTTACGGAGCGGGCGCGGATTGCGCCGGTGACGGCGCGCGCGAATCCCCGAAGCGGCATTCCCAATCGCCGGGCCGAAATTCGGGGCGGAGCCAGTCCGTCCGGCGTGCGGCCCAGGCGGTCCATCCCAAAAACAACTGTCACTTTTGGTGATCCGATCAGATCATCAAAAGTGTCGGTTAGTTTTGCCCTTGGGACAGGGACCCCGGGGCGAAAATGGCCGGCCCACAAGCCCTTCCGGGCTTTGTCCGGCAACGCTCCCCTTGCCAGGCGGCGGGGTGCGCGAAAAAAAACCGGCGAATCGCGCTCTCAGCCCCGCCTCCGCGAGAGCCGCGTGCGGCGCGGGCGCGGATTGCTTTGGGGCGCAGCGGCCTTGCATCCTGGCGGGGGCTTGCCAATGTTCCGGCTTCGTGCGCATCGAGATGCTCAACACCGGCAGTGAACTGCTCCTCGGCCAGGTCCTAAACACCCATGTCCAATCCCTCGGGCGGCGCCTCTTGGAAATGGGGCTTTCCCTCCAACGCCAGGTGACCGTGCCCGACGGTCCGCCGATCCGGGAGGCGCTGGCCGAAGCGCTGGGGCGCGCCGACGTGGTGCTTGTGACCGGCGGGCTGGGGCCGACGTCGGACGACATCACGCGCAACGCCGTGGCGGAGCTGTTGGGCAGGCCCTTGCGCAGGGATGCGGTTGTGGTGGAAGCGATCCGGGCGCGGTTCGGACGGCGCGGGATGGCGATGCCGGACTCCAACCTGGTCCAGGCAGACGTGCCGGAGGGCGCGGAAGTCTTGCCAAACCCCAACGGCACGGCGCCCGGCCTTTATTTGGAGGACCGTGGACGGCACATTTTTTTATTGCCGGGACCGCCGCGGGAGCTGCAACCGATGTTCGAGGAGCAGGTGGCGCCGCGGTTGCGCGCGTGGGGCAAGGGGGCGGTGGTGTGCCGGATTCTGCGGACGACGGGCATGGGCGAGTCTTGGATTCAGGAGCAAATAGAGCCGGACCTGCACGCGGCGGCGACCGGGGTGGAGATTGGTTATTGCGCGCGGCCTGGGGAGGTGGACATCCGGCTGGTCCACGCTTCCGACGCGGCGCGGGTGGAGGCGGCGGCGGCGTGGGTGCGCGACCGTCTGGGGGCGATTGTGTTTGGGACGGGCCAGGAACCGCTGGAGGCGGTGGTGATCCGGCGGGCGGCGGAGCTGGGCGCGGCTTTGGCGGTGGCGGAGAGCTGCACGGGCGGGCGGGTCGCGGACCGTTTGACGGGAGTGCCTGGGGCGTCGGCGGTGTTTTTGGGCGGGGTGGTGGCCTATTCCAACGCGGAGAAGACGCGCCAACTGGGCGTCTCCCCGGCGTTGCTGGGGGAGCACGGCGCGGTGAGCGAAGAAACGGCGCGGGCGATGGCGTCGGGGGTCCGGGAGCGCACAGGCGCGGTGTGGGCGGTGGCGACGACGGGGATTGCGGGTCCGTCGGGGGGGACGCCGGAGAAGCCGGTGGGCTTATGCTGGGTGGCGGTGGCGGGGCCCGGGGGCGTCTGGGCGGGGCGGAAACTGTTTGGGGCGGACCGGGAGACTTTCAAACATTTGGCGTCGCAGCACGCGTTGGAGCAGCTTCGGCGGGGCTTGCTGGGTTTGGGGCCGGCGGCGTAACCTTGACAAACGCGCGGAGTATTATATAAGCGTATAAAGAACCAAGAAATGCAAAGGCGAAAACAGAGCCCCGCAAGAGGCGGGCACACAGGAGATTCCATGGCACGAGCAACGAAAACGGACAGGGCGGAAAAGGCGGACCGGGGGGACAGGGCCGAGAGAGGCGAGAGGGCCGAGCGCGGCTCCGAGGCAGGGCGGCTGGTGATTGCGAGGGACAAGAACCTGGATTTGGCGATCCAGAGCATCGCCAAGCAATTTGGGGAGGGTTCGATCATGCTCCTGGGGGACAACGACCACCGGCTCAAGGTGGATGTGATCCCGACCGGGTGCATCATCATTGACCACGCCCTGGGGTGCGGCGGGTTCCCGCGCGGGCGGATCGTGGAAGTGTACGGGCCGGAGTCGTCGGGCAAGACAACGCTGACCCTGACGGTGGTGGCCCAGGCGCAAAAGGCGGGCGGCATCGCGGCGTTCATTGACGCCGAGCACGCGCTGGACACGGCCTATGCGCGCAAACTTGGGGTGAAAACCGACGAGCTGCTCATCAGCCAGCCGGACTCGGGCGAGGAGGCGCTGACCATCGCGGAGACCCTGCTGAAGTCCAACGCGCTG
This sequence comes from uncultured Verrucomicrobiales bacterium, assembly GCA_964435495.1. GTDB lineage: Bacteria > Verrucomicrobiota > Verrucomicrobiia > JADLBR01 > JAIBCM01 > CAYSZK01. The sequence goes on from CAYSZK010000005.1 coordinate 74,445, forward strand.
GACGTGCTGGTGGTGGACTCGGTGGCGGCCCTGGTGCCCAAAGCCGAGCTGGAGGGGGCGATGGGGGACGCGACGGTGGGCGCCCAGGCGCGGCTGATGAGCCAGGCAATGCGCAAGCTCACCGCGATCATCGCGCGGGCCAAGACGGTCTGCATTTTCACCAATCAAATCCGGGAAAAGATCGGCGTCATGTTCGGCAGCCCGGAAACCACGACCGGCGGCAAGGCGCTGAAGTTCTACGCCTCCATGCGGATCGACATCCGGCGCATCGGCCAGATCAAGGCGCCGGACGGCACGGTGACCGGCAACCGCACCAAGGTCAAGGTGGTGAAGAACAAGGTCGCGCCGCCGTTTACGGAGGCCGAGTTCGACATCAATTACAACGAGGGCATCTCGCGCGAAGGCGCGCTGATCGATCTGGCCATCGAAGAGGGCGTGGTCGAGAAACGCGGGGCGTGGCTGTCGTTCGAGGGCAATCACTTGTCCCAAGGCCGCGACGCGGCACGGGAGGAGCTGCGGGGCAACGCGGAGTTGCGCGCCAAAATCGAGGCGGCGGTGAAGGCGAAGATCGGGGGCGCCCCGGTCGAAGCCGCGGCCGCGCCTGCGCCCACGCCACCGCCGGAAACGCCGGCCGCGGAACCCGCCGCCGAGTAGTGTTCAAAGCCGGCGTCAGCGCTTGCCGCCGGGCTTGAACACGGCAAGGCGCGGAGGCGGCGGAATCGCCGCCGCGGCCTTTGGGGATGCGGGACCGGGCGCGGGGGATGCGCCGGGTGCGTTGGACGCGGGGGGCGCGGTCACTTTGGCTGCGTCCAAGGCCGCCATGCGGGGCGGCGGTTTGATTCTCAGCCCAGGCGCGGTCACGGGGGCGGCGGTCAGCGCTTCTCGGGCGGGCGGTTTTGCGGCGGGCGGCGGTTGCGTCGGGGTTTCCTTGGGTTTGGGCGCGGGCGGGGATGGCTGCGCGGGGGGGGCGGACGGAAACGGGGCGGCGTGGGGTGCGAAGGCCGCGGCGGCGTTCAGCGGGGACATGCGGGGGGGCGGCTGAAGGCGGACGGTCGCGGAGAGGACAGGTTTTCCTGGCGGCGCGGGCGGCGCGGGCGGCGTTTTGATGGACGCTTGTTTCGGAGGCGCCGAAGGTTTTGCGGGGGGTTCGGGTTTTGCGGCCGCGGGTCTTTGTGCCTGGGCCGCGGCTTGCGCGGGAGGCACGAGGCGGAGCGCCGGCGCCGCTTTCCGTTCTGGAGCGGGCGCGGGCATTGCAATTGGTTTTCGGGCTGCGGGCGCGGGCGGGAACGAGGGCGGCGTGGGCGCGGCGGGTGGGCCGGGTTGTTGGGTGGCGGAAGTCGGCGCGGGAGGCGGGAGGCGAACGGTGGCGGCGAGGGGTGGCTGGCTATCGCCGGCGGCGGGCACGGGCGCCGGCCCAGGAGGCGTGGGGGGAGCGGGGGGCTTTCCCGCTTGGGCGGCGGGCGCGCGGCGGGCGTTCGGCGGGAGGGGCAGGCGCACCGTGTCGGTGGTGGCGGGTTGGGCGGCCTTGGCCTGGAGCGCGGAATCCGGGATGGGTTCCGTCTTGGGGTGGGCGGACTTTGCGAGAGGCGGCGCGGAAGGTTTGATACCGGGAGGCAGCACGATGGGTTTGACTGGGGCAGCGGACTGGGCGGGAGGCGGATCGCGCGGGGCGGACGCCACGGTGAAGCCTGGGGGTTTGGCGAAGGGCTTCAGGGGAGTCACGGGCGGACGGGGTCTCGGCGGGGGTGGCGCGGAGGTAGCCGGCGCCATTGGGGGAGGCGCGGGCTTCGCTTGGGCGGCGGCGGGCATGGCGCCGGGCGGCGCGGGAAAGCCGTGGGGCGGGCTCGCGCGGAAAGGCGCGGGCGGGAACTCCTCGTCGGCGGGTTTCTGGGGCGGCGCCGTTTGGGACGGTTGCGCGGCCCTGGGCGGCTGTGTGGGCGGCGGCGTGAACGAAGGCTTGCCCACCGCCTTGAATGGCGCGAGGAGGACCGTCATCGCGGCGCCGACGCCGGATTCGGCGGGCGGCGGCGTGGGCGCCTGCTTCGCGGCTGGTTTGAAAGGCGCGAGGGGGACGGTAGGCGCGATTTCGGGTTGGGGCGGAGATTGGGGAAGCGGCTGGGTGGGCAGCGGTTTGGGGGTATCCTTCGCCGGGGGCGCGGGCGGCTCCGGCGCGCTGCCTTCCATGGCGGCGAGCGTCGGCACGGTTTGGGTGATGTTCAGGCCGGCGAACGCGGGGGGCGCGCCGAGTTTTGGGGGCGCCAGGGAGCGCCGGGGGGGTGGAATGGTGACGGGCTTCCCGGGTTCGGTGGACTTGACAGGGCCGCCAGGACGCGCGCTTTCCGGTGGGGGCGGCTGGGCGGGCGTGGCGGCGGGCGGAGCCTCGGGTGCGGGCGCCGCGGGCGGTGCGGGCG
>CAYSZK010000006.1:0-10995 GCA_964435495.1 uncultured Verrucomicrobiales bacterium
ACGAGGCGGACCCGGCGAAGTACTGGGGGCACGCGCCCCAGGCGGTCCAGGATTTCCTGGGCCCGATGATCAGGCCGTTTTACGACGGCAAACCGCAATTGATCCGCGACGAGGCAATGCGGTCCACCGGACTGGCGGGGATGGCGCTTATGCTCGCGGCGCGGGGCCTCGGGTACGATTCCTGTCCGATGGTCGGGTTCGACCCGGTGAAGGTTGCCGAATTGATCCGGCTGCCGGCGGATCATGTGGTCAGTTTCATGGTGGCGATTGGCAAGCAGGCCAAGGCGCCTTGGCCGCGCGGGGAACGGCTGGCCGACCGTGAAAACGTGATCGTGGACCGGTTCGCGTAGGCCGCCGGGCACCGGGCACCGGGCTCCGGAGTGGGAGCGGGAGTGCGACGCCGAATTCGGGAAGCGGCGGGGGGGCGCGGAAAGTTCCTTGCGAAAGGGCGGGGCGGGAGCTAACGCAGATTTGGGGCGGTTCTCGCGCCGCCCGGCGCGGCCATGTGGCCGAGGCGGGGCGCGCACGGGGTCCGGTCCGGCAACCAACTCTGGAGGGGTTATGGCGAAGAACGAGAAACCTGAAAAAGCGGCGAAGATCGGCAAAGGACGGAAGCCAGTGGCGAAAGCCGCGACCGAAGCGGCAAACCGGCGGCGGCAGGCCCAAGCGCTGCGGCGCGTCCGGGCCGCCACCAAACGGGCGGTGACGGCGGTCCGGCGCAAGGCGGCGCCGCGGGGCAAGGTTCCGGCCCACGGCACCCCGCCGGAGATCGCGCCCCAGCCGATCCAGGATCCGGCCGCGCTCAAGTTTGTTGTTTCCGAGCCCGCGGCGCCGCAGACCTTTTCGGCGGCGCCGGAGTTCGAGTTCCTGGGCGAGCTGCCGGAGAGCTACGCCACGCAACGGGTCTGGCTTGTGGCCCGCGACCCGCACTGGTTCCACGCCCACTGGGATTTTTCGTGGGACCAACTGCGCGACGCGACCTCGCGGGCGGCAGACCAGAAAGTGTTCCTGCGCCTGGTGACCGTGGACGGGCATCTGGTGCAGCAGAACGAGGTGCCGCCCGGCTGCCGGAGCTGGTACATCCACACCGCGGCGCCCGGGGCTGCGTTTGTGGCGGAGGTGGGCGTGTACCGGCCGGGCGGGTCGTTTGAGGCCTGGGGCCGGTCGGGCGCGGCGGACGCGCCGAAAGATTATGTGTCGCCCGACTCGACGGCGCGGTTTGTCACGATCCCGATGCATTTCACGTTCCGCCAACTCCTCGAGCTTGTGGCCGGGAATGTCCGTGACGGCGAGGACCTCGCCGACGCGCTGGCGCGGCTTCAGGGGGAGGGCTTCCGGTTCCCGTTTGACGTTGGGATCGACCCGGACTTGAGCGACGCGCGGATGAGCGAGTTGTACCAGTTCCTTGGCGGGGAGTTGGTGCGGCGGATCAACATGGGCTCCTTCGAGATCACCGAAATCCTGCGCCAACGGCTTCAGAAGATGCTTGTCGCCGGGTCGGCCAGCATGTTCAGCCCCATGGGCGGCTCGTTCGCGGGCGGCGGCGGGGACCGGGGATTCCACCTGAACGTCAACGCCGAACTGATATTGTACGGCGGGACCGAGCCGCGCGCGCGTGTCCGGGTTGGCGGCAAAGAGATCGAGCTGCGCGACGACGGCACGTTCCGGTTCCATTTCCTGTTCCCGGACGGAAAATTTTTCATTCCGGTGGAGGCGACCTCGCCGGACGGGACGGAAACGCGCGGGGCGCTGGTGTCGTTTGTGCGCGTCACCGACGCCTCGGAGGCGGTCGGCGCGTCGGCGCAACCGGCGGAGTTGGGGGCGCCTCTCGGGAAGGGCTGAGGCTCACTCCATCCAGAGGCCGAAGCGGTGTTCGTCAGGAGCGGGGAACCTCGGCTCGGCGAGGACCGGATTGGCGCCGTGGGTGGGCACCCACTTTTTCTTCCAGCGCGGGTCGTCAAAGGCCTTGAGTTCGGCCGGCCAGATATGGTTCCGGTCGAACAGGATGTTTTGCGCCTTGAGATCGGCCTCGTGATGGGCGAGTTGGTAGTCGCGATTGGCGGCAACGACGTTGCCGCGGACGAGGATGTCGCGGAGCAGGGGTGTGAGGGCGTGGATGTGGATGCCGCCGGCGGGGGCCTTGTTGCTTTCGAGGAAGCCGTTGCGGAAGACGATGTTGTTTTCGACGGCCACGTCCCTGAACTCCTTGCCGTCTTCGTTCCACATCAGCACGGCGATGCCGGTCCAATAGTTGTCCTTGCAAAGGTTGTGGTGGATGCGGATGCCGCGGGCCGGCGCGCCGTCCTCGGAATTGGCCTGGATGCCGACGCCGTTTCGCTCGCAGACGTTGTGGAAGACCTCCAGGTCCCATTGTTCCGAGCGGCAGTCCATGTAGATGCCGAGCGTGCCGCCGCTGAGCGCGGTAAAGAACTGGTCGTGGACGTAGTTGTGGTGGACGCGGGCGTGGCGGGTGCCGTTCATGAGGTCCACGCCTTCCTTGCCGCCAAAGGCGACCTCGTTGAACGCTACTTCCAGTTGTTGGACGGCGTGGAAATCGAGATTCTCGTCGCCCCAGCGGCTCTTGCCGCGCCGCCGGATTTCCGCGCGGGCTTTGTTCTGGGCCTCGTCGGCGCCGAGGAGGAACGTCTCCTTGTCGTGGGCGCGCAGGACGAGGTTGCCGATGGCCCGGACATTGGTGAGGGACGTGTAGTTCGGGATAATGGCGCCATAGACGCCAAGGCCAACGTTGGAAGTGCGCTGGACCCGGTTGTGAAGGATGTCGATGTGGCCGCAACCGGGGATTTCGGGTTGGGCGATGCCTTCGATCTTCCACCACGGCGCCGCGTTGACGCAAATTCCGGCGAACGCGGAGTCCTGGACCGCCAGCCCGAGCACGCGGACGAACGAGGCGGACAGGATGTGGATCACTCCGGTGCGCGAGGCGATCAACGCCGTGGGCTTGCCGTTCCAGTCCACGACGAACTCGTTCTGTTTCCGGGCGGTGGCGAGGGCGCGCCCGTTGAACACGGCGCTCTCGCCTGGGTAATTGCAGAAGGTGATCCAGGCGTTTGACGTCCCGGACCGGCCGAGAACCACCGGCTTGTCCACGGCGTAGGTTCCTTCGCGAAAGAACACCGTGTCCCCGGCGCCGGCCGCGGCCGCGGCCTTGTGCGGTCCCGCCCACGGCTTCTCGAACGTGCCGGGGTTGGCGTCGTCGCCTTCGGGGGAAACGTAGAAAGACCGGCCCGGCGCCGGCTCGTCGAGGGGCGTGACGGAGTGGACCAGCGGCTTGCCGGCGCCGGGGATTTCTCCGACCTCCACTGATTCAATGAGGCAGTCGGGCCAGGGATTGGGCCAGCGCATGGCGTAACGGACTGGCCGCGTTTCCGTGGCCGCGTCCACGGGTCCCCGCCACGCCACGTCCGCCCAGGCCATCGGCCCGATGAACCGGCTGACCGGTTCGAACAACCGCCGCACCGGGGCTTCGACGCTCTCTGACCAGCGCACGACGACAGGCAGCGTGGCGCCGCCGGCGTAATGGACCAGGTAGCGGAAGACGGGGAGCGGTTCGGGGCGCGGGGTGTTCTGGAGGACGCTCTCGCGCACGGCCTCGCGCCACTGAAGCACGCCGGGGCCGGGTTCGCAGGCGTGTTCGAAACGGAGCGTGGCCGCCTTGGTGTTGAGGGGATGGGTTTGGGCGCCGGCCATGGAGAGGCAGGCGAAGAAAGCCGCTGCCAGGGATGCGTGGGATTTCATGGGAAGCCGGAGTGCCGATGGGGAATCGCCCCGGGGCGGGGGTCAGCGTTTGTCTCCGCGGGCGGGCAGGGCAACGGTGGCGGTGGCCGGGGTGGTGACCGTGCCCTCTTCGTTGGCCATTTGCACTTCGACATCGACGAGATTTTCGCCGTTTTCCCGGCGTTTGCCGGTGACGTTTCCGGTGAGGGTCTTGAGCTCGAAGAAATAGTCCCAGACCTTGTATTTGACGTCGAGTTTGACGACCCAGGCTTTGGGGCCGGCCCAATCCATGAGCATTTTTTCGATCAGCGCGGCCTTGAACTGGCCGTGGAGCGTGGGGTCCTGGCCTTTGGGGGTGACGGGGGCGGCGGGGTCGGGGCTTTGGCGGTGGCGGTTGGACCAGATGTGCCAGTGGCCCACGTCGGTGTTGTTGGAGACATAGCCCCATTCGATGAGCTGGGCCTGGTCGATGTAGGGGAACATGGGCCGGACGGCGTCGCCGGCCTGGACATCTTCAAAATAGAGTTGTGCGGTTGCCATGGGATTTCCTTGGTTCAGGCGCCCTTCGCGGGGCGGGTTCCTTCGGGATAGGGGAATTGGGAGATGTTGCCGTAATGGCAGATGGCGAGAAGGTTCTTGCCGCTGTCGAAGACGCGGTATTCGGTTTCCGCGCAGACCAGCACGGCGGACTTGCCGCGTTTCTCGAAGCAATCGGTGTTGCGGAGTTCGCAGCAGCCGATGCGGTCGCCGAGGCGGAGGGGGCGTTTGGCTTCGATGCGGTTGTAGGCGGCGTGGCCGCCCCAGTAATGGCCGGGTTTGCCGTGCAGCTCCGCCCAAAAATCGGAGGCGGGACATGCGCCGCCGTTTTCCATGGGATTGAAGAGCGTGTAATAGGCGGTGGGCAGCGTGCGCGCGCCGAACCGGCCTTCGCGCGCGGCGTAGGCGCCATCGAACCAGAGCGGGTTCGGGTCGCGCAGGGCGAGGGCGTAGAGCTTGAGCCATTTGTCGGTGATCAACGAGCGGTGCTCGTCGAACGTGCGCGTGTCCACCAGTTCGCCGATGCGCAATTTCCGGCGGGCCGTTTCGGTGATGATGAGGTTGGTCATTTGAGTTTTCAGTTTCCAGTTTTCACCCCACCACCTTTCGCGCGATCAGGGCGTCGATTTGGGGTTCCGGCATTTTGAGGAGGTCCCGCAGGATTTCCCGCGTGTGCTCGCCGAGGAGCGGCGGGGCGCTTTGGAGGCGGGCCGGGGTTTCGGAAAGTTTGATGGGGAAACCCACCAGCTTCATGGGACCCGCCTTGGGATGGGCGGTTTCGAGGATCATTTCGTTGTGCAAAACCTGCGGATCGGTGAAGACGTCGCCGAACCCGCAAACTTTGACCGCCATCATGTCCTCGCGCTTGAAACGCTCAATGACCTCGTCCGCCGGGAAACGGGCCACGCCCGCGGCCAGGTGGCCGCGCAATTCTTCGAACGCCTCCGGAGTGAGGCGGTGGACATCGGCAAAACGCGGGTCATTCGCCACGCTGTCCGGAATGCCCAGGGCCTTGCACTGGCGTTGGAGGGGACGGTCGCGGAACGCGTCGATGATGTGGACCCACTTGCCGTCCCTGGCCTGGTAGAGGGCGTAGGTGGGATTGCCTGTGCGGGGCTTGGATGCCTGATCCGGTTTTTCGTGGTGAAGGTTCAGGTAGGCGGTGGCGCCCATGATGTCGGCCAGGATCGCGGTGTTGAGCAGGCAGGTGTCCACCACCTGGCCGCGCCCGGTTTTCTCGCGGGCGGCGAGGGCCAGCATGATGCCCTGGGCGAGCATGATCCCGCCAAAAAGGTCGCACAGATTGAAGCCGGGGGTCCGGGGCGGATTGCCGCGGATGATGCCGCCGCGGCATTGGGCCATCATGTCCTGGCCAGGCGTGTCGCGGTCGGGGCCGGTCTGGCCGTAGCCGGAGGCGTACGCGGTGATGATGCGCGGGTTGAATTCTCTAAGATCGTCGAAGCCGAGTCCGAGTTTCTCCATGACGCCGGGGCGGAAGTTGGAGACGATGACGTCAGACACCTTGACGAGATCGAGAACGATTTGTTTGCCTTCGGGAGCCTTGAGATCGAGCGCGAGGCTTTTTTTGTTGCGGTTGCAGGCCATGAACGCAGGGCTGTACCCGCCGGCGCCGGCGAGGAGCGTGCCCGTCGCGCTCGAGCCGCGGAAACCGTCGCCGGCGCCGGGGCGCTCAATCTTGATGATTTCGGCGCCGAAATCGCCGAGGAATTGCGTGCCCACGGGTCCCTGCTGGAAATGCGTGAAATCGAGAATGCGGATGCCGGAATAGACTCCGGCGGGATGGGGCGGCTGGTTTGATGTTTGCATTATGATCGGTTGGGGTTCAGGCTCGGGTTCATGGTCGCGCACCCATTCCTACGCCAACGGCAGCGGGAGGCAACAAGCGCGGTGTTTGGGAAGCGATCCAAAATGTTTGTAAAATGAACGTGTGCGATGTGGTCATGGTCCGGGCGCATCTTCGGGACATCCCGGAGGCGGCGTTTCCGGACGGGTTCGGGATGCGGTCCATCCGGCCGGGCGAGGCCGGGTTGTGGGCGGAGGTCTGGTGCGCGGCGGACGGCAGGCCGTCGGCGGACGAGGCGCTGTTCGTGAAAGAGTTTGGGAACGACTGGGGGGTGATCGGGGAGCGCTGTTTTTTTGTGGTGGGGCCGGACGGCGGGGTGGCGGGGACGATCAGCGCATGGTTTGGGGAGGCGCCGGATGGCGGCGCGGCCGGGCGGGTGCATTGGGTGGCGGTTCGGCCGGCGTGGCAGGGGCGGGGGCTGGCGCGGGCGGCGCTGGCGCACACGATGCGGGTGTTGGCGCGGCGCCATGGGCGGGCGTATTTGGCGACCCAGAGCGACAGGGTGCCCGCGATCCGGTTATACCGGGCGTTTGGGTTCGAGCCATTCCCGAGGAACGACGCGGAGCGGCGGGCGTGGGAGGGCCTGGCCGGGCGTATCTGATGGGATGGCGGACAGGGTTGCGCGGGTAGGGGCGGTGGCTTCAGTCCCGCTTCACGCGGCGGCGGGAGGCGGCGACGGCGCCCAGGCCGATGGCCAGGAGGGCGACGGTGGCGGGTTCGGGGATGAGCGCTCCGTCGATGGTGAAGTTGTCGTAAACGCCGACACCGCTTCGGCTGGCCGGCGTCTGAGCCCCAAAGTAGCCGTAAACGCCGTCGGCATCCAGGCCGAAATAGCTGTTGCCGAGGGCGTTTGTGCCTGTGAACACGCTGGCGCCGAGGACGCCATTGGAGTCGCTGTTGTAAAGGGAGGTTACGAGGCTGTAATTGGTTGTCGAAAGATGGTCGATGTTCAGGGAAAAATAGTACCAGTTGTTTGTGGTGAGGGACAGTCCGCCCGCCAGGGTGGTGAAGGATCCGCCGGTGGGCGCATCCACCACGTTGGCCAGGCGAATTTGATAGATCGCGCCGCTGGTGGTGGCGGTCGTATTCGTCTGTTGCAGGGAGGCCCGGAAGCCGTAAAGAAACCCTCCGTTGGTGCCGGTGCGCGCGGTGGTGTAGTTGAGGCCCTCGTTGACGGCGGCGTTGTTGGTGGGTTCGCCGGCGAAACCAACCACGGCGGCATACGCGGCTCCGTTCACGGTGGGCGCGACGATCTGCAGATAGATGCCGACGCTAAGGTCCGCCTGGCTGTCGAAGGCTGTCTGCGTGTAATACCGGCCAACCGATCCGTTGACGCTAACATTCGGTGTGACGCCCAGGGTGCCGCCGAGGCCCGAGAGGGTGGGGTCGGTGGAAAAGAGCGCCGCGCCGGCGGTGCCGACGCGGTTGAACTCGTTGGTGATCTGGCTGGCGGTGTCGAAGGTGATGACGGCGCCTTGGGCGGCGGCCCCGGCGAGGAGGGCGCCTGACATTGAGACAGCGCGGATGAGAAGTTTCATGGGACTTTATCTTCCAGAGATGGGCTTATCACGCAAGCGGGAATCGGGGGCGGGGCCAACTTTGTGATATTAGCGTTCGACATTGCAAGGGTTGCTGGCTAGTGTTGCTTTTATGGAACGCCCGCGGGTCACGCTCCGGACGGTCGCCGCCGCCGCCGGCGTTTCGCTCAACACGGTTTCCCTCGCGCTCCGGGACAGCCCCCGCCTGAGTCCGGCCACGCGGTTGCGCGTGCGGAAGCTGGCCCGGAAGATGGGGTATGCGCCGAACCCGGTCCTGGCCGCGGGCATGGCGCAGCTCCGGGGGCGCCGCGAAACGCCGGAGTTCGGGGGCGTGCTTGCGGTGCTGCATTTTGAGACGCCGGAGATGGTGCGGCGGTGGTCGGCGACGCGGGAGACGTTCCGGGGGATCATGGAACGCGCCGGGGCGCTTGGGTACAAGATTGAGGTTGTTCCGTTGCAGCCGGACCCCGCGGCGGACGGGGCTGTGTGGCGGCGTTTGGAGGCGATGGGTGTGCCCGGGGTGATTGTGTTTGGCTTGGTGGACGCGGGCGGCGAGGAGCGGCTGGCGGGGATTGTGGAACGGCTCCCCGCGGTTGGCTGCGCGTTCCGGATGAAGCGCTTGCGGCTGCACGCGGTTGAGGCCGGCCACTTTGCGGGAACGCAGCTGGCTGTGCGGCGGGTGCGGGAGCTTGGGTACGGGCGTGTGGGCCTGGTGGTGAACGCGGGCTTCGACGCGGCCTGTGAATGCGCGTTCACCGGCGGCTTTTACGCGGCGGCCGGGCCGGACGGGATTGGTTGCCCGCCGCTGCGGATCGATGCGGGCTTCCGGAACGCCGGGGTTGCGCGGGGCCGGATCGCGGCGTGGTGGGAAGCGCACCGGCCCGATGTGATCCTCACCACGCTGAAATGGTTCACGGCGGAGGAATGGCGGGATTTCCTGCCCGCGGGCGCCGCCCCGGCGCTGGCGCAACTGGGCGTGGCCGGCGAGACCCCGAACTGGGCGGGCATCGCCTACGCGAACGACGCCATGGGGGCGGCCACTGTGGACGCGCTTGTCGCGCAAATCCACCGGGGCGAGCGCGGCGTGCCGGCGGTCCAGAGGGTGACGTGGATGGAGGGTTCGTGGATGGACGGCGGGACATGCCCGGCGCGGCGGAAGATGATTAGGGGGCAGATGACAAAACGACAGGCTCTTTGTCATGCTAATGAGAATACTCGAGGACCCGCAAGCCGGGCACTTGGCGGAATTCTTTGCCGTTTCGGGTGAGGATCGGCAGCTGATGGGCGAGCCCCGCCGCGGCAATCCACAGATCGTTGGCCCCGATCAATCGCCCGCTCCGCCGCAGGGCACGGAACACGCAGCCATAGTGCCAAGCCGTCTCGCGATCCATGGGCAACACATGATAGGGCGCGATGAAACGTTCCCAAGTGTTCCGGTCAGCCAACGAATCGCCGGCGGCCAATTCGCCCAGAACCGTCTCGGTGACGCAGAGCGGCGTCTGCATTTCCCGTGTCCGCAGCGCGGCGCAAGCGGCGCCGTCCTCTTGCCGCCGCAACTCGCGCTCCAGGTCGATCAGGAAGGTGGTGTCCAGAATCATGCGGTTTCCTTCCACGGGTCGTCGGCCGGACGGCTCAGCGCCTTGTGGACCGAGTCGAGTTCGTCGAGTCCCGCATCGTCCAGCACCGGACCGCGCCGTTTCAGGTACGCGAGCAATTCGATGCCGCCGACCGCCTGATCTGGAAACACCGCGCGCCGCACAACCTCCGAAAACGACTCCCGCTCCGACCGCTTGGCCCGCCGCAACCGCTCGTAAGCATCCAATTCCAAACTGATCGTCTTGGTTGGCACACAATGACCATGCACGGTCATGCATGGAGAGTCAAGGGGCGATGATAAATGTGATCAGCAGGTGTCCGGTTGAGAAGCGGATTGAAATTGACGGAGGGACAGAGCGTTTGCCGGAGTTGATGCGGAAAGTCTCGACTCGGCAACAGGTGGAGGGAGGGGTTAGGCTGCTGGCGTTGCCATGGTCACGCATCTTGCACGGTACCGGCGCCTCCGCGGGGAGGGGCCGCTCTTGTCCCATACCAACTGGCAGATGGGGAAGCGGACGCCGGTGGACCACCAATTCCAGAATTATTGCGCGATGTTTGTGTTGGACGGGAAGGGGTGGGTGGAGGCGGGGGGAGCGGAGGAGAAGGTGGCGGGGCCGTTTGTGCTGCTGGCGCGGCCCGGGGGGCGTTACCGGTACGGTCCGGACGGGGCGTGGGACGAGTACGGGTTTTCGTTCGTGGAACAGCCGAGGGGCGGGTTTCTGGAGGGATTCCCGGAGGGGGCGTGGGCGGCGCGGTCGGTGGGGATGTTGCGGGAACAACTGGCGATGGCGGCGCGGTTGATCGCGCGTCCGGCGGTGGCGGGGGTGGCGGATCAACTGGACACCCTGGCGCGGCTGATGCTGTTGACGAGTTTGCACGGGACGGGGGAGGACCTGCATGACGACCCGGAACGGCGGTTGCACGACGCGGAGGCGTGGTTGCGGGGGCATTTTCACGAGCCGTTCCGGCTTGGGCTGGTGGCGAAGCGTTTTGGGTTCTCCGTGCCGGCGTTCCGGCGGTTGTGGCGCCGGCATTTTGCGAAGCCGCCCTGGCAGGTTGTGCTTGGGCTTCGGATTCAGGAGGCGCAGCGGCTGCTGGAGAACGAGCCGGGTTTGCGGATCAACGAGATTGCGGGCCAATGCGGTTTTGGGGACCAGCGCCATTTTGCGACGGTGTTCAAGCGGCACACGGGGCGGACGCCCTCGGAGGCGCAGAGGAGGGGGAGGGGGGACGGGAATTGTTAACCACGGAGGACGCGGAGCCCACGGAGACGGGGGACGGGGAGGCAGGGGACGGGGGACGGAAGATATCTTACGGAGGGGGGCTCCCGCAGAGGCGCAGAAGTGCGGAGGAGGGGACTTAACCACGGGACTCCTCCGGCGTCAGCGCCGGCTCACAGGTGAGCATCGGCGGGTGCAGCCGTTTCCACTGTCCGCAAACCCAGGCGTGATGGTTGGAGCCCGCGGCCAGAAAGGACACCAGCGGGCCTGTGTCCAGCAGCACTTTGCCCGTCACTGGCCGAAGCCTTCCAGATACTTGGGGTTGGTGGCAAGATCACGCGGCAGCCCTTTCAACGAGCCGGCCAGATCGCCGGCCAGATCGTAGCAGGTCGCCTTGCCGCTGGCGGGATGGGCGTCCAGCGACTGCTCCAGGCACTCGCGCACCAGGGATGATTTGGTGGTGCGGCGCGCGCGGCAGTGAGGAATTTTCGATTTGTGATTTTCG
>CAYSZK010000006.1:11005-17011 GCA_964435495.1 uncultured Verrucomicrobiales bacterium
GCGCGCGCCGCCGCTTCCAGACGTTCCAGCAGCCGGTCCGGCAGTTTGAGCGAAATGGTATTCATGGGCGGAGCGTAATACGCGCCAACGCCGCGCGCAATACCGGATTCAGCCCTTTCCCGCGGCTGGCCGGTGGCGCGGTCGTGGATCAGCGGCGTGTTCGGCGGAAGAAGGGGAGGAGGAGGATGCCGGCGGCGAAGCCTGCGATGTGGGCGAGGAAGGCGATGCCGCCGCCGGATTGGGCGGGGCCCGCGTGGTGGGCGGCCCATTGGCTGAGCAGTTGGAAGCCGATCCAGACGAGGATGAAGAGCCAGGCGGGGACCCAAAAGAAGCGGAGGATGACAAGGATGGGGACGACGACGAGGAGGCGCGCGTGGGGCCAGCGGAGGAGGTAGGCGCCGAGGACGCCGGAGATGGCGCCGCTGGCGCCGACCAGGGGGATGGCGGAGTCCTGGTTGAAGGCGAAGTAGGCGAGCGTGGCGAAGGCGCCGGCGAGGAGATAGAAGGCGAGGAAGCGGACGCGTCCGCAGGCGTCCTCGACATTGTTGCCAAAGAGATAGAGGAACCACATGTTGCCGAGGAGGTGCATGAGCCCGCCGTGCATGAACATGGAGGTTAGGATGGCGGGGCCTTCGCCGCCGAGGCCTGTGGCGCGGAACTCGGCGGGGACAAAACCGGCGAGGTGGACGGAGCGCTCGAGGCCGGCCTGGCCGAGCTGCCAGGCGAAAAAGACCCAGGCGTTGGCGGCGATGAGAAGGGCGGTGATGATGGGGAAGCGGCGGGTGGGATTATCGTCGTGGAGCGGGATCACGGGGCCGGGAGCATGCGCGGAATGGGGCTGGGATTGAAGGCGAAAAAATCCTCTTGACTCCCCGGCGGATTTTGCGAAGGTTGCGAACTATTTCAGTCGGGGCAGAAAAGTCCGGCCGCTGTCCTTGGGGGCAGTGGGGAACGGGTTTTTCGCCTTTTGCCGGTTTTCCCGCGAGGGAAGGCGGGGCTGGGATGGGAGAAGACAGAGGCTGCCCACGTAGCTCAGTTGGTAGAGCACGTCCTTGGTAAGGACGAGGTCGTCGGTTCAATCCCGATCGTGGGCTGAGGTCCTACTGGCCGGGTGAGACCGGCCGGGACTGGCAGCAAAACAACGAGGAGTTTGAGGAACAGTTTATGGCGAAGGAAGCATTCAAACGCGAGAAACCGCACGTGAACATCGGCACGATTGGGCACGTGGACCACGGCAAGACGACCTTGACGGCGGCGATTACGACGGCCCTATCCAAGAAGGGGCTGGCGGAGGCGAAGGCCTACGATCAGATTGACGCGGCGCCCGAGGAGAAGGAGCGCGGCATCACGATCAACACGGCGCACGTCGAATACCAGACCGACAAGCGGCATTACGCCCACGTGGATTGTCCGGGCCACGCCGACTACATCAAGAACATGATCACGGGCGCGGCGCAGATGGACGGCGCGATCCTGGTGGTGAGCGCGGCGGACGGGCCGATGCCCCAGACGCGGGAGCACATTTTGCTGGCGCGGCAGGTGGGGGTGCCGGCGCTTGTGGTGTTCCTGAACAAGTGCGACATGGTGGACGACAAGGAGCTGCTGGATTTGGTCGAGCTGGAGGTGCGCGAATTGCTCACCCAGTACGAGTTTCCGGGCGACAAGGTGCCGATTGTGAAGGGGTCGGCGACCGAGGCGCTGGCGAACCCGACGGACGTTGGCGGCAAGGCCAAGTGCATCATGGATTTGATGGACGCGGTGGACAGCTACATTCCGATGCCGGAGCGCCCGAAGGACCAGCCGTTCCTGATGTCGGTGGAGGACGTTTTCAACATTGAAGGCCGGGGCACGGTGGCCACGGGGCGCGTGGAGCGCGGCATCCTCAAGAAGATGGAGGAGGTGGAGATCGTGGGGCTGCATCCGACGCAGAAGACGGTCGTCACCGACATTGAGATGTTCCGCAAGCTGCTGGAGTCGGCGGAGGCGGGCGACAACGTCGGGGTGCTGTTGCGCGGGATCAAGAAGACCGACGTGGAACGGGGGCAGGTGATCGCCAAGCCGGGTTCGATCAAGCCGCACAAGAAGTTCAAGGCGGAGGTGTATGTGCTGAGCAAGGAGGAGGGCGGGCGGCACACGCCGTTCTTCAGCAACTACCGGCCGCAGTTCTACTTCCGGACGACGGACGTGACGGGCGCGATCAAGCTGCCGGAGAAGGTTGAAATGGTGATGCCCGGTGATAATGTGTCGATTGAGGTCGAACTTCTGGCGCCGGTGGCGATGGAGAAGACGATGCGGTTCGCGATCCGCGAAGGCGGCAAGACCGTTGGCGCGGGCCGGGTTTCGGAGATTCTTGAATAACGCGCCGGCGCTTTTCCGGGTTCCGCGGGCGCGGGGTCCGGTGGCCAACAGGAGAGTAGCTCAATTGGTAGAGCAGCGGTCTCCAAAACCGCGGGTTGCAGGTTCGAGTCCTGTCTCTCCTGCCATGGGCCGCGGCGCGGGCCGGAGGCGGATATGACAGGATTCATGACGATGCTGGCGCAGGCGGCGGCGTCCCCGGAAGCCGGGGGCGCGAACGGGACGGCGGGCGCGGCGCTTACGGCGCCGGCGGGGAACGCCGTATTGGCGTGGTTCCAGGCGCATCTTTGGCAGAGCATCCTGGGGGGGATCGCGTTGGTGGTGGCGGTGTCGCTGCTGGTGAAGCACCGTGCGGCCATCGCGAAGTTCAACCGGGAGGTGTGGACGGAATTGGGCAAGTGCAGCTGGCCGTGGGACCCGATGCAGACGGGATTGCGGCGGTACAAGGAGCTGGTGGATTCCACCGTGGTGGTAATCGTGTCGATGCTGCTGCTGGGCGGATACACGAGCCTGTGCGACTTCATTTTGATGAAGTTCACGGGCGCGGTGATGGGCGTGAATTTGTGAACGAAACGGAGATCATCCCCGCGGGCGCCGGCGCGCCGGAGCAAGGCGAAGGGGCGCTCGAAGAGGAGGCGCCGCGGCACCCGAACTTTGCCAAGGCGCAGTGGTTTGCGATGCACGCGTTGAGCGGGCAGGAGACCAAGGTGCGGGACAGCATGATGAAGCGGTTGAAGGCCGAGGAGATGGCCGACATGCTGCACGAGGTGGTGATCCCGACGGAGCGGGTGCAGGAGGTCAAGCGCAACAAGAAGATCGAGACCGAGCGCAAGCTGTATCCGGGGTACGTTTTTGTCCTGGCCAACCTGCTGGACGACGACGGCAAGATTATCGAGCGGACGTGGTACTACCTCAAGGACACGCCTGGCGTGATAGGGTTTGCGGATGGGCAGCATCCGATCCCGATGCGGCAGGCGGAGGTGGACGCGATGCTGGCGCAGATGAAGGCGGGGGAGGACCGGGTGATGCCAAAGACGGCGTTCGCGCCTGGGGACCGGGTGAAGGTGAGCGACGGCCCGTTCCAGAACCAGGACGGGATCGTGGAGACGGTGCATCCGGACAAGGGGCGGTTGGAGGTTTCGGTGAGCATTTTTGGACGGTCCACGCTTGTGGAACTGGAGTATTGGCAGGTGGAGAAGACCTGAGCGGCGGCCGACGGGAGCGCGGGCGCGGCGGAGGCGATGGATTCCAGCAGGGCAACGAAGGAAAAGGCAGGAGAAAAGGCAGGAGCATATGGCGAAGGAAATTGTGGCGACGATCCGGTTGCAGATTCCGGCGGGGCAGGCGAACCCGGCGCCGCCGGTGGGCCCGGCGCTTGGGCAGCAGGGCGTGAACATCATGGCGTTTTGCAAAGAGTACAACGCCCAGACGCAGAAGCAGGCCGGGGACATCCTGCCGGTGGTGATCACGGTGTACAAAGACAAGAGCTTTTCGTTCATCACGAAGTCGCCGCCGGCGGCAGTGCTGCTGAAGAAGGCGGCCAAGATCGCCAGCGGATCGAAGGAACCGAACAAGACCAAGGTGGCGAAGGTGACGCGGGCGCAGGTGATGGAGATTGTGAAGATCAAGATGAAGGATTTGAACGCGAACGACGAGGAGGCGGCCTTTCGGATTATCGCCGGAACGGCGCGCCAAGCGGGAATTGAGATTGCAAACTGACGTGGCGGGGAACGGAAGCGCGGCGGCGCGGACTTTTTTCAGCGGACGGAACAAAGGTAGGAGTCCCGGCGGGGCGGCGCGCAGGAAGGCGCCGTCCGGGGACGTTTGAACTACGGAGGAAACATGGCGACAAAGCGAAGCAAACGGTACCGGGAGGCGGCCAGGGGCCTGGATCCGGTGAAGACCTATCCCCTGGCGGAGGCGATCAAGGCCATCAAGGCGATGCCGGCGGCGAAGTTCGACCAGACGCTGTCCCTGGCGTTTGCGTTGACGGTGGACCCGAAGCAGAGCGACCAGATGGTGCGCGGGACGGTGGGCCTGCCGCACGGGAGCGGCAAGAACGTGCGCGTGCTGGTGTTCGCGAAGGGGAAGGCGGCGGACGAGGCAACAGCGGCGGGCGCGGATTTCGTGGGATTTGAGGACATGATCAAAAAGTGCAACGAAGGGTTCCAGGATTTCGACGTGGCGATCGCGACGCCGGAGGCGATGGTGGAGGTGCGCAAGCTGGGCCGGGTGCTGGGGCCGCGGGGCCTGATGCCGAACCCGAAGACGGGGACGGTGACCGACAACACGGCGAAGGCAGTGAAGGAGTGCAAGGCGGGCCGGGTCGAGTTCAAGATCGACAAGGCGGCGAACCTGCATGTGCCGTTTGGGAAGCTGTCGTTCAGCGAGCAGGCGCTGGCGGAGAACGGCGCGGCGGTGATCGAGGCGGTGTACAAGGCGCGGCCATCGTCCGCGAAGGGCGCGTTTGTGGGCCGGGTGGTGGTGAGCGCCACGCAGACCCCCGGGCTGCGGCTGGATTTGAGCGCGTACGCGCGGAACTGAGGCGGGAAAGCGAGGAACCGGACATGAGAGCGGAAAAATCGAACATGGTGGCGGAGGCGCGGCAGCGCATCCAGGGCAGCCCGTTTGTGCTGGTGGCGGATTACACCGGGATGACGGTGGGCCAGTTTTCGGAGTTGCGCAAGCGGCTGCGGGCGGCGGGCTCGAAGTTCACGGTGGTCAAGAACACGGTCTTCCGGGTGGCGGCGCGCGAGGCCGGGCTGCCGGAGATGAACGGGATGCTGGCCGGGCAGACGGCGGTGGTGTGCGGCGAGAAGGACGTGTGCGCGGCGGCGAAGGTGCTGAAGAACTTCGCGGCGGAGTTCACCAAACCGAAGATGCGGGGCGGGGTGCTGGACGGGGCGGTGCTGGACGCGGCGAAGGTTGCGGCGCTGGCGGACCTGCCGTCGCGGGAGGCGCTGCTGGCGCAGTTCCTGGGGCTGTTGACGGCGCCGGCGTCGCGGCTGGCGCGGTTGTTGCACACGCCGGCGTCGCAGGTGGCGCGGGTGTTGGACGCCAAATACGGGAAAGGCGAGTGAGAATTGGCCGGGCCGGGGCGCGCCGAGTGGCGGCGCGGACCGGGCCGGCGGACAAGGGCACAAACAAAGCCGGCCCCTTTCTGGTCCCGAAGCCCTTCGGGAGTAAATGGGTCGCGGGTGCGACTCCCCAGGAAACCGGCGGACAAGGAAAAGAATAACATGGCGGCAAATCTGGAAACAATCGTGGAGCAACTCAGCGGACTGACCGTCCTGGAGGCGGCGGAACTGGTGAAGAAGCTCGAAGAGAAATGGGGTGTGAGCGCGGCGGCGCCCGTGGCGGTGGCGGCGGCCCCGGCGGCGGGTGGCGGCGGCGCGGCGGCTCCGGCGGCGGAGGAGAAGACGGCGTTTGACGTCATTCTTCTGGAAGCCGGCGCGAACAAGATCGGCGTGATCAAGGAGGTGCGCGCGGCGGTTCCGGGCCTGGGCCTGGCGGACGCGAAGGCCCTCGTCGAGAGCGCGCCGAAAGCGGTGAAGGAAGGCGCGACCAAGGAGGAGGCGGCGGAGATCAAGAAGAAGCTCGAAGCCGCGGGCGCCAAGGTCGAAGTCAAGTAACCGGATTGACGGGCCGTCC
>CAYSZK010000006.1:17021-75465 GCA_964435495.1 uncultured Verrucomicrobiales bacterium
CCCGGAGGGCGCGGGACGGAGGTCAGGCCGGAGCAGGGGCCGGGCAGAAACACGAACGAGGCAAACGGAGCACGAACATGGCGGAAGCGGCAAAAGCGGTTGAGCGGATCAATTTCGGGCAGTTGGAGGAGGCGGTGAGCCCGCCCAACCTGATTGAAATCCAGTTGGATTCCTACCGGGATTTCCTGCAGGTGGACGCGGCTCCGAACAAGCGGCAGGCGGACGGCCTGCAGGGCGTGTTCCTGGAGGTGTTTCCGATTGAGAGTTACGACGGGAAGGTGAAGTTGGAGTATGTCACCTACGAGATTGGGGAGGCGAAGGTGACGGCGCTGGACAGCATCCGGGAGGGGCAGACGTTTTCGGCGCCGTTGTACGTGACGTTCCGGCTGCGGGACGAGAACGGGGTGAAGGAGGAGCGGGTGTACATGGGGGAGCTGCCCCTGATGACCGACTCGGGGACGTTCGTGATCAACGGGGCGGAGCGGGTGGTGGTGGCGCAGTTGCACCGGAGCCCGGGCATTTGTTTTGAAAGCACGGTGCACGCCAACGGCAAGCTGCTGCATTCCTTTCGGATCATCCCGGACCGGGGCAACTGGATGGAGGTGATGTTCGACACCAGCGACCTGTTGTACGTGTATCTGGACCGGCGGAAGCGGCGGCGGAAGTTTTTGATCACGACTTTCCTGCGGGCGCTGGGCTACAGCTCGGACCGCGAAATCATTTCGCTGTTCTATCCGATTGAGACGCTGAAGCTGGCCGGGGAGTTGGACGACGAGCAGATCGCGACGAAGGTGCTGATCGCGGACGTGCGCGAGGCGGCCAATCCGGACGCGGTGGTGGCGCGGGCCTTCGAGCCGCTGTCGCGGACCATTGTGCGGCAGTTGACCGACAACGGACTGGCGGAGGTCGAGGTGGTGGACACGCGGGACGACGATTCGATCATCAAGAGCCTGAAGAAGGACCCGGCGCACGACACCGACGAGGCGTTGAAGGACATCTACCGGAAACTGCGGCCCGGGGATCCGCCGACGGTGCAGAACGCGAAGGCGCTGCTGAAGCGGCTGTTTTTCGATCCGAAACGCTACGACATCAGCCGTGTGGGGCGTTACAAGCTCAACCAGAAGCTGGGTCTGGAAGTGGACATCGAGACGCGCATCCTGTGCAACGAGGACATCGTGGCGGCGGCGCGGTATCTGATCAACCTGCGGCGGGGCGAGGGGTCGGTGGACGACATCGACCATTTGGGCAGCCGCCGCGTGCGGACGGTCGGGGAGCTTTTGGCGAACCAGTGCCGGACGGGGCTGGCGCGGACGGAGCGGCTGGTGAAGGAGCGGATGACGCTGTTCGACGTGAACATCGAGGGGATGACGCCCCAGAAGCTGATCAATCCGAAGGCGTTGTCGGCGGCGATCCGGGACTTTTTCGGGCGGAGCCAGCTTTCGCAGTTCATGGACCAGATCAACCCGTTGTCGGAGCTGACGCACAAGCGGCGGTTGTCGGCGCTGGGGCCCGGGGGCTTGTCGCGGGACCGCGCGGGGTTCGAGGTGCGGGACGTGCATCCGTCGCACTACGGGCGGATTTGCCCGATTGAGACGCCGGAAGGCCCGAACATCGGGTTGATCTCGTCGATGAGTTGTTTTGCGCGGATCAACGAGTACGGGTTCATCGAAACGCCCTACCGGCGGGTGAGCAACGGGCGGTTGACCGGGGACGTGGATTATCTGACGGCGGACCTGGATGAGAACTATGTGGTGGCGCAGGCCAATGTGGCGGTGGACGCGCACGGCCGGCTGGTGGGGGAGAAGGTCACAGTGCGGTGGCGCGGCGACTTTCTGGAGGTGGAGCCGGCGCGGGTGCAGTTTATGGACGTGTCGCCGAAGCAGTTGGTGTCGGTGGCGGCGAGCCTGATCCCGTTTCTGGAGCACGATGACGCGAACCGGGCGTTGATGGGATCGAACATGCAGCGCCAGGGCGTGCCGTTGATCAAGACGGAGGCGCCGGTGGTGGGGACGGGCATGGAGGCGCGGGTTGCGCGCGACTCGCGGGCGGTCATGACGGCGGAGCACAGCGGCAAGGTGGCGTCGGTGGCGGCGGACGAGATCGTGATCACGCCGGACGGCGAGATGCCGGAGAGCCGGCGGCGGCTGAAGACGGACCCGGAGAAGGGGATTTACGTGTACGACATGAAGAAATTCATGCGGAGCAACGCGGGGACGTGTGTGAACCAGAAGCCGCTGGTGCGCAGGGGGCAGCGGGTGGCGAAGGGCCAGGTGATTGCGGACGGGCCGTGCACGGAGGGGGGCGAACTGGCGCTGGGGCGGAACGTGCTGGTGGCGTTCATGCCGTGGAACGGCTACAACTTTGAGGACGCGATCCTGATCAGCGAAAAGATCGTCAAGGACGACATCTACACCTCGATCCACATTGAGGAGTTTGAGATCAGCGCGCGGGACACGAAGCTGGGCCCGGAGGAGATCACGCGGGACATTCCGAACGTGGGCGAGGAGGCGTTGAAGAACCTGGGCCACGACGGGGTGATCCGGATCGGCGCCGAGGTGAAACCGACCGACATCCTGGTGGGCAAGATCACGCCGAAATCGGAGACCGAGCTGGCGCCGGAGGAACGGCTGCTGCGCGCGATCTTTGGCGAGAAGGCGGCGGACGTGAAGGATTCGTCCCTGCGCGTGCCGTCCGGGGTCTATGGGATTGTGATGGACGTGAAGGTGTCGGCGAACCAGAAGCGGTCGGAGCGGACGCGGATGTCGCCGGCGGAGTCCAAGAAGCACACCAAGCAGATTGAGGACGAGTACGGCAAGCGTTCGGAGGAGTTGAAGGAGAAGCTGACGGAGGCGCTGTCGAACATCCTGCTGGGCGAGAAGATTCCGTTGGACGTGATGAACGCCTCGACGGGGGAGATCATCATTCCGGCGAACCGGAAGATCACCAAGACGCTGTTGCGGAAGCTGGCGGAGGTGTACAACCACATTGAGATCGATCCGAGCCCGATCCGGATCAAGATTCGGGAGATCATCGCGCAGTTCGAGCCGAAGTTCGAGCAGGTGGAGCACGAAAAGATGATGCAACTGGACCGGGTGGAGAGCGGCGACGACGTCGATCCGGGGATCATCAAACAGGTCAAGGTCTATGTGGCGAGCAAGCGGAAGCTGAGCGTGGGCGACAAGATGGCCGGGCGCCACGGCAACAAGGGCGTGGTGGCGAAGATCGTGCCGGAAGAGGACATGCCGTTTCTGCCGGACGGGACGCCGGTGGAGATCGTGCTCAACCCGCTGGGCGTGCCGTCGCGGATGAACGTGGGGCAGGTGCTGGAGACGCATCTGGGGGTGGCGGCGCGGTCGCTCGGGTTCCGGGTGGCGACGCCGGTGTTCGACGGCATCAAGGAGTCGCAGATCAAGGATTACCTGCGCCAGGCGCGGGAGAAGTTTGGGCCGGACTTCTCGATCGGGGAGGACGGGAAATCGGAGTTGTTCGACGGGCGGACGGGCGAGCGGTTTGACCAGCGCGTGGTGGTGGGCGTGATCTACATGCTGAAGCTCAACCACCTGGTGGCCGACAAAATCCATGCGCGGGCGGTGGGGCCGTATTCGCTGGTCACGCAGCAGCCGCTGGGCGGCAAGGCGCAGTACGGCGGGCAGCGATTCGGCGAGATGGAGGTGTGGGCGATGGAAGCTTACGGGGCGGCCTACACGCTGCAGGAACTGTTGACGGTGAAGTCCGACGACGTGTCGGGGCGGACCCGCATCTACGAGAGCATTGTGAAGGGGGACAATTCGCTGCTCGCGGGCACGCCGGAGTCCTTCAACGTGTTGATCAAGGAGATGCAGAGCCTGTGCCTGGACGTGAAGGTCGGCGAACGGTCGCGCGGCGACGGGACGGAGCCGGCGGCGGCGGGCGCGGGCGAGGCGGCCCAGTTGCTGGGCGCCGGGGGCGGCAGTTGAGGGGCGGGACGGACGGATGGAACAAGCCTGGAAAGGGAGCCAATAGCATGACAACGACAGCAAAGGGAACAACGGCACTTCGGGAGACGCTCGGCCTGGAGCGGGCGGTGGGTTTTGACACGGTGGCGATCAGCGTGGCGGCGCCGGAGACCATCGAGTCCTGGAGCCGCGGCGAGGTGAAGAACCCGGAGACCATCAACTACCGGACCTTCAAACCGGAGAAGGGCGGCCTGTTCTGCGAACGGATTTTCGGGCCGACGAAGGACTGGGAGTGCGCCTGCGGCAAGTACAAGCGGATCAAGTACAAGAACGTGGTTTGCGACCGGTGCGGGGTCGAGGTGACGCTGGCGCGGGTGCGGCGGGAGCGGATGGGGCACATCCATCTGGCGGTGCCGGTGTCGCACATCTGGTTTTTCAAGTGCATGCCGAGCCGCCTGGGC
This sequence comes from uncultured Verrucomicrobiales bacterium, assembly GCA_964435495.1. Lineage (GTDB taxonomy): Bacteria > Verrucomicrobiota > Verrucomicrobiia > JADLBR01 > JAIBCM01 > CAYSZK01. The sequence goes on from CAYSZK010000006.1 coordinate 21,418, forward strand.
CTGATGATGGACATGACGGCGCGGACGCTGGAGCGCGTGATTTATTACGAGGATTACATCGTCACCGACCCGGGCAAAACGCCGCTGAAGCTCAAGCAGCTTTTGAGCGAGCAGGAGTTCCGGGAGGCGCAGGAGCAGTACGGGGAGACCTTTACCGCGCGCATGGGGGCGGAGGGCATCCGGGACGTTCTCAAGCAGATCGACCTCGCGGAAACGCAGAAGGAATTGCAGGAGGCGATGGGCAACACGCGGAGCAAGCAGACCAAGAAGAAGCTGGCGAAGCGGCTCAAGCTGGTGCAGGGCTTCATTGAGGCGGGGATGCGCCCGGAGTGGATGGTCCTGGCGATTCTTCCGGTGATTCCGCCGGATTTGCGGCCCCTGGTGCCGCTGGAAGGCGGGCGTTTCGCGACGTCGGACCTGAACGACCTGTACCGGCGTGTGATCAACCGGAACAACCGGTTGAAGAACCTGCTCCAGCTCAAGACGCCGGAGGTGATCATCCGCAACGAAAAGCGGATGCTGCAGGAGGCGGTGGACGCGCTGATTGACAACGGACGGCACGGGCGCGCGGTGATGGGGGCGGGCAACCGCCCGTTCAAGTCGCTGTCGGACATGCTCAAGGGGAAGACGGGACGGTTCCGGATGAACCTGCTGGGCAAGCGCGTGGATTATTCCGGCCGCTCGGTGATCGTGATCGGGCCGGACCTGAAGCTGAACCAATGCGGGCTGCCCAAGAAGATGGCGCTGGTGCTGTTCGAACCGTTCATCATCCGGCGGCTCAAGGAGATGGGGTTTGTGCATACGGTGCGCAGCGCCAAGAAGATGATTGAACGGCAGGAGGCGGTCGTTTGGGACATTTTGGACGAGGTGACGCGGGGGCACCCGGTGCTGCTGAACCGCGCGCCGACGTTGCACCGGCTGTCAGTGCAGGCGTTCGAGCCGCTCTTGATCGAGGGCGAAGCGATCCGCATCCATCCTCTGGTGTGCACGGCCTACAACGCGGACTTTGACGGCGACCAGATGGCGGTGCACGTGCCGTTGTCGGTGGAGGCGCAGCTGGAGGCGCGGTTGATGATGCTGGCGCCGCTCAACATCTTTTCCCCGTCCAGCGGCAAACCGATCACGACCCCGTCGCAGGATATCACCCTGGGGTGCTATTACCTGACGCAGAACCCGCGGTCGGAGCGCAAGGAAGGGGAGCGCCTGCCGTTGTTTGCGACGGCGGAGGAGGTGCTGTTTGCGCACTCGGACCGGAGCGTGCGGACGCACTCGCGCATCATGCTGCGCAACCCGAGTTTTGGGCGCAAGACCGTGTACGGCGACGCGTCGAAAAAGTTCATTGAGACGACGGTGGGCCGGGTGTTGTTCAACGAGATATGGCCTGTGGACCTGGGGTATTTCAACGAGGTGGCGACCAAGAAGAACCTGGGCGACATCATCCTGCGGTGCTACCAGGTGGCGGGGCCGCAGGCGACGGTGGAGTGCCTGGACAAGCTCAAGCAGCTTGGGTTCGAGGAGGCGACGCGGGCCGGTGTGAGCATCGGGATCAGCGACATGATCATCCCGGAGGAGAAGGCGCGGGAGATCGACCGGGCGCAGGCGGAGATCGGGAAGGTCGAGAAGCAGTACCATTCGGGCATCATCACCGACGGCGAGCGTTACAACAAGATTGTGGACATCTGGACCCATGCGGGCGAGCAGATTGCCAACACGATGTTCAGCACGCTGCGCCACAACGAAGGGCGCGGGGAGTTGAACCCGGTCTATCTGATGGTGGACTCCGGGGCGCGCGGCAACCGGCAGCAGGTCAAGCAGCTCGCGGGGATGCGCGGGCTGATGGCGAAACCGGATGGCTCGATCATCGAGCGTCCGATCCTGGCGAATTTCCGCGAGGGCCTGACGATGCTGGAGTATTTCATCTCGACCCACGGCGCGCGCAAGGGACTGGCCGACACGGCGCTGAAGACGGCGGACTCGGGCTACATGACGCGCAAGCTGTGCGACGTGGCGATGGACGTGATCATCACCGAGGAGGATTGCGGCACGATCAACGGAATCTGGGTGCAGCCGATCTACTCGGGCGAGGACGAGATCGTAAAGCTGGTGGACCGGATCATGGGGCGCACGTCGTGCGACGACATCATCGATCCAGTGAGCCACGAGCCGGTGGTCCGGGCCAACGACCTGATCACGGAGGCCCGCGCCAAGGCGATCGAGAAGCTGGCCGTGGAAAAAGTGCGCATCCGCTCGGTGCTGACGTGCGAGAGCAAGCAGGGGGTGTGCGCGAAGTGTTACGGCTTGAACCTGGCGACCTCGACCTCGGTGAAGCTGGGCGAGGCGGTGGGGATCATCGCGGCCCAGTCGATTGGGGAGCCGGGCACGCAGTTGACGATGCGGACGTTCCACATCGGCGGCACGGCGTCGCAGGTGTTCAAGCAGCCGCAGCTCAAGGCCAAGAATGAGGGTCGGGTGCAGTACAACGAGCTGCGCGTGGTGGAGGCGGCCGACGGGAAATTCATCGCCCTGAACAAGAACGGCTACATCACCATTCACGCCGAGGACGGGCGGGAGCTGGAGCGGCACACGGTCGTGATCGGTTCCTCCATTTCGGTGGGGGACGGCGGGATGGGAAAGAAGGGGGCGGTGTTCGCGGAGTGGGATCCCTACAACGTGCCCATTTTGACCGAGCGCACCGGGCGCATCGAATTCCGCGACATCATCGAGGGGGTCACGATGAAGCGGGAGATCAACGAGCAGTCTCAGCAGATCGAGATGGTGATCATCGAGCACAAGGAGGACCTGCATCCGCAGATCGTGATTGTGGGCGACAACGGGGAGATCCTGGCGAGCTACTCGATCCCGGCGGGCGCCCACGTCGAAGCCAAGGAGGGCGGCAAGGTCCGCGCCGGCGACCGCCTGGCCCGTACGCCGCGGAAACTGGTCAAGACCAAGGACATCACGGGCGGCCTGCCGCGCGTGGCGGAATTGTTCGAGGCGCGCCGCCCGAAGGACGCGGCCGAGATCGCGAAGATCGACGGGATTGTCGAGTTTTCGGGGACGGCGCGCGGCAAACGGCGGCTGATCGTGAAGGATTCGCAGACCAGCGCGGAGGAGGAGCACCTGATTCCGACGACGAAGCACATCATCGTTTACAAGGGCGACTTCGTGAAGAAGGGGCAGCAGCTCACGGAAGGGCCCGTGGTGCCGCACGAGATTCTGGACATCTGCGGGCCGCAAGAATTGCAGGAGTACCTCGTGAACGAAGTGCAGGAGGTGTACCGGCTGCAGGGCGTCGAGATCAACGACAAGCACATCGAGATCATCGTGCGGCAGATGCTGCGCAAGGTGAAGATCATCGATCCTGGCGACACGGATTTCCTTTGGGATGAGCAGGTGGAGCGCCTTGCGTTCGAGGAGGAGAACCGGCGCATCACCGAGGCGGGAGGCAAGCCCGCCGAGGCGAAGCCGGTGCTGCTGGGCATCACCAAGGCGTCGCTGGAAACGGAAAGCTTCATTTCCGCGGCTTCGTTCCAGGACACGACGCGGGTGCTGACGGACGCGGCGACGTTGGGCAAGGTGGACCGGTTGCGCGGATTCAAGGAGAACGTGATCATGGGGCATCTGATCCCGGCGGGATCGGGCTTCAAGCGTTACCGGTCGATCAAACTGGTCGAGCTGGGTGAGCCGGTGGGGGAACCGCTGGTGGGCCAGGAGGACAAGGAAGCCGACCGAACCAAGAGTTTGGAGATCACGGCGACGCTGGGCGGGTAGTTCCCGCTCCGATTCGCCGGCGGCGCGTGGGTCCCGGAGCCGGCCCCGGCGCATCGGGGGTCGGCGGCCGCGCGTTCCATTCGGCGGGTTTCGGGCGCCGCCAAGGAAGCGGCGCGCGGGGGCATGGGCAGGCCTGGACCCCGCCTTTCTCCAAGGGGCTGGTGCGATGTTTCGCGGGTTCGTGTGAAGAGGGCGGCGTGTGTCCACAGCCCGCGAACTTTCCTGGGTGAGGCCGCGGTTGTGGTTCTCCATGCGGGAAGCGGATCAAAGCCATTCTTCGTGTCCCCTCCGCTTCCGCCGTGGTTATGGAATGGCACAGCCCATTCCCGGAGCCCGTTCCGCATCAGCCACGGTCCACCGAGCATATGCGGAGGCACGTTCCCGCGCCCTCCGCAACGCCGGCTCCCGTCGCGGGAGCCGCACCCGGTGACCGCTACTGGGTCTGCTGGCCCAGCTCGGTGATGATGCTGATGAGGGGAAGGAAGAGCGCGACAACGATGGTGCCGACGATCAGCGCCAGGAACACGATCATGATCGGCTCCAGCAGCGAGGTCAGGCCGGCGACGGCGTTGTCCACCTCATCCTCGTACACGTCCGCGATTTTCATGAGCATGTCCGGCAGGCGCCCGGTTTCCTCGCCGATGTCGATCATGCTGATCACCATGGGGGGGAAGACGCCCGAGGCCTCCAGGGGCACGACGATGGTTTCGCCTTCCTTGACCGAATCGTGGACTTTGGAAATGGCGTTGGCCAGGACGACGTTGCCGGCGGTCTCACGGGTGATGTTGAGGGCCTGCAGGATCGGGACGCCGGAGGTGACGAGCGTGCCGAGCGTGCGGCTGAAACGCGCAATGGCCGTGAGGCGCACCAGATTGCCGACAACCGGCATCCGGAGCTTCATCCGGTCCAGGAGGGCCGACCCAGCCGCCGTGCGCGAAAGGATGTTGAATCCGACCGCGGCGGCGACGACGCCGACCACGAGGCCGAGGAAGTGGTCGCGAAGCAGGCTGCTGGCGGCGACCACGTATTGGGTGAGGAGAGGGAGGGGCTTGTCCCCGAGCATGTCCCGGAAGATTTCCTGGAACTTCGGCACGATGAAGGTCAGGAGGAACATCAGGATGCCCACGGCGATGATGAGGACGACGACGGGATACACCATCGCGGAGACCACCTTGTTCTTGATCTTCTGGGCCTTTTCCTGGAATTCGGCCAGCCGGTTGAGGACGACTTCGAGCACGCCGCCGACCTCGCCGGCCTTGACCATGTTCACATACAGTTTGTTGAAGATGCGCGGGTGCGTCGCCATCGCCTCCGAAAAGGTGGACCCGCCCTCGACCGAATCGCCCATGCGCTCGATGGCCCGGCGCAGCGATGGATGGCGCTCCTGGCGCGCCAGAGTCGTGAGGCCGCGCAACAGCGGCAGGCCCGCGTCGATGAGCGTCGCCAGCTGGCGGGTGAAGATCGTCAGCGTCCTTCCGGAAACCGCGCCGCCGCCGCCGAACACGGGGCCGCGGGCCTTGACGGCGGCCCGCGCGGGTCCGGCGTCCTTGTGTTCGAGAATCCGGGTCGGATAATACCCCTGCTGTTTGATGAGGCTGGCGGCCTCGTTTTGGTTTGCCGCCTCGACCGAGCCTGAAACCTGCTGGCCCTGGCCGTCCACGGCGTTGTAGTTGAACGTCGGCATAACTGGCTTCCTAGGTGTACTTCACGATTTCTTCAATCGTTGTTTCTCCGTCAAAAACCGAGCGCAAGCCGTCTTCCCGAAGCGTTTGCATGCCCAGTTCGATGGCCTTCTGGCGGATCACGATGGACGGAGCGCGCTGGTTGATCAAATCGCGGATCGGGTCGCTGACCGCGAGCAGCTCGAAGATGCCCTTGCGCCCGCGGTAGCCGGTGCCGTTGCACTTTGGGCAGCCCCGCCCATAAAAGAACGGTTTGTCGCCGACGTCGTGGGGCGAGAGGCCGATGCTTTCGAGCACCGCTTCGTCCGGTTCGTAGGGGGTCCGGCATTCGGAGCAAATCTGGCGGATCAACCGCTGGGCCAGGATCGCCTCGAGCGTGGACGAGATCAGGTAGGGTTCGACACCCATGTCGATGAGGCGGGTGACCGCGCCTGGGGCGTCGTTGGTGTGCAGGGTGGTGAACACCAGGTGGCCGGTTAGCGACGCGCGGATCGAAATCTCGGCGGTCTCCAGGTCGCGCGTCTCGCCGACCATGATGCGGTCGGGGTCCTGCCGCAGGAACGCCCGCAGCACGCGCCCGAACGAGAGGCCGATCCCGTCAAGGACGGGCACCTGCTGGATGCCTTCGATGTCGTACTCGACGGGGTCCTCCACCGTCAGCAACTTGGAGTCCACCGTGTTGATCCGGCGCAGGCAGGAGTAGAGGGTCGTTGTTTTGCCGGAACCCGTGGGGCCGGTGACAATGAAGATGCCGTTGGGCCGCTGGAGCAGCTCGCAGATGAAGTCGTAGATGCGTTTGGGCATTCCCAGCACCTCCAGGTCCAGGTTTACCGTCGAACGGTCCAGCACGCGAAGCACGACGGACTCGCCAAACTGCGTTGGCAGCGTCGAAACGCGCAGGTCCACCTGCCGGCCCGCGAGCGTGCTCTGGATGCGCCCGTCCTGGGGCACCCGGCGTTCGGCGATGTTCAGGTTGGCCATTACCTTGATGCGGGAGGTCACCGACAGCGCCAGGGACTTGGGAGGCGGCGTCATCTCGTAAAGCGCGCCGTCCACGCGGTAGCGGATTTTGAACTCGTTTTCGAACGGCTCGAAATGAATGTCGCTGGCCCGGTCCTTGATCGCCTGGGCCAGGACGGCGTTGACAAACTTCACAATGGGCGCCGCGTTCGCCGCCTCCTCCAGGTCCTTGCCCGCGGCGCCCTCGGCCAGTTGCCGCACAAGGTCGTCCGCGGACAGGGCGGCGGCGCCGTAGTAGGCATGGACGCGTTCCGCGACCTGCGACGGCAGGGCCGCCACGAGGTAAATCTCCCTGTTGGTGACAAACGCGAGATCGTCGCGCGTCTGCACGTTGAGCGGATCGGCCACCGCCACCGTGACGGCGTTGCCCGCGACGGCCACCGGCACGGCGTCGTGGAACCGCGCGGTGTTGGCCGGGATCGCGCCGAGAACCTCGGGCGTGAAGGTGACGCCGTTGAGGTCGATGAAATCGATGCCCATCAGCGCCGCCACCGTCTGGAACAATTGGACCTCCTCGAACAGACCAAAATCGCGCAACAGGTCCTCGATGGGCTTGCCCGAGCGCTGTTGTTCGGCGACGAGTTCCTGAAACTGGTCGGCGCTGAGATAGCCGTTGTCGCGCAGCAGGGGAAGAAGGGTTTGCGCTTCCATAACGCCTCAGGCCCTGTCCCCTACGGTTGCCGTGATTACCTCGTCAATGGACGTGATCCCGGCCACCGCCTTCCGGATGCCGTCCTCGCGCAGCGTGCGCATGCCCAGCTGCCGCGCCCGAGCCATCAATTCCACCAGGGACACCTTTTCGTTGATGAGCCGCCGCGCCTCGTCGTTGAGCACGAAAATCTCGAATATGCCGCTCCTGCCCCGGAAGCCGGACCCGCGGCAATTCTCGCAGCCCACCGGGCGCATGAACGCGGCGTCCCGCACTTGGGCCGGGGCCAGCCCGATGGACCGCAGCTCGGCCTCGGTCGGGTCGTAGGGCATCCGGCACTTCTTGCAGAGGGTCCGCACCAGGCGTTGGGCCATGATCGCCCGCAGGGAGGACGCCACCAGGAACGGCTTGACGCCGATGTCGATGAGGCGCGTGACCGCCGACGGCGCGTCGTTGGTGTGCAGCGTCGAGAAGACCAGGTGCCCGGTCAGCGAGGCGTTCACGGCGATCTCGGCGGTTTCCAAGTCGCGGATTTCGCCGACCATGATGATATTGGGCGCCTGGCGCAGCATGGAGCGCAGCGCCGCGGCGAACGTCATCCCAATGTCCTCGTTCACCTGGACCTGGTTGACCCCCGGCAGGATGTACTCGACCGGGTCCTCGACCGTGATCAGTTTGCGGTCCGGCTTGTTCAAATAATTCAGGCAGCCGTACAGGGTCGTGGTCTTCCCGGAGCCCGTCGGCCCAGTCACCAGGAAGATGCCGTCCGGGAACCCCAGAATCCGTTCCATCACAACCTGGTCGTCGGACAGGAAGCCCAGCTCCGGCAACCCCAGCATGAGACTGGTTTTGTCCAGAATCCGCATCACGATGGACTCGCCGTGGTTGGTGGGGACCGAGGAAACGCGCAGGTCGATGTCCTTGTCGGTCATCTTGACCTGGATGCGCCCGTCCTGCGGCAGCCGCTTTTCGGCGATCGACATGTTCGCCATGATTTTGATGCGGCTGATGATCGCCGATTGCAGGCGCTTGGGCGGGTCCTGCATCTCCTGCAAAACGCCGTCGATCCGGTAGCGAACCCGCAGCCGTTTCTCGAGCGGTTCGATGTGGATGTCGCTGGCCCGCATCCTGTAGGCTTCGATGATCAGCAGATGCACCAGCTTGATGATCGGCGCGTCCTCCGCGCTGACCTTCTCGCCGGGCCCGCCCTTGATGATGATGTCGGTCTCCGTCGAGGAGTCCGTGACGCCGGGCTCGGAAAGCGCGCCATAGTACTGGGACAAGGCCCGCTCGATCTCCGACACCGGCGCCACCACGGGCTCCAGATCGGTCTTCAGCAAGTAGGTAAGGCTGTCGATGGTCTCCAAGTCCAGCGGATCGGACAACGCGATCCGCAGGGAATGGTCGGTCCGTCCCAGCGGCACCACCTTGTAACGCCGGGCGACCTGCCGCGGCACGGCTTTCAGCGCTTCCTCGGGCACCTGGTCGATGGAATCCACGAACTCCATCTGCGCGAGATTCGCCAGGGCCTTGGTGATGTCCACCTCCGAGACCTTCCCCGACGTGATGAGCGCCCGCAACGCCGAGCCCTGGTGGGCCGCGGCCGCCCCGCGCGCCTCCTCAATGTCGTGCGCGGTGACCAAACCGACATCCCGGAGCATGTCGAGCACCATGTCCTCGTTGCCGGTCATTCCGTAAAACGTTACGCGCGGACCTATTCATGCCAAGCCAATTCTGCCAAAGATACGCAGGCCCGGAATTCCCGCCGCGACTCCGCGGTTGACAACCGCGGCCCGGCGCCCGCATGCTCAGCCCCATGCGCGTGGGAATCCTGGCTTCGGCGGACTTGGCGACGGTGGACTGGGCGGCCGATCACGGATTCCGCTGCATGGAATGGGTCGGCTTCGAGAACAGTCCGGCCGGCCCCAAGGAAAAGGATTGGAAGCCCTTCGCCGACCGGTTCCACGGCCATCTCGGTTCCCGCGACATCCGTCTTTCGGCCATCGGCGCGTTCTACGGCAACGCCCTGGACCCCAAACAAAGCGAATTCGCGCGCGCGGCGTTCGAGCGCGCCATCGATGTCGCCGCCCATCTCGGTGTCCGCACCGTCGCCGGTTTTCCGGGCGCCGTCATCGAACTCACGACCTCGGCCTGGGGCGGGCACCCCGTGTACAAACCTTTCGAGGATTTCCTGCCCGCGTGGCGCGCCTTCTGGGAGCCCCTGGCGAAGTACGGGGCGGACAAGGGCGTGCGCATCGCTTTCGAGCATTGCGCCACCGGCGCTTGGCATCTCCCGGTCATGGGCTTTAACATCATGGCCCGCCCCGCGATGTGGGAACGCGTTTTCTCGGAGAATTGGGCCACCAACCTCGGGATCGAATGGGACGCCAGCCACTTGGTCTGCCAGTTCATTGATCCGGTCAACAACATCCATAAATTCGGCAGCCGCATCTTCCATGTCCACGCCAAGGACGCCTATATCAACCGCCACCTGCTCTCGATTTACGGCCCGTGCCGCGACGGCGTCGCCGAACACCGGATGCCCGGCCTCGGCGAATCCAATTGGGCCGAAATCGTGCATGCCCTCCTCCGCGCCGGTTACGATTCCGACCTCAACATCGAAGGGTTCCACGACCCGGTCTATCGGGACCACGCCGCCGCCCAGCCCGAGGACGTGAAGTCGATGGGATTCGACTTCCAGTCCGGCCAGAAACTCGAGCGCCCGGGCCTCATCATCGCCCGGAAGACGCTGGAGCGTTTTACCGAAGGCACCGAGTAAAACCCAACCCCAAGGAGACCAGGACCATGAAACATCGAGCCGCCGCATGGGCCGCCGTGTGCGCCGCCTGCCTGTCCACGGGCAATGCACAGGATGAAGCCCCAACCCCAACCCCAACCCCAACCCCAACGGCAACGGCAACGGCAACGTCTTCAGCCGCACCGGAGACTGCGGCGGGGAAACCGCCCAGGAACACCGCCGCGGAGGCTGTCGCGGAGTTCAAGGCCGGCAAACGGATCAAACTCGAAATCTCGCACGTCAGCCGCGTGGAAACGTCCACCAACGACGTCGCCCTCGTGGAGTTGTTCACCTACAACTCGGAGGAGAACGCCGGGGGTGGATCGGCGTTTCTCCGCATGCCCATTGGCGAATACGCCAAGTTCAGCGAGGAATACGGCGCCCAGCTTAGGTTCGCCCATGTCCCGCGCGCCCGCGGCCACCACGCCCCGGCGGGCCGGGAATCGCGTAAACGGAAGGGCGACGAGGTTGCTGTGACGGTCCCGCCTCCCGTGGCCACCAAGGAGATTTCCGTGACCCTGCTGGAAATTGACGATCAGAAACGGTTGATCGTCGCGAAATAGGCCGGTTGGCCGGTCCGGTCAGGGGTTGGATGCAGCCAAGGAGCCCGCCGGTCCGACCGGCGCCATGCTGGGGGCGGTTGGCGGCACGGGGTCGCGGCCCGCCGTGAACCCGCCTGGCGCCGTTGGCGCATCGCTGACCAGCAGCTTGTTTGCGGCAACCCGAATCGCAACGTGCAACTCCTCGGCAAAGATCGCCGGGTTGTTGAAGAGCTCTTCCGTCTTGTGCGGCACGCCGCCGGTTGCGGTGGCGGTCCGGGACCATGTCACCTTGCCGTTGGGTGCGGTGAGCCGCCCCTTGGCGGTAAGACTTGTCGTCAGGCATCCATAACCACCGGGCTGGACCCCCCAATTCAAAATTTCCAACGTCAACGTGCCATCCTTCCCGGATGGCTCCAGGCGCAGCCCCCCGCCCGTTTCGATCAAAGACCGCGCCACGGCCAGCAACTCCGCGCCCACATCCACCCCGCACTGCTCCGCCACGGCGGCAAACCGGCCGCGGCCAACACCCGCCGACGTGGCGCCGATCGCTCCGCCAATCAGCGCTCCGAACAGCCCACCCGCCGCGCCCGCCGCCTCCATGGACGACGCGGTCGTATCCGTGTAGCTGAACGAGTCAGGCACCCGCACCTGCGGGCTGAGGGCAATGGACTTGACCCCGTTGCCATGCAGCGCCAGCGGCGGCTTGGCGCCGCAACCGCCCACCGCCAAACCGCCGATCATCCACCATGCCGCAAGACGAACCCTTTTCATGACGATCCATTCTCTCCAAGCCCTTCTCCGGTGGCGAGCGAGGAAGTGTTCTTGTTGGCAGGTAGGAGGGCGGCTTCCAGCCGCTCAAGGCGGGCTAATAGCCATTCATTCGTGCGCGCGGGCGGCGACGCCCGCCCCGCCCGCTACTCTTCGCCCTCGCCCCGAACAACAAGGTTGGCCGCGAAGAACTCGCGGACCCGTTTCCGTGCGTCCGCGGCGTAGGTGCCGTTGTAGTTGGGGCTGGACGGGTTCGCAAAGGCGTGGTCCGCCTCGTATAACACGATTGTCGCCGGGTGCTGGTTCGCCTTCAACGCCGCGCGGAACCGTTCCACCGCCTCGCGCCGAATCCATTGGTCCGCCTTGCCGAATATCCCAAGCACCGGCGCCCGGATCATCGCCAGCCGCGCGGGATCCTCCTCCACCGGCCCGTAGAACATCGCGCACGCGTCGATCCGCGGATAATCGATTGCGGCCTTCAGGGCGTAGCCGCCCCCCATGCACCAGCCCACCACGCCCACTTTCGGCACGCGCACCCTGGGCTCTTCCTTCAAATACCGGACCGCCGCGACCAATTGCACCAGCGCCCCTTTGTCGTTCACCGACTTCATCAACTGCTCCGCCTCTTGCGCCGTCGCCGCCGTTTTTCCATCGTACAAATCCACCGCCAGCGCGACATAGCCGTCCGCGGCAAACCCGTCCGCGAGCCCCTTGATGTGGTCGTTGAGCCCCCACCACTCGTGGATCAGCACGATCCCGCCCGTCGGCGCGTCCTGGGGCAGGGAAAGATACACGTTCGCCTGCGACTCGAACTCCGCCAGCGGCACCATCCGCCCCCGCAACGGCGCCGCCGCGGCGCCCTGCGGATGGGCTTCCGCGTAGGCCTTCGTGCCCGCCCCCTTTTTCAGGGCTTCCTCCGACTCCTGCGCCGCGGCCGTCCATGCCCATGCCGCCGCCAATGCCACGCCCGCCATACACGCCACACACGCCGATTTCATCGCCCCAGAACCTACCCCCGTGCCTTCCCCCCTTCCAAGCGGGAAATCCGCCACTCTCTCCTTTTCCTTTTCCCGGCCGGTGGTAGTCTCCGGCGTGCCGGTTTCCTGCTGCGCGTTTCTCACCCCAACGCCGCCGCCCGCGACTCCCAAAGCGCTGGCCGCCGAAATCGCGCGCCAATGCGGCGCCTGGCTCAAGGGCGGCCAGCCCGACCTCCTCCTGCTCTTCTCCTCCGCCCAGGAATCCGCCGCCCACCAGGCCGTCATGGAGGCCCTCGCCCACGCCACCCAACCCCGCGTCCTCGCCGGATGCACCTGCTCGGGCGTTCTCTCCGGCGCCTCCGAAATCGAGGAAGCTCCCGCCGCCGCCGCGCTCCTCATCCGGTCTCCGGGTCTGGACGCCCGCGTCGTCGTCGTCACCCAGGACACCGTCCAGGAGGCCAACGGCCCCGGCTTCTGGCACTTCGAAACCGGCTTGGACGCCACTCAAGCCCGCGCCGTCCTCCTGCTCGCCGACCCGTTCACCGTCAACGCCGAGGCCCTCGTGCGCGAAATCTCCGAGGCCTACCCCGATCAGCCCGTCCTCGGCGGCCTGGCCAGCGCCCTGGACAATCCCCGCAACACCTGGCTTTTCCTCGACGGTCGCGCCATCGAACGCGGCGCCCTCGTCCTCGTCCTCGACGGCCCTTTCGCCATCGAACCGGTCGTTTCCCAAGGCTGCATGCCCGTCGGCGAACCCTTCATCATTACCCGCGCCGACGACAACGTCCTGTTCGAACTCGGCGGGCGCCCCGCCTGGCAAGCCCTCCAGTCCACCGTCGAAGGCCTGCCCCCCGGCCTCCAGCAACAGGCCCGCCACAATCTCTTCCTCGGCGTCGCCGTCAACGAATACACCGACGAATTCCAACGCGGCGATTTTCTCATCCGCAATCTCATCGGCGGCGACCGCGCCACCGGCGCCCTCGTCGCCGCCGCCCACCTCAACGTCGGCAAAACCGTCCAGTTCCAAATCCGCAGCGCCGCCGCCGCTCGCGAGGACATGGCCGGCCTCCTCGCCGCCGCCGCCACGCGTCTCGCCCCGCGCCCCCCCCGCGGCGCGCTCCTCTTCAGTTGCTCCGGCCGCGGCGCATCGCTCTTCGGCGAACCCGGCCACGACGCCCGCGCCCTCCAGGAGGCGGTCGGCCCCATTCCCGCCGCCGGATTCTTTTGCAACGGCGAAATCGGCCCCGTCGGCGCCCGCGCCTTCGTCCACGGCTACACCTGCTCCGCCGCCCTCTTCACGGAACCGGACCCGGAGGACGATACGGACTCCCGCGCGGATTGACGCGGCCCCGGCCCTGTCCCCACCCGCCCAAGACGGATTCCCCGCGGGGCATGCCGCCCCGGCTTTCCGTCGATCCAAAGCCGCCGCCCAACCCTTCACGGGAAGGCCTCGTGAATATGCCCCGCCACCCGCCAACGCCCGCGAAGTCCGGCCCGCGAAGTCCGGCTTTCCCTCGCGCCCGGCTTTCGATAGCCTTTGCGCCCTATGAAACGGTTTGCGACGTTGACGGTGATCGGCAAGGACCGCTCGGGCGTGATTGCCCGCTTCACAAGCCTGCTGTTCAACCTGGGCGCCAACATCGAAGCGCTCGAAGAGTCCGTCCAGCGCGGCCAGTTCAGCATGACCCTCCAGGCTTCGTGGCCAACCGCCAAGTTTGACCTCGCCGCCGTGCGCCGCGAAGTCGAAACCCTCGCCCGCGATCTGGCCATGGACTTGACCCTGCGCGCGCTCGCCCCGCGCGCTCGCCCCCGGATGGCCATCCTCGCCACCAGGGAACCCCACGTGCTCGAATCGCTCCTCGCCGCCCATCTCCCATGCGACACGGCGCTCGTCGCCTCCAACTACGCCGCCCTCAAACCCCTCGCCGTGCGCCACAACCTGCCGTTCGCCGTGATCCCCTGGGAAACGCGGGCCGGGGCCGAAAACAAGCTGCTCGCGCTCCTCGCCAGGCATGAGGTCGATTTTATTGTGCTCGCGCGGTTCATGAAAATCCTCTCCCCGAACTTTGTCTGGCGCTGGAAAAACAAGATCATCAACATCCATCCCTCCCTTCTCCCCGCCTTCCCGGGCGCCAACGCCTACCGCCAGGCGTTCGAGAAAGGGGTCCGCGTCGCCGGGGTGACCGCCCACTTCGTCACGCCAAACCTCGACGAAGGCCCGATCCTGTGGCAGGAATCGTTCCGCGTTCCGCCGTCGATGCCCCTCTCCGAAATTGTCAAACGCGGCCAGGCCCTCGAAACGCGGGCAACAGTCAAGGCCGTGAAGCTCTTCCTTCAGAACCGCCTGGATATTTACTGGGGCAAAGTGCACGCGCGGCAGTGATCGCCCCGCCACGATCCCGGCTTTTGCCCTTCCGGCCGCCGCCGCGCCCGCGCAAATTTAATCGCCATTCCGTGCTTGCCTCGCCCCGTCCAGCCACTAACGTGTGCGTGATGAAAACCAAGGGCATCATTCTCCTCCTCGCCGCGCTGGCCGCCATAATTCTGCTTGTCACCCGCGTGGATAACAACATCCTCAAAGCCGCCGGATGCATCGCCGCCATCGGCGTCGCCTACGTCGGAATCCGCTCCAGCAAGAAACCGCAGGGCAATCCCCCGGCCAGTTGATCCGCCGCCGCCGCGGCACGCCGCGGCATCAGGGCTCCGGGTTCCGCGGTTCGGAAGGTGTTGGGGTGCCCGCCGTTTTTCGGCGTTGGGGTTCGGACGGCCTCGCTTTTCTCGAGCCACCCGCCGCTGGGCACGCCTTGGTGGCCCGCACGGCTCGAACCCGCCCACCGCCCCGCGACCTGGCTTGCCAGGGAATTGCGGGCATACCAGTTGCGCCCTGACGAAAGTCCAGGCGGCTGAGAATGTGAGGACCCTCGGAAAGGGGGGGCGGTTCCTGCTTAACACTTCCATACTTAAGACCTAAGACTCCCGGATGGACGACCTCTTCGCCGGCGATGACGCCAACCCCGGCCCGCCCGCCACCGCCCCGCTCGCCACCGCCCCGCTCGCCACCGCCCCGCTCGCCACCGCCCCGCTCGCCACACGCTTCCGGCCCCGCACCCTCGATGAGTACGCCGGCCAAGCCCATCTCCTCGCGCCGGGAAAACTCCTCCGCCGCGCCATCGAAAGCGACCGCATCGCCTCCCTCATCTTCTACGGCCCGCCCGGCACGGGAAAAACGTCCCTGGCCGAAGTCATCGCCCGCGCGACCCGTTGCCGTTTCGAGCGGCTCTCCGGCGTGGAGTCCAACGTCAACGACATCCGCCGCGTCATCGCGTCCGCCGCCAACCGCCTCCGCGCCTCCGGCGGGCGCACGATCCTGTTCATCGACGAAATCCACCGCTTCAACAAGGCGCAGCAGGATGTCCTCCTCCCCGACGTCGAGAACGGCGTTGTCCGCCTCATCGGCGCCACCACGCACAACCCCTTCTTTTACGTCAACGCGCCGCTCGTTTCCCGCTCCCAGGTCTTCCAGCTCGAACCCCTCGCCGCCGCCGAGCTGGAGGGCCTTCTGCGCCGCGCCGCCGCCGATCCGGAGCGCGGTCTGGGAACACTGCGCCTTGAACTCGCAGACGAGGCCGTTCGCCACCTGGCCGCCCAGGCGGACGGCGACGCCCGCAAAGCCCTCAACGCCCTCGAAATCGGCGCCCTCACCACCCCCCCGGACGCCGATGGCGTCATCCGGTTCACCCTCGCCGCCGCCGAGGAATCCATCCAGAAAAAGGCCGTGGTCTATGACGCCGACGGCGACGCCCATTACGACACCGTCTCGGCCTTCATCAAGTCGATGCGCGGCGGCAGCCCTGACGCCGCGCTCTATTGGCTCGCCAAAATGCTCTACGCCGGCGAGGATATCCGGTTCATCGCCCGGCGCATCGTGATTTGCGCGGCCGAGGACGTCGGCCTTGCCGATCCCCAGGCCCTGGTCCTGGCTGTCGCCGCCCAACAAGCCGTGGAGTTCGTGGGCATGCCCGAGGCCCGGATTCCCCTCGCCGAAGCCGCCGTCTATGTCGCCTGCGCCCCCAAAAGCAACGCCGCCTACAAAGGCATCGACGCCGCCCTCGCCGACGTCAAACAGGGCGTGACCCTGGAGATTCCGCGCCATCTCCGCGACGCCCATTACAAGGGCGCGGAAAAACTCGGCCACGGCGCGGCCTACGCCTATTCCCACGACTTCCCTGGCGCGGTCGCCCCGCAGGATTATCTGCCCTGCGCCAAGTCCTACTACCAACCCACCGACCGTGGCCTGGAAAAGCGCATCCGCGAGCGCCTCGCCGAATGGGAGCGCCTCCGTTCCGCCGGGGGAACGGAAACGCCTGGGGAACCCAGCAATGAGGATGCGAAGGGGAAACCTTAACCGCGAAGGACGCGGAGCGCACGGAGGGGGGGGACGGGAGACAGGGAACAGGGAACGGGGGACTTTTCACCACGAAGGGGGGACGGGAGACGGCGACCCTTGTCCGATGGCCTCCTCGGTGACAGCCCCCCTTCGTGCCCTTCGGGTCCTTCGTGGTGGACCGTCCCGAATCCGCCGTCTTCCGGCCCCCAAGCGGTCCCGCCGGCGCGCTCCGAGGCCCGGCGCGCTCCCGGCGGCCTATTTCGCGTGGTATTCCTGGAGCGAGCGGACGGTGTAACCGGATTTGGCGATTTCGGCGATGCCGTGGACGGCGGCCTGGGCGCCGGGGAGAGTGGTCATGACGGGGACCTTGCGTTCGAGGGCCGTGGTGCGGATGCGGATTTCGTCGGTGCGCGCGGTTTTGCCTTCGGGAACGTTGACGATCATGGCGATCTGGTTGTTGATGAGCATGTCCAGCACGTTGGGCCGGCCCTCGGCGAGTTTGAAGAGGCGCTGGACGGGGACGCCCTCGCGCTGGAGATGGTCGGCGGTGCCGCCGGTGGCGTAGATGGCGAAGCCCATGGCGGCGAGGCGCCGGGCGAGGCCGGCGGCCTTGGGTTTGTCGGCGTCGCGGACGGAGACGAAGACATTGCCCTTGAGGGGGAGGGCGGGCTGGGCGGCCATTTGGGACTTGGCGTAGGCGATGCCGAGATTGGCGTCGATGCCCATGACCTCGCCGGTGGATTTCATTTCGGGGCCGAGGAGGATGTCCACGCCCCGGAAACGGCTGAAGGGAAACACGGCTTCCTTGACGGAATAATGGACGGGAATGATCTCCTGGAGGAATCCGAGTTCGGCGAGGGTTTTGCCGGCCATGACTTTGGCGGCGAGTTTGGCGAGGGGGACGCCGATGGCCTTGCTGACGAAGGGAACAGTTCGCGAGGCGCGCGGGTTGACCTCCAGGACGAAGACTGTGTCGTCCTTGACGGCGAACTGGACGTTCATGAGGCCACAGACGCGGAGTTCCCGGGCCATGGCGAGGGTGGCGGCGCGGATTTCCTCGCAGACGCGCTGGGGCAGGGAGAAGCTGGGGATGACGCAGGCGCTGTCGCCGGAGTGGACGCCGGCTTGTTCGATGTGCTGCATGATGGCGCCGATGACGGAGGTGGTCCCGTCGGAGATGCAATCAACATCGACTTCGATGGCGTCGTCGAGGAAACGGTCGATGAGGACGGGGCGCTCGGGCGAGGCTTCGACGGCGAAGCGCATGTATTGGCGGAGTTCGTCATCGGCGAAGACGATGCGCATGGCGCGTCCGCCAAGGACAAAGGAAGGGCGGACAAGGACGGGGTAGCCGATCCGGTTGGCGGCGGCGACGGCCTCCTCCTCGTGGGTGGCGGTTTCGTTGGGGGGCTGGCGGAGGCCGAGTTTGTGGAGCATCTGCTGGAAAAGTTTGCGGTCCTCCGCGGTGTCGATGCTTTCGACGGAAGTGCCGATGATGTTGACGCCATGGCGCTTGAGGCCGGCGGCGAGGTTGAGCGGGGTTTGCCCGCCGAACTGGACGATGGCGCCCCAGCATTTTTCCCGTTCGTAAATGTGGAGGACGTCTTCGAGCGTGAGCGGTTCGAAGAAGAGTTTGTCGCTGGTGTCGTAGTCGGTCGAGACGGTCTCGGGATTGGAGTTGACCATGATCGTCTCGAAGCCGATCTCCTTGAGGGCGAACGAGGCGTGGACGCAGCAGTAATCGAATTCGATGCCCTGGCCGATGCGGTTGGGGCCGCCGCCCAGGATCATGACCTTGCGTTTGTCGCCGGGCCGCACCTCGTCGTCGGCGCGGTCGTAGGTGGAGTAGAAATAGGGCGTGTACGCTTCGAACTCGGCGGCGCAGGTGTCCACGAGCCGGTAACTGGGGACCAGGCCGAGTTCCTTGCGGCGGGCGCGGACGGCGTCTTCGGTGGAACCCGCCAGGTGGGCGATCTGGCGGTCGGAAAAGCCCATGGACTTGGCCTGGGCGAGAAGATCGGGCGTGAGGCGGTCGAGGGCGGCTGGCATGCGGCGCATCATGCGGAAGAGCCCGGTGATGTCAAACCGGGGGCGCGGGCGCGGCGGTCCAGGGAACCGGCTCGCACAGGGCGCGGAGGTTTTCCGGCGGCGTGCCGCTCGGGATTTCGCAGCCGGCGGCGGCCATGAACGGGTTGCCCGCGCGCGCGTAACAGGCGCGCACGGCCTTTCGGATGGCCTCGGGATGGGAGCGGAGGACGGCGGAAACGGGATCGAGATTGCCGGCGATGACGGTGTGGGGGCCGATGGCTTCGCGCACGCGGGCGAGATCGACCATGTGATCCACGTCGAGGATATGGACGCCGAGCGTGGCGATGCCGGGGAGCAGGTGGGTGATGTTGCCGCAGATGTGGAGGCGCACATAGGCGCCCATGGCGCGCACGCCGCGGACGAGGCGCTGCTGGCGGGGGAGGATCAGCTCTTCGTAAAGGCCGGGGGAAACCTGGCTGGCGGCGGCGTCGCCAATGCCGATGGTGTCGGCGCCCGCCTCGACCTGGGCGCGCGCGAAGTCGAGGCCCACCTCCACGCAAAGGTCCATGAGATCCCCCGCGTAGTCCGGATCGTCCACAAGGTCCAGGAAGAGATTGTCGAGGCGCCGGAGGTCGGCGGCCTCGGCGGCGGGGCCTTCGATCCAGCCCAAGATGGAGCATTGGCCGCCGACGCGGGCGCGGTAGGTCCGGACGGCCTGGACGCGGTCGAGCATTCTTTCGGACGCGAGGGGGTCGGGGCGCGGAACGGCGGCGAGGCTGGGGTTGTCTTCGAGGGGATGCTTTTCGCAGCGGGGCACCATGTCCGGGGCAAAGAGGATGGTGGCGCCGAACCCCTGGGTTTCGCGGTAGGGATCGGAGATGGCGCTGACCTGGTCCATGCCGAAGTCGCGGGCGCAGGCGATGTTGGCCTCGGTGAGGACGCGGTAATCGGACGCGAACGCGCCATAATTGGAGCCGATATGTTCCGCGGCGAACCGCATGAGGATGGGCAGGCGCGGCAGGTGGTCCGCAGGCTTGCCCAGGATTGTGTTGCGATAGCGTTCGAGGCTGTTCACGGAGGGGGGATGGGTTTGCCGGAGCGCCTGGATTCAAACACGGGCTTCGCGGGATTCCGAGCTTTCCGCCAACCCCGGGGGCAAGTCCTTGACCTTGGCGTCCGGCGTTCGTTCGGTTTTGAGGCGGAGCTGGCCGCAGGCGGCGTCGATGTCGTGGCCTTTTTCGAGGCGGACCGTGGCGGCGACGCCGTTTTTGCGGAGGGCGGCGGCGAAGGCGCGCACCACGTTGTCGGACGGACGGCGCCAGGGGAGGCCCTCGACGGAGTTGTAGGGGATGAGATTGGCCTTGGCGTGGAGGCGTTTGGCGAGGGCGGCGAGGCGGGCGGCCTGGTCGAGGCTGTCGTTGACGCCTTCGATGAGGATGAATTCGAAGGTGATCATGCGTCCCTTGAAGTGGAGATACTCGGCGCAGGCGTCGAGGAGTTCGGGGAGGGGATGCCTGCGATTGACGGGCATGATCTTTTCGCGGACGTCGTCGGTGGCCCCGTGGAGGGAGACGGCGAGCCGGATTTGGAGGGGCTGTTGGGCGAGGTCGCGGATGCGTGGGGCGAGGCCGCTGGTGGAGACGGTGATGCGGCGGGCGCCGATGGCGGGCCCCCAGGGCGCGTTGAGGATGCGGATGGCGCGCATGAGCGCGTCGTAATTGGCGAGGGGCTCGCCCATGCCCATGAAGACGAGATTATCGACGCGGCGTCCGGCGAGGCGGGCGGCTTCGGTGGCCTGGCCGACGATTTCACCAGGGGAAAGATTGCGTTTGAACCCGTCGAGGCCGGAGGCGCAGAAGCGGCAGCCGTAGGCGCAGCCGACCTGGGTGGAGACGCAGAGCGTGAGGCGGTCGCTGGGGCTTCCGTAGAGGGCCGGGGAGGCGGGGATGAGGACGGATTCGATGAGTTCGCCGTCGCGGAGGCGCCAGAGGAGCTTGCGGGTGGTGTCGGCGGCGCCCTGGGTTTGGACGAGGGCGAGGGGTTGGAGGTCGAAGCGCGCGGCGAGGTCCTGGCGGAGGCCGGCGGGGAGGTCGGTCATGTCGGCGAAGGAGGCGGCGCCGCGCTGGTAAATCCACCGGGCGATCTGGGTCCGGCGGTAGGCGGGCTGGCCTTCGAGCGGATAGTCCGCGGGTTCCAGGTCGAGGAGCAGGGGCGTCATGTGGCGCCGCGTCCGGTGACGACGGCCGGGAGGGTGAGGAGGAGGATCTTGAGATCGAGCCCGAGGGACCAGCGGTCGATGTATTCGAGGTCGAGGCGGACCCAGTCGTTGAAATTGGAAATCTGGTTGCGGCCGCTGACCTGCCAGAGGCCGGTGATGCCGGGTTTCATGCTGAGGCGGCGGCGGTGGGCGAGGTCGGGGAAGCGTTCGACCTCCTCGATGGGAAGCGGGCGCGGGCCGACGAGGCTCATTTCGCCGCGGAGGACATTCCAGAGCTGGGGGAGTTCGTCCAGCGACGTGCGGCGGAGGAATTTTCCGAGGGGCGTGACGCGGGGATCGGCGTCGAGTTTGAAGACGGGGCCGGCCATTTGATTGAAGGCCATGAGCTCGGACTTGAGCATTTCGGCGTCGGATGTCATGGAGCGGAATTTGAGCATGATGAACGGGCGTCCGTGCCTGCCGCCGCGGGTTTGGCGGAAGAGCGCGGGGCCCGGGGAGGTGAGGCGTATGGCGGCGGCGATGAGGAGCATGGCGGGGGCGAACAGGACAAGAAGAATGGCGGCGCCGGCGCGGTCAAGGAACGACTTGGCCATGAGCTGCCAGGAGACATTGGGTGCGGAACGGATGACGAGCGTTGGGGTGCCGAGGAAATCGTCGAAGGCCGGGCGCGCGATGGACGTTTGGAAGAAATCGGCGGGGACCCAGACTTCGACCCCTTCGATTTCGCAGGCGCGGATGCATTCGGCGGCGCGGTCGAAGGGGACATTGCCGGCGCGGACGACGACGCGGTCGGCGTTGGCGTCGTGGAGGAGGCGGACGAGGGCGTCCACGGGTTGGTTGAGGAGATCGAACTCGAGGATGCGTGCGCGGGCGCCGTCGGGTTGGGCGCGGATGCTTTGGGCGAGGGCGGCGTGCCCGCCTGGGGCGGCGGCGATGATGAGCGACTCGGCGTTGTCGGCGTTGGCGGCGGCCCGGAGATGCCACGCCTTGACGAGGCGGTCGCGAAGCATGAGGGCGGCGATGGAGAGCAGCGTCATGATGACGAGGACGCCGCGGCTGAGGTGGATGCGGAGGAACGTGAGGGCGAGGGCGAGGGCGAGGAGGAGCCCGAGCATGGCGCGGATGGCGGCGCCTGTGCGCGGCAGCCAGGTGAAGCGGTAGAAGCCGGCGCTTTCCAGGAGGAGGGGGGTGAGGGGCATGACGATGAGCCACATCCAGGCGAATTCCTCGAACGCGGAGATGGCGGGGAGGCGTTCCCCGCCCGGGAGCAGGGGCACGACCTGGACGCGGAGGAAGTGGGCGATCCAGAGGCAGGCGGAGACGAGGAAGGCGTCAAGAACCTGAAGGCTTTGGATATGGAGTTCCCTGCGGCGTCGAAGCATAGCGTACCGAACGGAGGATCATGGCAGGAAGCCGGCGGGAGGCAAAGCGATTCGGCGGGGCGCAACAGGACGCCCGCGGGGTGGAACGGCGGACTCCGCGCTTGCGGCATGGGTGCGGTCCGGGCAGTATCGGCGCATGCGAAACGTTGAGTCGCGGTGCGGGCAAAAGGGGGGCGGGCGCGTTTTGAGGCTGGCGATGTTGGGCGTGTTGGCGGCGGGCGCGGAGGAGCGGGCGGCGCGGCCGAACATCATTTTCATCCTGGCGGATGATCTCGGGTACCAGTCGTTGGGCGCGTATGGCGCGCTGGAGTACGTGCTGGGGCCGAAGGCGGGAAAGGCGCCGGTGAAAACGCCGAACCTGGACGCCCTGGCTGCGGGGGGGATGCGGTTTGAGCATGCGTATGCGAGCCCGGTTTGCTCGCCGACGCGGGGGCAGATCATGACGGGGAAGTACGTCCACCGGATTGGGCTGCATGATATTACTGGGCGGCGCGGGGCGGTGGAGGAGCTGGATGTGAAGGCGCACAGGACCCTGCCGCAACTGCTGCGGGAGGCGGGGTATGACACGGCCCTTGCGGGCAAGTGGCATCTGGGGGGCAGACCGGCGCCGCTGGAGGAGAATCCGGCGGGCGAACTCAAGGACTCGGCGAATGCGCACATTGCGGCGGCGGGTTTTTTGCGGCAGTTCAACACATTTGGCGCCCATCTCCGGCAGTATGGCGAGCCGAAGCGCGGGGCGTATTACCCGGACGTGATCCAGGCGTGGGTGCTGCGTTACCTGGAAAGCCGGAAGGGGAAGGAGCAGCCGTTCTTTCTGTATTATGCGGCGCCCGTGCCGCACACGCCGCTGAAGCCGACGCCGCTCAATCCGGACACGCCGGAGGAGGACGCGCGGAATTTTCCGTTCATCCTGGAGTATTTCGACGGGCAGATCGGGGAGATGGCGGCGAAACTCGATGCGCTGGGGATGCGCGGGAACACGGCCATCTTTTTCGGCGGGGACAACGGCACCCAGGGAATTGGGTCGGTGATGAAGGACGGCACGACCCGGCCGGGGTGCAAGGCGCAGGCCAATGACGGCGGCACGCGCGTGCCGTTGCTTGCCAACTGGCCCGGCACGATTCCGCCGGGCGGCGTGTATGACGGGCTGGTGGATTATACCGACATCCTTCCGAGCCTGCTGGACCTGGCCGGGGCGCCGGCGCCGGAGGGCATCGACGGCGTGAGTTTCGCGCCCGTGCTGCGCGGGCAAACCGGCGCGCGGCGGGAATGGGTCCACGCCCTTTTTCTGGGCCGGTTCTTTTTCCGGGACGCGCGGTACGCGCTGCGGGAGGATGGGAAACTTTACGACATGAGCGGGGAGGCGGGTTATCGGGAGGGGACGGCCATTCTGGAGGAGGCGATGGACGAGGCGGCGAGGGCGTCGCTGGCAAGGCTGCGCGCGGCGCGGGACCGGGTGCTGCCCGGGGGCTGGCCGCCGGAGGAACTGAAGCCCAAGCTTGCGGACCGCGCCCAGCGGGATGCGGGGGGGAAGTAAGTGGCGGAAGGAGCCTGCACCATGCGTTTGGAAGAGATACACCTGCGCGATCCGTTTGTTTTTCGGGACAAGGCGGACGGCCGCTTTTTGATGACGGGAACGAAACCGGGGCTGGCGGGGTTCCCGTTGTTTGCGAGCGCGGATTTGGAGGTGTGGGAGCGGATGCCGGACGCGTTCACGCCGCCGGCGGGGTTCTGGGCGGACCGGAATTTCTGGGCGCCGGAGATTCACGAATGGCGGGGCGGGTTCCATCTGCTGGGGTCGTTGAAGGCGGAGGGGCGGTTTCGGGCGACGCAGATTCTTGTGGCGGACCGGGCTGGGGGGCCGTACGGGCCACTGACGGAGGGGCCGATCACGCCGAAGGGATGGGAGTGCTTGGACGGGACCCTGTTTGAGGAAGAGGGCGCGCCGTGGATCGTGTTTTGCCGGGAGTGGGTGCAGACGCACGATGGCGGAATGTGGGCGATGCGGTTGGCGCCGGATTTGCGGGCGGCGGCGGGGCGTCCGGTCTGGCTGTTTGACGCGTCGGAAGCGGCTTGGGTGCGCCCGTTGGATTTGAGCGGATCGACGGACGCGGGGCATCGGGGGCGGACGATGCCGAGTTACGTAACGGACGGCCCGTGGTTGCACCGGCTTGGGGACGGGACGTTGCTGATGTTGTGGTCGAGTTTTGGGGAGAGGGGCTACACGTTGGGCATCGCGCGGTCGGCGTCGGGCTCAGTCGCGGGGCCGTGGACGCAGGATGGGGAGCCGTTGTGGGCGGATGACGGCGGGCACGCGATGATTTTCCGGGGGTTGGACGGGGCGCCGATGCTTGCGTTGCACAGTCCCAACCGCGGCGGGGAGGAGCGGCCGGTGTTCCGGCGTGTGGAGGAGGCGGGCGGGACGCTGCGGATCGGGGCGGCGCGGGGAGGGGGATGATTCGGGATGGGGCGGCGTTTCAACACAAGGGGGCCTTGTTCTTGAGTTGTTCGGAAGAGGACCGGCGCACATTGGGGAAAGGCTGGACGAAAGGCGGATAGGTGTTGACACGGCTGGGGCGGCATGGCAACCCATCGCCCTGTGAATTCTTCGAATACGGTGGGCAGAGTTTTCCGGCGGGGGCAATTCCTGGCGGGATTGGCTTGTGTGCTCTGCGTCGCCGGGTGCGCGCCAAACCGGCAGTACCACGGCCCGTTTGCCGGGGTGGAGCACACCCCGGCCCGGGCGCAGATGGAGGCCCGGAAGGCGGGGTCCACAGCGAGCATCGGCAACGGGGCGGGAAGCAACATTTACCACGTCAAGGTCAAACACCCTGATCTGCCGCGCCCGTTCAAGCTGGGGTTCATCGAGATCGACGACACGGGCAAGTTCTTCAATCCGCAGCAGCTTGGGAACATCCTCAAGGACATCCGCGGCCAGAAGCGGCTGCTGCTGTTCGTGTTCATCCATGGGTGGCAGAACAACGCGCGGATTTACGGGGGGATGGACGAGTTTCTTCCGAACCCGGAGGGGGACGCGCAGCGGTTCAAGAATTACCTGGCGCTGCTGGCCAACAGCGAGGTGGCGAAGCGGCGGGACGCGAACATCTACGGTGTCTTTATCGGCTGGCGCGGCGAGCTGATCGAGAAGAGCCCGGAACCGGTGAGCAACCGGCTGTTGATGACCCTTCCGCGGGCGGCGACGTTTTTCTCGCGCAAAGCGGCGGCGACACGGGTGGGGGACAGCGCGGCGGCGGGCGTGGCGCTGACGGCGATCCAGGAGGCGACGAAACCCGGCACGCCGCCTTCGCCCGACGATCCGGTTCGGGTGTTCATGGGCCATTCCTTCGGGTCGAAGGTGCTGGAGCAGGCGGTGGCGCAATGGTTTGCGCGCAAGGTGGCGGAGCAGATCGGGCGGGACGGGGGCGTGCAAAGCTTCACGACCGAGCGGTTCGCGGACCTGGTGTTGTTCCTGAATTCCGCGGGGGAATCGGAGTACGCCAACCGCGTTCTGAGCGCGCTGCCGATTGAGGACGATTTCAACCGGAAACAGCCGTACTTCGTGTCGGTGACCTCGGACACCGACATGGCGACGAAGGTGGCGTTCCCAATTGGCACGACCATTGGGACGGCCCTTGGCTCCTTCCAAAAGGCCGCGACGGAGGGGATATCGGGGGCACTGTTTTACCGGCGGACGACGGTCTTCAATCAATATCTCATCAACGGCCATGTGGATTTGCTGGAGGACCAGGCGTGGCATCCGGACAAGGGCTTGTTTCCGCGGACGCCGGAGACCCCGGTCCAGGTGCTCGCCCGCCCGAAGGACGCGGACTACGTGAAGCAGGCGCTGCGGGTGATCGATTACAACCTGGCCGCCGACCCGTTCTCGGGGGAGGGAATGTTCCGCGTGTACGCGATCAACGGCACGGTGAGCAAGATCAACTTTTACACCGGGCCGGAGGTGCGCAACCGGACGGGGTTCTGGGTTTTGGGGGCGAACAAGGAGTTGATGAACGGGCATTCCGACGTGTGGGGGCCGAACTGCATCAGCCTTTACACGAAACTGTTCCGGCTCGCGTTTCTGAACCGCGTCGTCCCCGGGACGCCCAATCCCGGCATCACCATGCGCGGCACGCACGAGATGCAGCTTCACATCCCGTACAATTTTTGACGTTTCCCGGCGAAGCGTTTCCCCCCAACCAACACCCCACCCCGAACCCCGGAGTACTCATGAGCCCCATGCGAAACCGCACCACCACAGTGTTCACCCTTGCCGTTGTCATGGCCCTTGCGGCGCGGTTGCCGGCCCAACAGGCGCCCGCCGCCGCCGCCGAGGGCCCGTCCCATGTCCCGGCCCAGGCGTTTCTCGGAAGCGCGCCGCTGCAAGGGGAAGGCTACACCGTGTATCCGCAGGCCTACAACGACGGGCTGGTGAACACCTACCAGTTCACGGGGCCTTCCGGAACCGCGGCGGATGTTCTGACGACCGGCATGGTGCTGGACCGGATTGCGGAAGCGGCCGCGATCGTGGATTTGCGCCGGGTTTCGTCGGCGGAGAAGTTCGGCCAGGCCATCGGCAAGGCCGGCGGGGACACCCTGAAGGCCGCGGGGGGCGCGATCATGAATCCGTTGAAAACCCTGGGCTCGATCCCGAAGGGCGCCAGCCGGATGCTTGGCGGCATCGGGGAAAGCATGAAGGGCGGCTCGAGCGAGTACGAGGACAAGGCCTACACGGAGATGGCCGGGGCGTCCAAGGCGAAGCGGCAGCTCGCGGCCAAGTACAACGTGAACCCGTATTCGACCAACCCGGAGTTGCAGGCGGAGCTGAACAAAGTCGCGTGGGTCCAGGCCAGTGTCGCGAAGGGAATTGACATCGGGCTGGGCGCCGCCACCGCGGGCGCGGGCGCCATCGCCGTGAAGGCGCTGAACGTGAACCGGAATCTTTACCAGCGTATGATCGACGAGGACCCGCCGAACCTGCGCATTGCCAACCGGAAGCAGTTGCTCGCTCTGGGATTGAGCCGGGAACAGACCGAACCGCTGCTCAAGCACCCGCACTTTTCGCCATGGCACGAAACGGTCATCTGCGACTCCCTGGCGGCGCTTCAAGGCGTCGATGTCTCGCCGTTCCTCGCCTGCGCCGTGCAGGCCCAGGCCGAGGAAGACGCCCGGTTCTTTCAGGCGGTGGCCCAGATGATGAAGCTCTATCACCAGACCGAAGCGCCGATCCGGCGGGTGGTCCAGAACCGGCTGGTGGTGTGGTGCGAGGACGGCCAGGGCAGGGTGCTTGTGCCTGTGGCCGTCGATTACATGGTGTTCTCGCCGTTGATCGCCTCCCGCCTGGGCGAAATGGCGCAATCGGGCAAGCCGTTCGTGCTTTGGACAACGGGACAGATTTCGCCGCGGCTCCAGGAAGAACTGGCGAAGCGCAAGATTGCTTTCAAGGCCGGGGTGGATCTGAGCGAGTAGGGGCGCCAAGGCGTTCGGCGGCGGCGGTGTCGGCGGCGGCCCTCGCGGGCTCGCCGCGGAGGGCCCAGACGCGGGCGCGTTCCCGCAAGGCTGGAGCGTGGTTGGGGTCCGCGGCGAGGGCGCGGTCGAGGGCTTCGGTGGCTTTCGGGAGGTCGCCCTTGGCGGCGAGGAGGACGCCTTCGAGGGTGGAGACGGCCGCGGGAATCTGGGGATGTTTCAATACCGGCTCCAGCGTGGCGAGGGCGTCGTCGTAGCGATCGAGGGAGTAAAGGACCGCGGCGTGATTGCAGGCAATGGCCGGGTCGGCGGGGTTGATGATGCCGGCCCGGCGCAGGTCGGCTTCGGCCTCCCTGTTCTGGCCAAGCTGGACGCGGACGACGCCGCGGGAGGCGATGGCGGCGGCATCGGCGGGTTGGACGCGCACGATCTCGTCGTAATCGGCGATGGCGCCACTCCAATCGCGCAGGGTGGCCCGCAAGTGGGCGCGGGTCTTGCGGGCTTCGAGGAAGGCGGGCGCGCTTTCGAGCGCCGCGTCCAGGTCGCCCAGGGCCTCCTCGGGCCTGTTTTGCGAAAGGAAGATGCGGGCGCGAATATTGCGGCAAGGGGCGTTGCCCGGCTCGTGCTCAAGGGCCGCGGCAAGGTCCAGCAGGGCGCCGCCGGTGTTGCCCTCGCGGAGGTGGAGCACGGCGCGGAAACCGAGCGCGGCGGCGGAGTTTGGATGGGCGGCGAGCGTGGCGTCCACGCGCGCCCGGGCGCCGGCGGCGTCGCCCTTGGCGAGGAGCGCGGAGGCTTCGCGGAGCGGGTTGGGGCCGGCGGGGGCGCCGAAGACCTTGTAGGCTTCGATTTGGGAGGGATGCCCGGCGAGGTTGGTGCGGACGAAATCGGCGGACGGCAGGGGCGTGAGGTCGCGCATGGTGAGGGCGGGCTGCTGGGAAGCCTTTTCGGCCGTGGATTTGCGGGCGGCGGGGTTCCCGAGCCAGAACGCGGCGGCGGCGATGGCGGCAAGCGTGGCGGCGATGCCGAGAAGCCAGCCGCCGAGGCGGAGCCAGAACTGGGCGCGTTGGCCGATGCGGAGTTTGACGGGCGTGACATTCATGGCGGCGATTTTAAGGGGGCCCGGGCGGGAGGCGAGAGGAAAAGCGGCGGGAAGGCGGTTTCGCAGATTTATTCCAGCCGATGGCGCCTATTGGTCCGGTTTCGTCACCAAAATGTCACACAATTGTCACGCAACCGCCACACAGCGGGGCTTGAGTGGTCTCGAAGTTTTGAACTGCAACTACAACTAATAAGAGGAGGCTAATAGACATGAAGACATGGAAAGTTGCCGCGGCCGGGTTGGCTGTGGCGTTCGCGGGCGGCGCCGCCGCCCAATCGATCGGACCAAGCACCATCACGGCGCCTTATCTTCAAGGGGTCGCGCCGGGCGTGGGCACGCTCTCGATTATCACCGTCAGCAATGTGAACAACCAAACCCTGGGCACGGACGTTGGCACAGCCAGCAACGGTTACCAGTTCGTCGGAATTCCCGACGGATTGGGCGCGTTCGACAACGGGAACGGGACCTTCACGGTTCTGGTCAACCACGAGTTGGGAAACACGTCCGGCTCGAACCGGGTGCATGGCAGCAGCGGCTCGTTTGTGTCGCGGCTGGTCGTTGACAAGAGCAGCTTCGGCGTGAGCGCGGGCTCGGACGCGATCACGAACCTGTTCGTGTGGAACGTTGGCGCGGCGGCTTGGACCAACGGCGCGGTGAACGTGCCGGGCACCGGGGCGCAGTTGAACCGTTTCTGCTCGGCGGATCTTCCGGCGGTCGCGGCGCTGTTCAACGCCGCAACCGGGAAGGGCACGACCAACCTTCTGTTCTTCAGCGGCGAGGAGACTTCCCCCGACTTTTCGCCGTTCTTCCACGGGCGGCAATTTGCGACCGTGGTGACAGGACCGGGCACCGGGGACAGCTACGAGTTGGCGCGCCTGGGCAAGGCCGCTTGGGAAAACTACCTTTTGAGTCCCACGCCCCAGGATCTGACGGTCGCCATCGGCATGGATGACTCCCGCAACACCACGGGGATCACGAATGCGGTGCTCCAAGGCCAGCATCCGAGCGAACTGTACATGTATGTCGGCGCGAAGCAGACCACGGGCAATGACGTGGAAAAGGCTGGCTTGAACAACGGGACCCTGTACGGCGTCAAGTTGGACGAGTTGGGTGCGGGGACGGCGGGAATCGCCTATGAGACGGCTGCGTTCGGTTTCGGGTCCACGAGCTACGTGGGCAAGGCCGATTTCGGGTTCTATACCCACCCGGACTACTCGAGCGTGAGCGATCCGACGGGTTCCCTGCAGCAATCCAACGACATCGCCAATACAGTTACCCAGTTCAAGCGGCTTGAGGACGGTGTGTGGGATCCCGCCAACTCAAACGTGTACTACTTCGTGACGACCGACAATTTCGGCGGGACGAACCGGACGCGGCTCTTCAAGATGGAATTTGACGACATCACGAATCCGACCAACGGCGGAACGGTTGAAATCTTGATCAACGGCTACCAGGATAACGCTCTGGTGCAGGCGAACACGGTCGGACGGACCAACGGCCCGCAGATGATGGACAACATCACCGCGGTCGTCGGCAACGACGGGGTAACACGCCTGTTGATCCAGGAGGATATCGGCAACAACAATGATCTCGGCGCGATCTGGATGTACGACACCAGCACCAGCAACCTGGTCTTGATTGCCCAGCACAACCCGCAGTTTTTCACGACCAACTCGCCGACCGGCTCGACCAACTTCATCACCCGGGATGAAGAGTCCTCCGGTATCATTCCCGTGTGGGATATTCTTGGCGACGGCTGGTTCCTGGCCACGGTCCAAGCCCACCGGGCCATCGGCGGCGAACTTGTGGAGCAGGGCCAGTTGGTGGCGCTGTACATTCCGCAGGCGATCCCCGAGCCTGGCACGATCCTCGGGCTGCTGGCGGCGGCGGGCCTGGCGGTTGCCGCGCGCCGGCGCAGCGGCGGCAAGTAATCTCCGCCCCAGATGCCGCGTGGAAGCCCGTGGGGTTCCAACCCCCACGGGGCTTCCTGGTGCACGGGTTGATGGGTTCCCATGGCGGCCCTGCTGCGATTGGAGGACGCGAACGAGCCGGAAGTCTTTGGTGGTGATGGCGGCGGCCCTCTTGTGGGGCGGCACCCCGTGCGAGGCGCTCCTTGTCAGCCTAACGGCGACTGAGGACACTGCGATTTACGCGTCCCTTGACGCGACCAACCAGCGAAGCGCCGGGGGCGGCGAATCGGTGGTGGCGGGGCGGACCGGCCCCAACCAGGGTGGGGGCGTTCGCCGCAGTTTGTTCTGGTTCGACCTGTCCTCGCTGATTCCAACAGGCGCGGTGATCCAAGCCGCCACGCTGCGGCTTACCGTGGACAAGAGCGAACGCGCGGGGCCGGTGACCATGAGCCTCTTCCGGCTTACAAATTCGTGGGGCGAGGGAACGGTGGCGCCATCCGCCGGCCAAGGGCAGGGAGGCCCGGCAGAGCCCGGCGACGGCACTTGGCTCTTTCGCTTCGCATCCACAAGCAGTTGGATCACGGCGGGAGGCGACTTTGTCGCGACGCCCAGCGCGACACAGGCTGTCGGTGGCGCTCTGGACGCGCCGATATGGAGCGGGGCTGGAATGGTGGCGGACGTCCAGTCGTGGGTTGATGGAGTGGCGCCAAACCACGGATGGATCCTTCTCGGCCCCGAAGGTTTCACCTCGGCAAAGTCCTTTGCGAGCTCGGAGAATCTGGATGTCGGCGCCAGGCCTCTGCTCACAGTGACCTACGTCATCCCCGAGCCCGGTGCGGTGGCGGGCATGATTGCGGCCCTCGCGGGCGCGGCCGCCCTCCGGCGCCGTTCGGCCAAAAAGTAATCGTCTCAACGATGCGGGCCCCCGGGGTTTTGCCCCGGGGGCCTTGCTTTTTCGTGCGGTCCAATCCCGCCTTAAGGCGAGTGGTTCACATCCGTTCCCAGGGACGCCGCGGACAGGCCCGTCAGCCCGCCCGGCGCATGGCGTCGGCTTCGATGGCGGGCCAGAGTTCTTTGAGAAAGGCGCGGACGTCGGTTTTCGCGGCGGCCAGTTCGGCGGGCGCGAGCTTCGCGCCTGGGGCGGGCAGGCGGGAGCCGAACAGGTAGAACTTGACCTTGGGTTCGGTGCCGGAGCCGCGAACGGCGAAGCGCGCGCCATTGCCAAGGTGGACCATGAGCATGAGTTCCTTGGGGATAAGCTTGCCATCGGCGTCGCGGAATTCTTGCCGGGCAAAGTTTTCCACGCGGGTGACGCGGTGGCCGAGGTATTCGGCGGGGGGGTCGGCGGCGAAGGCGTCGAGCATCCGCTTGATGCGCGCGGCGCCCTCGGCACCTTCCAGGACGATCTGGCCAAGCGACTCGGTGAAGTATCCGAACTCGGCGTAGATGGCGTCGAGATAGTCGAGGAGGTTCATGCCGCCGGCGCGGGCGGCGGCGAGGGCTTCCACGAACATCACCACCGCGGCGTTGCCGTCCTTGTCGCGCACGTAATCGCCGCCGGAGTAGCCGTAGCTTTCCTCGCCGCCGAACACGAAGAAACAGCCCGCGCGCAGGTGGGCGTCGCGCCGGGCGTCGTGGGGCAGATCGTTGTAACGTCCCAGGCCGGGTTCGGCGGCCAGAAGCATGCGTTCGTAGTCGAGGAGCTTTTCGCCGATGTATTTGAAGCCCGTGAGCGTGTTGACAAGTTTCAGGCCGAACTTGGCGGCGATGGCGGCCTGGAGTTCCGTCGTGACAAAGGTCTTTATGAGGCAGGCGCGCGCGGCGTTGGCGGGGGTGAGAACGCCCTGGCGGAAGAGGGTGGCGGCGCGGTAATGGGCAAGGATGGAGCCGATCTGGTTTCCGGTGAGCAGTTCATACCCGCCGGCGGCGTTGCGGACGGCGACGCCCATGCGGTCGCAATCGGGGTCGGTGCCGATAACGGCGTCAGCCCCGGCGCGGCGGGCCTCCTCGATGCCCAGGGCAAGGGCCTCGCCGTTTTCGGGGTTGGGCGACTTGACGGTGGGGAAGGCGCCGTCGGGAGCGATCTGGGCGGCGACATAGGAGGCGCGGACGCCGAGCCGTTCGAGGGCGGGGCGGACGGCGCGGATGCCGGCGCCGTGGATGGGAGTATAAACCACATGGATTGATTTTGCCTGGGCGGCGAGCATGGGCCGGTCCAGGACGAGCGTGTCGAGGGCGGCGGCGTAGTCGGCGTCGGCGGAGGCTTCGAGGACGGTGACGGAGGCGCCGTGGGTGGGGGTGAAATCGCCGGTAACGGGCGCGGCCTCGACCTCGCGGATGATGGCGGAGGCTTGGGGCTCGACGATCTGGGCGCCGTCGCTGAAGTACGCTTTGAATCCGTTGTCGTGGGGGGGATTGTGGCTGGCGGTGATGACGACACCGGCGGCGGCGCCGAGGCGGCGGACGGCGAAGGAAAGCTGGGGGGTGGAACGATCGGCGTCGAAGAGGAAGGCGTCCACGCCTTCATTGGCGGCGGCCCTGGCGGCGAGCTCGGCGAAGTGCCGGGAGAAATGGCGGGTGTCGTGGGCGATCACCAGGGACGGGCGCTGGCCGGGGAACGACTTGCGGACGGCGCGGCAGAGGCCGCGGGTGGCGCGTTCGATATTGAAATCGTTGACGGCGTTGGAGCCCACGCAGGCGAACTCGGGGCGGGCGCCGGCCGGGGCGGCGCCTTGCTCGGCGGCGGTGACGGCGCGTCCGATGGAGCGTCCGCGGAGCCCGCCGGTGCCGAAGGCCAGCGTCTTGAAGAAGCGGTCATTGAACTCCTGCCAGAGGTTGCGTTCGACGAGTTCGTCGAGGGAACGGCGGACGACGGAATTGGGGGCGGCGGCGTGATGGAGGGCGGCGGCGTTTTTGGCGGAGGCGGGGAGGATGTGGCCGTTTTGGGCGAGGGCGTCGAAGGTGGGATGGGGCATTCGGGAATGAAAGGGGGGTGGGGCGGCGGAGAAAAGCGGAAAAATCGGGGTGGAGCGCGCGGGGACGGGGCCGGCGGAATTGTCACACAAATGCCACATTTCGCTTGGCAGGGGCGGCGGGCCGCTGTAAAAGACGTTCAACCTAACAAGTGAAGGGAGTCTGCAAAAACCTATGGCAACCAAGAAAAAGTCAGCGCGCAAACCCAATCCTGAATTCATGAAGCCCGTGCAGCCGGACGCCGTTCTGGCGGCGGTGGTCGGCGACAAGCCGCTTCCGCGGACGGAGCTTACGAAGAAGCTTTGGGTGTACATCAAGAAGAACGGCCTGCAGGACGCAAAGAAGCGGACGCAGATCAACGCCGACGAGGCCTTGAAGGCTGTGTTTGGCGGAAAGAAGAACGTCACGATGTTCGAGATGACGAAGCTCGTCTCGAAGCACCTCAAATAAAGCCGCGCGCGGCGCGCGCGAGTTTTCCGGGTTCGGAGCCCGGGCAAGCAGAACCGCCAAGCCCGGTTTGGGCGCGGCGGTTTTGTGTTTTTGCGGGGGTGGGCGCTTGGAGGGGGAGGCGGCGGCGCATCGAGGGCCGCGGCGATTTTCGCGGGGGGACCGGGCGGGGTGTGGCCGGCGGCGCCGGCGGCTTACGGGGCGAGGTCGATGGGTTGTCCGGGCGGCGGGATGACAACGCGCGTGGCGGGGCGGCGGGCCTGGATTTCAGCGCGCATGGATTCGAGGGCGGGCGGGTCGCCGTGGATCAGGACAACGGTGGCGGGGTTGAGCGTTTCGGCGTACTCGAGGAGGCCGTCGCGTTGGGCGTGGGCGGTGAGGTCAAAGTGATCGACGGCGCAGCGGACGGGC
This sequence comes from uncultured Verrucomicrobiales bacterium, assembly GCA_964435495.1. Taxonomy (GTDB): domain Bacteria; phylum Verrucomicrobiota; class Verrucomicrobiia; order JADLBR01; family JAIBCM01; genus CAYSZK01. Next base: position 55,942 of record CAYSZK010000006.1, read on the forward strand.
TGTGGGCCGAAGGCCGGGTCGAGGGATGCGGGCCGGCCGGCGGCGGCGGCGGCGCGGAGTTTGCCGGCGGGGGACTCGGGATCGGTGTAGCCGATGAAGAAGATGCCGTGGCGTTGCTCGGCGAGCATGCGCTGGCCGAGGATGTTGGAGAGCGTTTTTTCCGTCATCATGCCGGAGGAGAGCAGGTAAATCTGGCCGCGGCGGGGGCGGAGATTGGCGGCGGCGCGTCCGTCGAGGAGTTGGGGGCGGACCTCTTCGAGGAGGCTGAGGCCTGGGTGGTGGCGGCGGGATTTTGAGGCGAGCTGGTCGTAGATTTGGGTAAGGCGCCAGGACAGGCCGCCGATGAAGACGGGGACGCGGGGGAGGTCGCCGGCCTGGCGGAGGAGGTGGATGGCGGCGAGGGCTTCCTGGGTTTTGCCAAGGGCAAAAACGGGGATGAGGACGGCGCCGCCGCGTTGGAAGACGCCGTTGATGGAGTAGGCGAGGCGCTGGATTTCGCCGTCGCGGGAAAAGCCGGGCTCGGCGGGGTGGGCGCCGCGGGTGCATTCGAGGAGGAGGACATCGACATGTTCGGTGGGGAAATCGGCGGCGCGCGCGAGGGTTTGGTCGGTGAGATTGACGTCGCCGGTGTAGAAGAGGGACTTGCTGGAGTCGCGGAGGAGGACGCCGGCGGAGCCGAGGATGTGGCCGGCGTCGCGGAATTCGAGGGAGATGCCGGGGGCGCCGGCGAGTTCGTCCAGGGGGAGGGCTTTGTGGGCGGGGCAGGGGCGGAGGAGTTTGAGGGTATGATCCACGTCGGCGTGGCTGTAGTGGCGAATGGTGGTGTCGGCGCGTTCCTCGGCCTGTTTGCGCATGATGTTGGCGGAATTGCGGAGGAGCGGGTCGGCGAGGAGAGCGGTGGGGGCGGTGGTGAGGATGGGGGCGCCGAGGCGGCGGACGGCGAGGGGAACGGCGCCGAGATGGTCGAGATGGGCGTGGGTCAGGAGGAGGGCGCCGGGTTTGCCGTGGGGAATGCCGGAAAGGAGGGGCGTGGCGCTGGGGCCGGCCATGCGCGGATGCATGCCGGCGTCGAGGAGGAAGGAGGCGCCGTTCCAGTCGAGGCGGTAACAGTTGGCGCCGATTTCATTGGCGCGCGTGAGATTGGTAAGGACCACGTCTGGGCAACCTAACCCGTGTGGGGCACAGGATACAAGGAAAAGGATTCGAGGGCATGGATTTCCGCGGGGGCGGGTCGGGGCTGGCGAAGCTGGCGGGGCGCGTGATTGGGGCTTGCGGAGGGCGTGGGCGAAGGCTAAGAGGAGAGTTCCGCGCGCGAGTGGTGGAATGGCAGACACGTACGCTTGAGGTGCGTATGCCGAAAGGCGTGGGGGTTCGACTCCCCCCTCGCGCAGGGTTGCTGGGTTGGGGCATTCTTTGGACGGAATCCATATCCGACACCGCCGCCCAGGGGGCGCAAAGAGCCGGCGCCGTTTCCCCCCGCGGGAAATGTGCCATGGCCCCGTTGGCGCTTTGCAAACTTCGGGGGATTCCGGTTGACGATCGGAGGGCCGGCGCGTCCGGCGAAGGCGCCGGTCTTTCCGCGGGGCCACCTGGCCCAGGACTTCCCAGGCCAGACGGCGCGGGGCGGGCGTGGGGGCCAGTTCCCTTTCCAAGGCGGCTGGGCGGGCGGCATGGTGCGCGGATTTGGCTGGCGCATGGGCCGGGGATGGCGCACCGTAGCCGGGAAAAATAGAACATTCGATCAATCGGAAGGCTGGAAACACGAAGGAGGTCGGCATGAGCGGAAAAGCGGCGGGACTGGGCAGGTGGCTGGCGGCGGGGCTTGGGTTTGCGGCAACGGCCTGGGGCGCGTGGGCGGAGGAGGGGAATGCGAAGAATCCCGGCCACGGCATGGCGCTGCCGGACAGCGCGGCGCACAGCCGCCCGCTGAATGGGGCGTTGAAGGGCCGGGCATTTTGGTGGATGCTGGCGCGGTTGGCGGGCTGGAGTGGCGCGTAGGCGCGGCGGGATTGGCATGGGTGTCCTCAGCAGATTGATCAAACGGCGGGCAACGCCGGATGGGGCGGTGGGCCGGTTCGATCTGCGGCTCAACATTGATGGGGAATGCCTGGCGGGGTCGTTTGACGCGACGGCGTGGAGGTTGTTTGGGTTGAGCAAGGCGCCGCCGAAGGGGGAGCGGTTGTTTCCGCTGCTGGACAAGCGGTTGGCGCACACGTTTGGCGGGGCGGTGTACGAGTGCGTGCTCAAGAAGCGGACCATGATTTTCCAGGCGCCCCGGCCCGAGGAGGAGGGGTTTGAGTGGTTGCTGGTGGTGCTGGCGCCGGGGGAGGGAACCGTGCGCGGGGGCAAGGAACGGACCCTGTCGGGGACGGTGGTGGACGTGACCATTCTGGCCGGCAGCGAGCTGGTGCAGCATTTCACGGAGTACGTGGACCGGTATCTGCTGACGACGATGGAACGGATGGCGGACCCTGTGATCCTGTGCGCGATGCGGGAGGACGAACTGCCGGTGCTGCATGTGAACAACGCGTTCACGCGGGTGTTCGGATACCTGCCGCAGGAGGCGCGCGGGCGGGACGCGCTGCATCTGGTGTTCACGCGCAGCCTGGACTCCGTGAAGGCGTTGCTGCGCCGTCCGCAAACCTGGCGGCGGGAACACCGCTGGCAGGTGTTCGAGTGCCGCGGGGTGGAAAAGCGGGACTTTTCCTGCCATGTGATGATGGATTATCACGGCGACCGGGAGGAACCGGAGCTGGTGCGGTTCACGTTCTTGGTGGAGCGTTCGGCGTCGGGGGGGTGGCAGGGGCAGTTGGGGGCGTCGGAGCGGCAACGGATCGAAACGGAAACCATCTTGAACGCGTCCGCGGCGTTGATCAACGACTTTGGGAACCTGCTGAACGTGGTGTTGGACGACGAGCGGCTGACGTCGGGGCGGGCGGCAGATGTGGCGGAGACGGTCCGGGCGTCGCATGAAAAGGCGCGGGAAGCGGCGGCGATGTTGCACGAGGTGTTGGCGGCGTCGTTGAGCGGGCGGATTGCGGAGGCCGATCCCAGCTACGTGCCCGTGGAGGAGGCGACCATGGACCTGCGCAAGTCCCTTGCGAACATGCCGAAGCTGCATGTGTTGGTCGTGGACGATGAACCGAGCCTGCGGCTGGTGGTGTCCCGGGCGTTGCACACCGTCGGGCACGAAGCGACGGTGGTGGCGACGGGCACGGAGGCGGTGGAACTTCTCGGGGCCACGGCGTCCGGCGCCCCCAAGATGCACGCGGATTTCCTGATCGTGGACCAGCACCTGGACGACATGCCGGGGTTGACCGTCATTGAGATGGCGCGGAGCTGCGGGATCAAGACGCCGGCGATTCTGGTCAGCGGCTATTTCAGCGACCTGGTGAAACAGCGCGCCTCGGCGGTCTGGCCGCTGGTGCTCCTGGAAAAGCCGTTCAAGATTTCGGAGATGCTCTTTGCGATCCGGGAGCTGATGCAACGGGCGGCGGAGGGCAACGGCGGGGAATCGGCCTCCCCGGCGGCGGGTGCGGCGGGCGACGCGGGCGCGCGGGAGAAGTGAGCCGGGCCGGGTGCGGCGCGCGTTCCGCTCCCCTTTCGCGCGCGTGGGCGCGCCCAAGCCCATCATTCTCGTCGAGGGCCTGTTTGCGCTCCCCCTTCGCGCGCGTGGGCGCGCCGCCGGGGTTGAACAGGCGTCCGGCGATTGCGGGCCGCCGTCACCCTTGCGCGTCGAGGTGGGCTTGGAGAAGGACGGCGGCGGAGGCGGCGTCAATGCGGGTTCGTTGCTTGCGGGAGTCCAGACCTTGCTCGCGCAGCGAGCGCGAGGCTTGGACCGTGGACAGGCGTTCATCGACAAGGCGGACAGGGAGGTTGGTGGCGGCGGCGATTTGGCCGGCAAAGGCGCGCGCGGCGGCGGCGGCCGGGCCTTCGGACCCGTCCATGTTTTTTGGGAGCCCGACGAGAACGAGGTCCGGGGCGGCGTTGCGGAGCGCGGCGGCGGTTTGGGCGAGGCGGCGTTTGGGGGAGGCGTCCTGGATCGTGGCGAGAGGGCGGGCGAGCATGCCGAGGTCGTCGCTGATGGCGATGCCGACGCGGCGTTCGCCGTTGTCGATGGCGGCGGTTTTCATGCCTTGGGATGGTGGGCGGCTTCCGCGAGGGGGCGGACGAAATCGGCGACGCGCGCGGGAAGGGATGGGTCGGCGCCGTGGAGTTCGATCTGGCGCACGATGGCCGAGCCGATGACCACGCCGTCGGCGTCCCGCGCGGCGGCGCGGACATGTTCGGCGGTCGAGATGCCGAAGCCCACGCAGACGGGCAGGTTCGAGTGGGCGCGGAGGAAGCGCAGGCGTTCGCCGAGGGATGCGGCGAGGGAATCGCGGACGCCGGTGACGCCTTCGCGGGACACATAATAGACGAAGCCGGAACTGTTGGCGGCGAGGATGGGAACGCGTTCGGCGGGCGTGGTGGGGGCGATGAGGCAGATCCATGCAAGGCCCGCGGCATTGGCCTCGGCGCGTTCGGCGCCGGCTTCCTCGGGGGGCAGGTCGAGCAGGAGGATGCCGTCGGCGCCGGCGGCGGCGGCGTCGGCGAAGAAGCGCTTGGGCCCGTAGCGGAGGACGGGATTGAAATAGGTGAAGAGGACGATTGGGACATCGGTGCGGGCGCGGGTTTGGCGGAGGATGTCGAGGACGACGGGGAGGGATGCGCCCTGGGCGAGGGCGCGTTGGCAGGCCTGCTGGATGACCGGTCCGTCGGCGATGGGATCGGAGAAGGGCACGCCGAGTTCGACGATATCGGCGCCGGCGCCGGCGATGGCTTCGATGATGGGGGGTGTGGCGGCGGGGTTGGGATCGCCGGCGGTGAGGTAGGCGACAAAGGCGCGGGCGCCGCGGGCTTTGAGGGCGGCGAAGCGTTGGTCGATGCGGTTGGGCGTCATGGGCTGTGGATTAGCGGCGCGGGCGCGCGGGGGACAGCCTTAAAGTGGAAGCGGCCCCGCCACTTCCGGCTGTTCCCGTGATAATCGGGGTCTCCATGACGAAGTGGCGGGGGGGGCGGGGGGCGTGATTGCATTACTCTGGCGCGCAGATTGAAGTTGTGTTAAAGAATGGATCATGTGCTGTCGGCGGATGGCGGAACGGGCGGTTAGCTCAGCGGTAGAGCGTCTCGTTTACACCGAGGTGGCCGGGGGTTCGAATCCCTCACCGCCCATGGCCCGCCGGGCGATGCGGATTATGGGGTTGTTGGGCCTGTTGTTGGGGGCCGGGGCGGTCGGCGCGTTTGCGCAGGGCCGGGCGGCGGAGTTGCCAGCGTTCGAGAAATGGGAGGTACGGGAGTTTGGGGGGGACGGGTTCTCGATTCGTTTGCCACCGGGGTGGGCGCGGATTCCGGATGCGAGCGTGGAGGCATTTGTGAACGGGCTGGGTTTGGCGGCGATGGGGGCGCCCGGCCAGGGGCGGCATCTGTACAAGCACGTTTTCCACCGGCAAACCGTTTTTACGGGGCGGCCCGAGTATCCTTACGCGTTGGTGGACATCCGCGGGGGACGGGTGCCGCAGGGGGACTTGGCCAGGATGCGGGTGTGGGATGGGGCGGGCCGGGTGTTCACGGCGTTGAAGGCGGGGGATGTGATGCATGAGCCGGGGATCGACGTGGTGTGGCTGAGGTTGGCGCAGTCGGTTCCCGGGGTGGGGCCTGTGGTGTCCGCAGCGGGGATGAAACTGACGCAAAGGGGCGTGATTCAGTTGAATTGTTATGTGCGGGAGGCGGACTTTGAGGCGGCGCATCCGGAGTTCGAGGCGATGGTCCGGTCGATGGAGATCGAGCCATCCATCAAGTACCAGCGGCCGTGGCTTGAGAGAGTGCCGATGTTAGCGGAACTGGGGTGGGAGCAGCCTGGGCGGCGATACACGGAGCTTGCGATGGTGGTTGTGGGGGCACTGGGGGTGGCTGGGCTTGTCGCGGCGTGGATTTACCGCAGGGAGCACGGGGAGGATAACCCGATGAACCGGGAGTGGGACGAAGAAGAATAGGCGGGCGGCGGGGGCGCACAAGGGCGACATTATTAGATGTGGTTATGGTGAGTTTCCTGATTCTCCTAACTTCTAATGCAGATTTTTCTTGCGCGGAGGGCGGGGATCGGGCAGGTTTGCGTCAGTTTAGAAAACAACGAGAGAGGAGACAGGAGCTATGAAAAATGGGATGGGCGCAGTATGCGCGGTGGTGTTGGCGTTCGCGTTGGCGGGCACGGCGAGCGGGCAATCGACAAATTATTCGACGAATTTGTCGTTCTTGACCAGTTTCAACCCGAGTGTGTTTTTGCCGCAGTTCAACGCCGCGGCCATTGGTTCGAACTTGGGTCAGACCATCGTCTTGGAATCGGTAACTCTGACGGTGACCGGCACGGTGTCGGGGACTCTGACGGCGACGAACACGGCGGTGGGTCCGAGAGATGTGACGAGCCTGCGAATTGAGACGATCCTCTTCACCGCGCAGACGACCAACTTGTCCACCAACGGCGTTGATTTGGCCGTCTCCAACGGGGGATTCTTGAGCCCGGACGTAGCCAGCCCGGATTTTTCCCTCGCAAGCTTCACGGGAACAAACTTTCCGAACGTTGTTTCCCCTGCGGGCTCGCTGTCGAATGCATGGAATCCGTCGATTTCCGACGCTGTGCGTTCCGCCTACACCGGTGCGGGAAACATAGAAATCCTTCTGGCGGCTTCAGCCCAGTTCCTTGGCAGCGCCGCGGATGGGGTGCAGTTGGGGTTGGAGGAAGCAACTGCGAACATGGCAGTGTTCGTGACCTACACATGGTCGGTGATTCCTGAACCGTCGACCGTCGCGGCCGTCATTGGTGCAGGGGTGTTCATTGCCGTTTTGCGCCGTCGGCGCAAATAAGCGGGATTCCCGCAGTCAATCCAAGCTTTGCATGAAAGGCCCGGCACACTTATGCCGGGCTTTTTGCTTTCTGCCCGCCATTCGCCGCGTGACGCCCCAAGTCTGGACGTGGGTCAGTTCAGGTCGTTGACCGACGTGAAATCCCCGAGGAACTTGTCCACGAGGTCGAGCGTTTTCTGGGTTATGAATTCGGGGCTTGAACCGAACGTGCCGGTGAGGCCCTCCTGCCAGGTGGTGGCAAGGGCTTGGAGCGTGATGCCGCGCGCGAGGAATTTTGCGGGGCGCCGGAAGCGGACGGAGATGTTGAAGGCGTTCTGGTAAAAACTGATGACGATGTAGAGGTAGGCTTCGGCGTCACGGGTCCGTCCCGTTCCGGTGATCTTGACCCCGGCCTCGCGGACTTGTTCGGCGACGAGGGCCTGGATGCCTTTGTCGGAGAGGTCCTCGACCTTCGCGCCGGGGTTGAGAATTTCGACGAGGAGGCCGAGGCGGGTGGGGTCGGACATTTCCAGGCCGGTGCGGGACCAGTCGGTTTCGTCGGGGGGCGGTTCGGCGTCTTTGAAATCCTTCAAGGGATTCTGGGCGTCCGCCGCGGCGGGGAGGGCGAGGGCCAGGGTGGCGAGAAAGGAGCGGCGGTTGTTCATGGCTGGGCCAGAATGTAAACGCGAAGCCGGTTGGCGCACGGAAAAAAGGGAGTGGAAGCGGCCCCCGCCACTTCAGGTTGTGCCGTCGATAAATGGGGTCTCCGAAAGGAAGTGGCGGGGCCGCCGCTTAACACTCCAACCCACCCCGGCGCCATGGCGCCACTCCACGACGCCTCCCTTCCCTCCACCGTCCTCCGTCCTTCCGGCGCGTTAAGCGGCGGGACGCCGCTTCCACTTTCACGGGTACGAAAGCGGGTTGCACAAGGTGGATTTGGGCGCTAGGGAAACGGGATGCCGGACGCGACGCGAGAGTCTCCCTTGCACAGCCGCCATGTGGCGGCGGGGGCGCGGATGACGGCGTTTGCCGGGTGGACCCTGCCGGTGCAGTTTTCGGGGATCGTTGAGGAGCACCTAGCGGTGCGCAAGGCGTCGGGGGTTTTTGACATTTCGCACATGGGCCATTTCACCTTGTTGGGGCCTGGAGCGGCCCGGTGGCTCGACGGGGTGTTGGCCAACCGCGTGGCGGCGCTTGGGGTTGGGCGGGGGCAGTACTCCTTTCTGCTGAACGACCGGGGCGGCGTGATTGACGACCTGATCGTGTACCGGACGGGGGCGGAGGCGTATCATCTGATTGTGAACGCGGCGCGGCGCGCGGAGGACGCGGCCTGGTTGTTGGCGCATGGAGGGGCGGACGCGGGTTTTGCGGACGCGTCGGAGGAATGGGGCGCGTTGGCGTGGCAGGGGCCGGAGGCGGTGGGTTTGTTGCGGCGGGTGTTTGGGCGGATTGCGGCGCCGGCGCGGTTTGGGATCGGGCGGTTTGCGCGGGGGGCGGTGGAGGGCTGGCTGGCGCGGACGGGGTACACGGGCGAGGACGGCGTGGAGATTGTGGCGCCGCGCGGGGCTTTGGGCGAAATTTGGGACGCGGTGGTGGCGGCGGGGGCGGCGCGATGCGGGTTGGGGGCGCGGGACTCGCTGCGCTTGGAGGCTTCTTATCCGTTGAACGGCTCGGACCTGGGACCGGACCGGACGCCGTTGGCGGCGGGTCTGGGGTTTGCGGTGGATTTGGAGAAGGGGGAATTCATCGGGCGCGAAGCGCTGCTGCGCGAGCGTGCGGAGGGGGCGCGCGAGAAGCTGGTGGCGGTGACGGCGGCGCCTGGGCAGGCGCCGCCGCGGGCGCATTACGGTTTGCATTTCGAGGGGCGGCACGTGGGGGAAATCACGAGCGGATCGCTGACTCCGACGCTGGGGTGCGGGGTGGGGTTGGCGTGGGTGGAGGCGGGGGTGGCGAAGGCGGGGACGCAACTGGAGATGGAAGTGCGCGGGCGGCGGGTTCCGGTTGTCATCCGCAAGCGTCCGCTCTACAAAGGAGCCGGATTATGAACGTGCCCGCCGATCTGAAGTACACGCCGTCCCACGAGTGGGTGCGGGTCGAGGATCACAAATACGCGACGGTGGGGATCACCGACCACGCGCAGCACGAGTTGACGGACGTGGTGTTTGTGGAGCTGCCCGGCGTGGGGCGGCAGGTCGAGGCCGGGTCGGCGGTGGCGACGGTGGAGTCGGTGAAGGCGGCGTCGGACATCTACGCGCCGGTGTCGGGGGAGATTCTGGAGGTGAACGGGGATTTGCCGGCCACGCCGGCGGCCTTGAACAAGGACCCGTACGGCAGCTGGCTGTTTCGGATTCTGATGCGGAATCCGGCTGAGGCGGGGAAACTATTGGACGCGGACGCCTACCGGCGGCAGATCGGGGCATGAGCGCGGGGGAAGCGCGCGGCGCGGGGCGGTGGCCGGGATTTGCGGCCCGGCATCTGGGGCCCGGCCCGGAGGAGGCTGGGGCAATGGCGGCGCAATTGGGGTGCGCGAGCCTGGACGCGCTGATGGAGGAGGTGGCGCCGGCGGCGATCCGGTCGGGGCGGGCGCTGGCGGTTCCGGCGGCGGTGGGGGAAGCGGAGGCGCTAGGGGAGCTGCGGCGGCTGGCGGGTGAGAATGAAGTGTGGCGTTCCTATTTGGGCATGGGCTACCACGGCTGTTTCACGCCGCTTGTGATCCAGCGGAACATTTTGGAGAATCCAGGCTGGTACACGGCCTACACGCCGTACCAGGCGGAGATTTCGCAGGGGCGCCTGGAGGCGCTGCTGAATTTCCAGACGATGGTGGCGGAGTTGGCGGGGATGGAGATCGCCAACGCGTCGTTGCTGGACGAGGCGACGGCGGCGGCGGAGGCGATGGGGATGGCATTCCACCTGCGCAAGGATACGGCGGCCCGCCGGTTTGTGGCCGACGCCCGATGCCATCCGCAGACGCTGGACGTGCTGGCGACGCGGGCGGCGCCGCTTGGGATCGAACTGGAGGCGGACGACGCGGGAACGGCGCGGACGGAGGGGGCGTTTGGCGTGTTGTTGCAGACGCCGGACACGCGCGGGGTGGTCCGGGACGGGGCCGGGAGCGTGGCGCGATGGAAGGCGCAGGGTGCGATGGCGATCGTGGCGACGGACCCGCTGGCGCTCGCGTTGCTGCAACCTCCGGGCGAGTGGGGTGCGGACATCGTGGTGGGCAGCGCGCAGCGGTTTGGCGTGCCGATGGGGTACGGCGGGCCGCACGCGGCATTTTTTGCGACGAAGGATGAGTTCAAGCGGCACATGCCGGGGCGGATTGTGGGCGTGTCGCGGGACGCGCGCGGGCGGCTGGCCTTGCGGTTGGCGTTGCAGACGCGGGAGCAGCACATCCGGCGGGAAAAGGCGACGAGCAACATTTGCACGGCGCAGGTGCTTCTGGCGGTGATGGCGTCGATGTACGCGGTGTATCATGGCCCGGACGGATTGCGTGAAATCGCGGAGCGCGTGCGCGGCCACGCGGCGCGGCTGGCGGAGTCGTTGCGGCGGGCCGGGGCGGTGGTGGATGGGCCATTTTTTGACACCCTGGCGGTTTCGGGTGTGGACGCGAAGGCGGTGCTGGCGCGCGGGGCGGAGCGGCGGATCAATCTGCGCGCGCACAGCGACGGGGCCGTGGGGGTGGCGTTGGATGAGACGGTGGGCGAGGGGGATTTGCGGGACCTGGCGTGGGCGTTTGGCGTGCCCCTGGCGGAGGGGGTGGATGGCTGCGAATGGCCCCTGGCGCCGCGGCGGGAAACGCCGGTGTTGCGGCATCCGGTTTTTCGGGCGCACCGGACGGAGACGGAGATGCTTCGGTACATCCGGCGGCTGGAGTCGCGGGATTTGTCGCTGACGCGGTCGATGATCCCGCTGGGGTCGTGCACGATGAAACTGAACGCGACGGCGGAGATGGTTCCGGTGTCGTGGCCGGAGTTTTCCGCGTTGCACCCGTTCGCGCCGCCGGAGCAGGCGGCGGGGTATCGGCGGTTGTTCCGGGATTTGGAATCGTGGCTTGCGGCGATCACGGGATTGCCGGTGGTATCGTTGCAGCCGAATGCCGGGTCCCAGGGCGAATACGCGGGGCTATTGGCGATCCGGGGCTACCACCGGGCGCGCGGGGAGACGGGGCGGAACGTTTGCCTGATTCCGGCGTCGGCGCACGGGACCAACCCGGCGAGCGCGGTGATGGCGGGATTTCGGGTGGTGGCGGTGGCCTGCGACGCGTCGGGCAACGTGGATGTGGCGGATTTGAAGGCGAAAGCGGAGCGGCACGCGGCGGAGCTGGGGGCGTTGATGGTGACCTATCCTTCGACCCACGGCGTATTTGAGGAGGCGATCCCGGAGATTTGCGCCGTGGCGCACGCGCACGGCGGGCAGGTCTATTTGGACGGCGCGAATTTGAACGCCCTGGTGGGATTGTGCCGTCCGGGGGATTTTGGGGCGGACGTCTGCCATGTGAACCTGCACAAGACCTTTTGCATCCCGCACGGGGGGGGCGGGCCGGGGATGGGCCCGATTGCGGCGGCGGCGCATCTTGCGCCGCATGTGCCGGGGCACGCGGTGGTGGACATGGGGACGGGGAGGAGGGGGGGTGCGGTATCGGCGGCGCCGTGGGGGAGCGCGTCGATTCTGCCGATTTCCTGGATGTTCATGCGGATGATGGGGGCGGAGGGGCTGCGGCGGGCGAGCGAGATCGCGATATTGAACGCCAACTACATCGCGGCGCGGTTGGCGGGGCATTACCATGTGTTGTACAAGGGGCGGCGGGGCCGGGTGGCGCACGAATGCATTTTGGACCTTCGTCCGTTGAAGGCGGCGGCGGGCGTGGAGGTGGAGGACGTGGCGAAGCGGTTGATGGATTACGGGTTCCACGCGCCGACGATGTCGTGGCCGGTTCCGGGGACGCTCATGATCGAGCCGACCGAGAGCGAATCGAAGGCGGAGCTGGACCGGTTCTGCGACGCGATGATCGCGATTCGTGGCGAGATTGCGGAGATCGAGCAGGGGCGTGCGGACCGGGATCGGAACGCGCTCAAGGGCGCGCCGCATCCCGCGGAGGCGGTGGTGTCGGACGGATGGGAGCAGCCTTATGGGCGGGAGCGGGCGGCCTATCCGCTGCCGTGGGTGCGCCAGGACAAGTTTTGGCCGGCGGTGGCGCGGATTGACAACGTGTTTGGCGACCGGAACCCGCAGTGCCTCTGTCCGACCGTGGAGGAAATGGCGGGCGGGTGAGGGGGCAACGCGGGCTTTCCCGCGGCGGGGTTTGTGGCATGCTTGGGGCATGGCCGAAGAGATGATGCCGTTGCCGTTTGAAAAGCCGGTGATGGAATTGCGGCGGATGATCGACAAGCTGCGGGCGCACAGCGCCGAGCACGATCTGAAGACCGAGGCGGAAGTCCGCGGGTTGGAGGCGCGGCTGGAGGAGGTGCGGCGGGAGGTGTACTCGTCGCTGACGCCGTGGCAGCGGGTGATGATTGCGCGGCATCCGAAGCGCCCGTATTTTCTGGATTACGTGGACATGTTGTTTCGGGAGTTCGTGGAGCTGCACGGCGACCGGCGGTTTGCGGATGACCGGGCGTTGATTGGCGGGTTTGCGCGGTTGGAGGGGCGGCCGGTGATGTTGGTGGGGCATCAGAAGGGGCGGGACACGAAGGAACGGACGGCGCGGAATTTTGGGATGGCGAATCCGGAGGGGTATCGGAAGGCGCTGCGGTTGATGCGGATGGCGGGACGGTTTGGGCTGCCGGTGGTGGCGTTTGTGGACACGCCGGGGGCGTATCCCGGGGTGGGGGCGGAGGAACGGCACATTGCGGAGGCGATAGCGGTGAATTTGCGGGAGATGTTCGACCTGCCGGTTCCGGTGGTCGCGGTGATCATTGGCGAGGGCGGTTCGGGCGGGGCGCTGGGGATCGCCGTTGCGGACCGGGTGCTGATGCTGGAGCACGCGTACTATTCGGTGATTTCGCCGGAGGGGTGCGCGGCGATCCTGTGGAAGGACCGTGCCCACGCGGAGAAGGCGGCGGAGGCGTTGCGGCTGGCGGGGCCCGACCTGAAGCGGTTGGGGGTGATCGACGAGATCGTGCCCGAACCGATGGGCGGGGCGCACTACGATCCGGCGGCGGCGGCGGCGGCGTTGAAAAAGTCGCTGCTGCGGAACCTCGGGACGCTGGGAAAACTTGCGCCGGGGGCGCGGCGGAAGCGGCGGTTTGAGAAGTTCCGGGGAATGGGGCGGTTCGAGGAGGCGGCGTAGCCGCGGGACCGGGAGCGGATGTTGGAAACGATTCCGCACGCGGCGGCGGTGGGTCTGGCGATGCTGGCGTTGGGCCTGGGCGCGGGGGGCGCGTTGGCCACGGCGGCGGCCATGACGCGGAGGGTGGAAGGCGCGGCGTGGTTCAACCGCGCGGGCGCGCTTCCGTTTGGGTGGCCGGTGCTGGGTCTGGCGGCGGCGGGGATGGCTGGGGCGGCGGTCGCGGCGCCGTTTCTGTTTCCGGCGCTGGTGGTGTTCACGGTGGTGGCGGCGTGCCTTCACGCGGGGTTGGAGCCGTTTGGGGCCGTGGGGCTGCGGCGGGGCGGATGGGTGGCGGTGGCGGTGCTCCCGCCGCTGGCGTATCTGGCGCTGCTGATTCCGGTGGCGGTTTCGAACGTGGTGTCGCGGGGAGTCCTGACCCTGGCGGGCTGGGAAGTGGGGCCGCAGCCGGCGCTGCTTGCGTTTCAGAAACTGGATGGCGCGGGCGAGATCATGGCGTTTGCGTTTCTTGCGGTGGTGGTGGCGCCGTTTGCGGAGGAGATGTTTTTTCGGGGGTTTCTGCACGGCTCGCTCAAGCGCCGGCTGCCGGTGCCGGTGGCGGCGGCGGCGAGCAGCCTGTTGTTTGGGGCGGTGCATTTCCATCCGCCGACGTTCGCGGCGCTGGTGGTCCTAGGGTTCGGCCTGGCGCTGCTGTACGAAGCGACGGGGTCGCTTTGGAGCGCGGTTGTGGCGCACGCCATCTTCAACGCGGTGACGCTGGCCGTGGCGCTTGCGTTTCCGGAGATCCTGGCGTGAAGAAGGGCGGGCCGATGGAAGACCGGTTGATCGCGAGGCTGACCCGGGGATGGCCGGGACGCGGCGCGTTGGCGGGGAGGGTGGTGGCGGGGGTTGGGGATGATTGCGCGGTGTTGCGGGCGCCGGCGGGCGGGGCGTGGATGCTATTGAAGACCGACGCGGTTGTGGAGGGCGTGCATTTCCTTGCGGCGGCGGCGCCGTCCTGGATCGGATGGAAGGCTGTCGCCCGGTGTGTGAGCGACATTGCGGCCATGGGAGGCGAACCCGAGGCGGCGGTGGTGACGATTGGATGTCCGGCGCCGGCGGACGCGCGGCGGCTGGGGGCGGTCTATCGCGGGGTCAACCGCTGCGCCGCGGCGCATGGGGTGGCGCTGGTGGGCGGCGAGACGACGCGGGCGCCGGCGCTTTTTGTTTCTGTGGCGATGACGGGGCGGGTGGCGCCGGGGGAGATGGTGCTGCGTTCGGGCGCGCGGGCGGGGGACCGGATATTTGTGACCGGCAAGCTGGGCGGGAGCGGGGGCGGGCGGCATCTGCGGTTCACGCCGCGGCTGCGGGAGGCCCGGTGGCTGGTGACGCGGTTCAAGCCGACGGCGATGATGGACATCAGCGACGGGCTGGCGGCGGATTTGCCGCGGCTGTGCCGCGCGTCCGGGGCCGGGTGCGTGGTGGACGCGGAGGCCGTGCCCCGGGGGCGGGGGTGTTCCCTGGGACAGGCCGTCGGGGAAGGCGAGGATTTCGAGCTGCTGTTCACCGTGGCGCGCGGGCGGGCGGCGGCATTGCGCAAGGCGTGGCCGTTCCGGCTGGCGCTGAGCGAGATTGGCGGGATCACGCGGGGGCGGGCGCCCCTGGGGCTGTTTGGAGCGCATGGACACGATCATTTCCAGGGGGCCTGACGACACGTTTGGCGCGGGGCGCGGCCTTGCGGCGCGGCTTGGGCGCGGGGACGTGCTGGCGTTGGAAGGGCCGCTGGGGGCGGGCAAGACGCGGCTGGTGCAGGGCCTTGCGGCGGGACTTGGCATCACGGGAGAGGCCACGAGCCCGACATTCACGTTGATCCATGAGTACCGCGACGGACGGTTGCCGTTGTATCATGTGGATTTGTACCGGATGGAGGATGCCGGAGCGGCGATGCGGCTGGGGCTGGAAGAATTGTGGGATGGAGACGGGATCACCGTGATCGAATGGGCGGAGCGGCTGGGGGCGGCGCTGCCGGCAAGGGCATGGCGATGCCGGATACGAATCACTGGTCCGGACGTCCGGGAAATCACGTTCGCACGGCCCGAGACGGAGCCGCCGGCATCCGGAGCACGCGGGGCCGGATGAGGGCCGGTGGGCGGGCGCTTTCGGTCAGGCGGGGATGAGCTTGCGGAGGTTGGCGGCGCCGGTTTTTAGGGCCTGGAGCGCGTCGTCCTTTTCGTATTCGACGATCACGGGCCACTGGTGTTGCCAGGCCATTTCGAAGATGGCCTTGAAATCGATGTCGCCGTTGCCGGGGGCGGTTTCGGAGTTGTCGGCACGGAGGATTTCCTTGGCATGGATCATGCCGGTTCGCCCGGCGCGGGCCTTGATGTAGGCGGCGGCTTCGTGGCCGCCGTGCTCGATCCAGTAGGTGTCGAACTGGAAGCGGACGAGGGCGGGATCGGTGTGGGCGAGGAGGATATCCATGCCGCAGGAGCCGTCCTCGAGTTTTTCGAATTCGAAGGCGTGATTGTGGTAGTGAAGCGTGAGGCCTGCCGCCTTCGCGTTCTGGCCGGCCTTGTTGAGCCGGGTGGCGGCCTCGCGGTAGCCGGTGGGGGTTCTCACGGCGGGCGGGAGGGACGGGACCGCGAGGCGGGAGGCTCCGAGGGCTTTGACGAAGGCCGCTTCGGTGTCGAAGGCCGATTCAAGCGATTCCAGGCCGATATGGGCGCTGACCGCCTGAAGATTGGAATGCGCGAGGAGGTCGGTCCACTGGCTGGAGGTGAGGCCGTAGTTGCCGGCGAGCTCGATGCCATCGTAGCCGAGGGCGGCGGCCATGGCGACGCGTTTTGCGGGTTCCTCCTTGTGTTCGTTGCGAAGGCTCCAGAGCTGGAGCGAGAGGGCGGGTTTCACGGAGGCAGTCTAACGCGGGCGCCTGGCGGAAGGGAAGGGAAAATGGGCCAAGGGCGCGCCGCAAGATTTGGGCGCGCCCTTTGGCCGGACTGCGATGATTCGGGCGGGGGGTTAGGGGCGCTCGTAGAGGACGGGGTTGAGCGGCGTGTCGATGGGTTCCCCGATTTTCGCGCCGGGGCACCAGGAGTTCCAATCGTTGATCTGGTTCTGGTTCCTGGGTTCGGCGAGGCGCATGTCGCTGTCCATGTAGATGACCGTCATGACTTCGCGCGGGTAGTCGAGCTTGTTGGGTCCGGCGCGGTGGAAGGTGAACCCGTAGTGGAAGCTGACTTCCCCGAGGTCGAAGGGGGATTCGTCCACGGGAAAGTTGGAGAGCTTGAGATGCTCGTCGATTTTCCTCTCGGACTCGTCGCTGATCTGGAGGTCGCGGCCGAACTTGATTTTCTGGCTGCCGACGGAGAAAGAGAGCGGGCCGTTGTCGAGGGGAACGGCATGGAGGGGGACCCAGGCGGTGACCGTGTTTTCGTTGGCGAGGGGCCAGTAGAACTGGTCCACATGCCAGGGGGTGTAGCCGCCGCCGGCCTCCTTGTAGAGGGCCTGGTCGTGGTAGAGGCGGACGCCGCGGGTGCCCATGAGTTCGGTGGCGATGCGGGCGAGGCGCCTGGAGAAAACAAAATCGCGGACGTGTTCGGAGTGGCGCCAGAGATTGATGATCTGAAGGAAGGCCTTGCCGTAGGTGCCGCGTTTTTCGAGGGGGGTGGAGTCCTTGTTCAATTCCTTGACGAGCCGGGTGATTTCGGAGCGCCAGGCTTCGAGTTCCGCGTGGGTGAACACCTCCTTGAGCTTGATGTAGCCGTCGCGCCGGAAGCGGGCGATCTGGGCGTCGGAGAGTTCATAAGCTGTGTTGATGTCTGGTTTAGCCAATGTTGTTGCCATGGGGAAGAGGTAGCGGGGCGGGCGGGAGGGCGCCACCGCGGGGCGCGCGAAGATTGATACTTTCTTGATCCGCGGGTGCGGAACCGGCATCTTTCGGGGACAAACCATGTTGCGGGCGGAATTTGAGAAGGTCGGGCGGACAGGGCGCGAGGTGTTTCTGGTGCGGGAGAACTGGGGGGCGGGGTTTGGGTGCCCGTATCACTTTCATCCGGAGGCGGAATTGACGGCGATTGTGGGGGGGCGCGGGCGGCGGCTGGTGGGGGATCATTTGGCGGAGTTCCACGAGGGGGACCTGGTGTTGCTCGGGCCGGATCTGCCGCACCAGTATGTGGACGGGCCGGGGCCGGCGCGGCGCGGGCCGCGGTGGGCGGGCAGTTTGGTGGTGCAGTTTCCGGAGGATATGCTGGGCGGGGTGGTGGGGCGGGCGGCGGAGTTCGAGGGGATACGGAAGCTGATGGAGCGGGCGCGGCGGGGTTTGTTTTTTCAGGGGGCCAGGGCGCGGCGGGTGGTGGAGGCGATGGGGGCGCTGGCGCGGACGGAGGGGGCGAAGCGTGTGACGCGGTTCCTGGACATTTTGGCGGATTTGGCGGAGGACGAAAGGGCGGCGCCGCTGGCGTCGGAACGGTACCGGCCAGTGTTGAAAACGCGGCAGTCGGCGCGGATGGACCGGATATCGGGGTTCATCCAGGAGCGGTTGGCGGAGGATTTGAGCCAGGCGGCGGCGGCGCGGCACGCGGGGATGAGCGCGGCGGCGTTCAGCCGGTTTTTCCGGCGGGTGACGGGGAGGACGTTTGGGGGGTTTGTGAACGCGTTGCGCGTGGGGGAGGCGTGCCGGATGCTGATCGAGACGGACGAGCCGGTGGGGTCGATCGCCTACGCGTCGGGGTTCAAGAACCTGTCCAATTTCAACCGGCGTTTTTTGGCGTTGCGGGGTGTGACGCCGCGGGAATTCAGGGCGCGGGTGTCGGAAGGGCGGGAGCGTGAAGGGCGGCTTCCTCGGCGGGGGTGAGGCTGCGCCAATGGCCGGGGGCGAGGCCGTCGAGGCGCAGGGCGCCGATGGCGACGCGGATGAGGCGGAGGGTGGGATGGCCGATGGCGGCGGTCATCCGGCGGACCTGGCGGTTGCGGCCTTCGGTGAGGACGATTTCGATCCAGGCGGTGGGAACCGTTTTGCGGAAGCGGATGGGCGGGTTGCGCTCCGGATGGGGTGGCGTGGGAAGGAGAAGGCGGGCGCGGCAGGGGCGGGTGGGGGTGCCGTCGAGGAGGATGCCTTGCTGGAGGGTGGCGAGGGATTCGGGTGTGGGGAGGCGTTCCACCTGGGCGTGGTACGCGCGCGGGTGGGCGAAGCGGGGATCGAGGAGGCGGTGGATGAGCGGTCCGTTGCCGGTGAGGAGGAGCAAGCCTTCGCTGTCGGCGTCGAGGCGTCCTGCGGCGTAGATGCCGGGTGGAAGGCCGAACGCGGCGAGCGTGGGCTGGCCTGGGGCGCCGGTGAACTGGCTGAGGACGCCGAACGGTTTGTGGAACAGGACGGTGTCGGCCGCGGGGGGGCGGGGTTGCGGGCGCGCGGGGCGTGCGCGCGGGTTACTCGAAGAGATCTTCGATGCTGTCGGAGACCTGGACATTGATGAGCGTCCAATCGGCGCCTGGGGCGTAGAATACAAAGCGCCATTGGACAGGCTGAAGGGCGTGCCAGCTCAGGTAGGTGGCGTTGAGGAGGCGTTTGCCGGCCTTCTGGGTGTCGTAGTGTTCGAAGTCGATGGCGTTGCCGAAGACCTTGAGGGCTTCCTCGGTGCGTCCGGCGAGGCCGGCGACGCTTTCGGTGCGTTCCGCAAGGCGGGAGCCCTTGAGAAGGGTGTCGAAGGCGGGGCGGACGGCCTCGGGCCCTTTCATCAGGGCCTGGAAGAAAACGGTGAGCTGCTTGGCGAGGGATTCGGGGATGGGCTGGGGGTCGGGCTTGCGTTTGGCGAACTTGAAGATGGGCTGGCCTGGGGCTTCGCCGCCGGTGGGCTGGGCGGACGCTTGGAAGGGCAGCCACGCAAGAGCCGCGGCGAGGGCGCAGAGGAGGCGGATCATGCGGGGAGCATGGGCGCGGGGCGGCGGGGAGGCGAGCGAAAAAGGTTGTCTGGAGCGGCGGCGCCCCCGCCGCCGTAAATGTGCGTTGGGCGAGCGGAGGGGCATGAGAGGCGGCTGGTGCGTGTTGGACGGGCACGATCCCCTTCTCGAAGCACGCCGTTGAAACGGCGGCGGGGGCGCCGCCGCTCCAGTGTGCTTCGCCCGCGCCCTTGGTCCGGCAGGACACTAATTGCGGGCGGCGGCGGCGAGGGGGCCGTAGCGTTGGGACCAGGCGTCGGAGAAGGAGGTTTCGAGGTGGAGGAGATCGTGGAAGTAGCGCTGGACCCGTTCTTCGGGCCATGCGGGGTGGAGCCGGCGGATGGTGTCGAGGGTCCATTGTTCGGCGAGGGCGCGGTCCTCGGCGGTGAGGCGGCGGACCTCCTTGCGGTAGAAGAAGGTGTTAAGGCGCTCGGCGAAAGAGA
>CAYSZK010000007.1:0-53234 GCA_964435495.1 uncultured Verrucomicrobiales bacterium
CTGGGCAAAAACGTGAACCCGACCCTGCGCCCTTCCGGGTTGGTGAGCGTCACGCGCGCGCCGGCCTTGAACGGCGCGGCGCTGAAGATCGCGGGCACCCCGGCCTTTTCCAGCGCGCTCTTGGGCACCGACTCGCGGATGCGCGCCTCGCGGAACTCCAGCCGCCAACCGTGGCCCAAGTCCCCCGCGCGCCCGGCTTCCAGCGTGTCGTAACTGCGCACGATCTGGATGGGGATGCCGGCCAGCGGCACGGCCAGGTCGGTGATGGAAAACGCGTAGCGCCCCAGTTTCAAATCCCCGGCGACGGAGACCACCACGCCGCTGGCTTCCAGGTGGCCGTTGACATCCTGGGCGACGACGCGCAGGAAATAACTTTCATTGGCCAACAGCGTCGGATCGATCCGCCCCACCACGGCGTTCTCCGGCTGGGAGGAGGCGTTCCCCTGGGCGAGGATGCGGTAGGCAGGGTTGGGCTCGTAAGGCTTGTCGGTGTTGACGAGATCGGCGGGAGCGATTTCGACGCGCCACCATTCCAGGTCGTTGTCGCGGGCGGTGGCGCGGACGCCGGTGGCGGCGCGGATCACGCCAAGGGTGGGGTCGAACTGGGCGGGATGGATATCGACGAGGGGCCGCCCGTCGTCGCCGGGGTTGAGCACGCGAAGCTGGACGGAGGCGGCGCCAGTGTTGCCGGCGTTGTCGCGGGCGAGGGCGGTGGCGGTATAGACGCCGGCGGCGCCGAAGGTCCAGGCGGCGACGCCGCCGGGCTGGATGGGCAGGAGGACCGGGGCGTTGGTATCGCCGTCGCGGGCGAGGGCGAGCGCGAGCGATTCGACCGCGACATTGTCGGAAGCCGCGACGAGGAACGTGGCGCTCTCGCCGCGGTTGAGAACGTCCGGCGTTACGGTGAGATTGACGGCGGGCGCGTTGGCGTCGGCGTTGACGGCGATCTCGAACGCTTGTTCGGCCACGCCGCCGCGGCCATCGGCGACGGCGACGCGGACGGCGGCCGAAACGCCGGGCGCGCGCGGGGCGGTCCAGCGGAGGCGGCCGCGTGCGTCGAGGGCCATGCCGTCGGGTCCTTCGAGGAGGTTGAACGCGTGGGGATCGGGGTCAGGATCGGTGAACGTGATGTCGTAGGCGTAGGCGGCGCCCGCCAGGACCGTGAGCGCGGGAACGGAGGTGATGACGGGGGCGGTGTTGTCGGCGACGGTGAGCGTGAACTGGAGCACGGCGGGCGCGCCGAGGGGATCGAGGGCGACGAGCGTGACGGGGTGGGCGGCGGGCTGGCCGAAGAGACCGGCCTGGGGATTCTCCCAGCGGAGCACGCCGGTTTGGGCATCGACGGCCATGCCGCCTGGCCCTGTTTGGAGCAGGAACGTGATGGCGCCGCCCTCGGGATCTTCCGCGGCGGCCCGCCATTCGTACGGCTGGCCGGGCGAAACGCCGAGCTGGGGGGCGTTGGTGAAGCGGGGCGGTTCATTGCGCGGCTGGGCGGCGACAAAAACCGTGAACACCTGGACAGCGGCGGCGCCTGCGGGGTCGCGGACAAGAACCTCGACCTGGTGCACGCCGAGATCGGACCCGGCGGGGGTCCATGAGATTGTGGCGGCGTGATTTTTGGTCTTTGCGTCCGCCGACATGCCGGCCGGGGCTTGCGTCAACTGGACCGACACCTCGCCGCCTTCAGGATCGACGGCTTCGAGCGTGTACCTGTATTCGATGCCAGCGGCGGCTTCGACGACGGGGGTGGACCGGATGACGGGCGGGCGGTTGGCGGCGCTGACCTGGATTTCCCAAGCCTGCTGGACGAGGCCGCCCTGGTTGTCGAGAGCTTCGAGCGTGGCGTTGACCGGGCCGGGCGGCTGCGTGGCGGGAACGGTCCAGCGGACCTTGCCGGTGATGCCGTCCACCGTGAGGGCGGCGGGGCCTTCGGCGACGCGCCAGGCGACGGGATCGCCATCGGGATCGGTAGCGGCGGCGTCGTAGGCATAGGCCCGGCCCGCCTGGGCGGCGAGGACCGGCGCGGAGACGATCACTGGGGGCAGATTGCTGGCTTGGCTGGTGACCTCGATGGAGAACGCCTGTTCGACGGCGGGGGCGATACCGTCGCTGACGGTGACGCGGACGGCGTGGGCGCCGGCCTGATCGGGCGCGGGCGTCCAGGCGGCGAAGCCTGTGGCGTTGCTGGCCGCGGGTTGCGGGTTTCCGGGCGCGGCGGGGTCGATGAGTGCCATGCCGCCGGGGGCTTCGGCGAGCGTGTAAAGGAGCGGATCGCCATCGGGATCGATGGCCTGGACGGCGTAGAACCAGTTGCCGCCGGCGCGGACGCGCAGGGGGGGCTCGGACGCGATGAGCGGCGGGGTGTTCGTGCCGGTGGCGAGCACGTCGAGGCGGAACGTCTGGCGGCCTTCGCCGCCGCGCCCGTCGAGGGCGGTGACGGTGACGTCGTGCGCGCCGAGGTCGTTGGTGGATGGGCGATAGGTGAGGACGCCCTGGATGGCGTCCAACACGGCGTCGCCGGGCGGTGGCGAGTCGAAGCGGAACGCGACGGGATCGCCGTCGCCGTCGATGGCTTTCAACCGGTATTCCCACGGGCGGCCCGCGACGGCGCGGGGGGCGGGCTGGGAGATGATGACGGGCGGGTGGTTGAGGGCGGAGGCGGTGATTTCGAAGGCCTGGAGGGCGACGCCGCCGCGGCCGTCGGCGGCGCGGAGGATGATCTGGTGCGGACCTTCCTGGCCGGGCTCGGGCCGCCAGAAGACCTGGCCGGAGGCGGGGTCGATGGCGAAGCCGTCGGGCGCGACGGGCGCGGAAAATTCGAGCGCGTCGAGGTCGGGATCGGTGGCATCCACCTGAAACGCGAGGCGCTCGCCGATGAGCGCCTGGGCGGGCGGTGCGGAATGGAAGGCGGGGTTGCGGTTGCTGTCGATGGCCGTGGCGGTGACGGTGAACTCCTGGACGGCCTGGCCGCCGCGCCCGTCGATGGCGCGGACCTGGACGGCCTGGGCGCCGAGCTGCGACGCGGCGGGGACCCAGCGAACGAGGCCCGTGGAGCGGTCGATGGCCATGCCCTCGGGACCGGCGTCGAGATAATAGGCGACGGCATGGCCGTCGGGGTCGGCGGCGCGGGCGAGGTACCCGTAGGCGCGGCCCGCGGCGGCTTCGAGGGGGGGTTGGGACGAGAAAACGGGCGGTTGATTGACCGAACCGGCGGTGACGAGGACGGTGAAAGCCTGTTCGTCGATGCCGCCTTTGCCGTCGGACACGCGGATGCGGAAGGCGTAGGCGCCAGGCGAGGCGGGCTTCCAATCGAGCGCGCCGGTGGCGGGATCGAGGGCGGCGCCGGCGGGGCCTTCGAGGAGGGAGAACGTGAGCGGGTCGCCATCGGGATCGAGGGCGCGGGCGGCGTAGCCGTAGGGCTGGTTGATGACGACGGGGATCGAGCCGAGGAGGCGGCCCGAGGCGGGGTCGGTGAAGACAGCGTCGAAGGCTTCGCCTTGGCCGCGGCCGGTGATGCGGACGGAGAACGTGGCGGCGCCGCCGGGGCCGACGCCATAGACGGGGCCGGAAAGATTCTCGAAGAGGGCGTCCGGGTTGGAGGCGGCGATGTTGACGGTGGCGGAGCGTTCGGCGATGTCGCGGGCGAGGCGGTCAACGAGGGCGGCGGTGAATTGTTGGGCGGCCTGGCCGCCTTCGCGGACTTGGAATATGTCCCATGCGGCGCCGCCTACGGTCCAGGCGGGGTTGATATATTCGGCGAGGACACCCGCGGGATTCTCGGCATCGACGATGGGGCGGACGAAATGGCCGCCGGCGTTGGTGGTGAAACCGGCGCCGCCTGAAGCGGGGATGTAGGCGGTGCCTTCCGCATCGACGCCGAGTGCGCGGACGCCGTTGGTATCGGCGAACTCGGCGCCGACGACGCAATCGAACGAAGCGCGCTGGGCGGCGAGTTCGGCGTAGAGGGAGTTGGTGGTGTAACTGGCGTCGCCGACCCAGCGGCCCGCGTCGGTGATCAGGACCAAATGGCGTGTGGACTCTGGGCGGAAGGGAAGGCGAAGGCCGGCGCGCAGGCCGATATAACCGTCTTCCAACCCTCCGCCGCCGGTGTTGAAATTGCCGCTGGCGCGGGCGGCGTACGGCGCAGGTGCGAAGACGGGGTTGAACTCAAGGGATTGGCCGGCGCGGACGTCGAAGCGGAACGGGATGGATTCAGAGGCTTCGTTAAGGGCGCCGATGAAAGCCCCGGAGGCTGGGGGGAGGGTGTCGATGACGGAACAGGTGAGCCGGTACTCGCCGGTTGAGCCATCGCCGCCGATCGTGATGGAGTAGCGCCCCGTTGCGGGGAGCTGGAACGGCCCGGAATTGGCGCTTGTGAAGGCGCTGGCAACATCGCCGCCGAGTGGGGAACGGACTTTAAGCGCGACACTGGCATTGGTGCCGGTAAGGCCATCAATCCACACCCTTTGCCCGCGCTGGCCGTCGAAGGTATAAACATCTTCCTGGCCGGACTGGGAGATGGCGCCGACAACCATCGAATCCAAGGTGAGTGGCGCGGAGTTGCGGGAGGTGAGGGTCACGAGGGCGTTGTAGGCGCCCGGGCTGGGGTTATTCGCGTTGACGCCGAGGTAATAGTCGCCACTGGCGGGAAGGACGGCCTCGAAATCGCTGGTGCCGTAGCCGTAGGCGAGGAGTGCGGTGTCGGCGCCCCAGAGGCGCCAGGTGCCGTCGGGGGTGCCCGGCAGCTTGTCCACGAACACGCGCTGTCCGGCGGCGCCATGGAACTTGAAGATGCGGCTGGCGAGGGGCGGGTCCAGGGGCCCGGCGAGTGGCACACCGGGTTGGATGGGCGGGGAATCATCGAGATTGAGCAGGCGCATATGGAACGGGCCGGCGTAGGTGCTGCTGGCGACGTTGAGCGTGAAAGTGCCCGACTCCTTGAGGAAATAGGGGCCGGCATCGCCTTGGGGATTGATGGTTGAAAAGACGTTGGCGCCCGACGGGGCGGTGAGGGTGGCCCGGCCCTGGGGGACGCCTTCGACCACATCGAAGTACACGCGCGTGCCGGCGGTGGCCGTGAACGTAAAGAGATTCGACGACCCCGCGGCGAGTGTGCCAGCCAGATCCGAACCGAATCCGGAGGCGGCGACGGGAACGGGATCGCTTGCGTCAACGGCAAACGTCCACTCCATCGGTTGGGAGAGATTAGACCGGACGATGAGATAATAGCCGCCCGTGGCCGGGGCAACCATGGGAGCCGGGAACCTCACATTGAACGCTCCCAGGGAGGCGCCGGAAGGCCCGACCCATACCCAGTCACCCGACCCGTTGGGACCTGTTGGGCGGGCGGTCAGCGTTTGCCCGGCTTGCGCGGCGACGCGGAAGATTGTGAGGCGCGGGCCCGCGGGCAATGCGACCGAGTTGGTTTGGCCGGGCTCGACAACGGTGGCATGGGCCGGGCCAAGCAAGGCGAACTGATTGGTGCCGGGAGGTCCCGTCACCACAAGTTTGTGGACACCGGCTTCGCTGGCCGAAATGAGCAGTGAGTCGGAGTACGCCTGGACTTTGTTGAGTTTTGGATGGCTTTTGCCGCTCGGCGATACAAGCGTCGCGACCGCACCCGAACCGGAAATGCCGTCAAACCAGAAAATCTCGCCAGGCTGGGCATCGAACTCCAACGCGCGGGTCACGTTCGGGCGATCGAAGACGACATCGACCGGCCCGCCCAATGGCAGCGGGGCGTATTCCGTCCGCTCGTCCAGGAGCCGGAACTCGTATGGCTGGTTGGTGGCGCCGGCTTTGAGAAGCACGAACAGATCGCCGGGCGCCGGAATCGCGGCGCTGAAGTCGTACCGCTGGCCGGAGCCGGGTCCATTCCAGTCTTTGCGGGCGACGTTCCAATTGCCCGAGGGCACCGGCACGGTGAGGCTTTCCGCGTACACCTTCTGGGCGGGAAGATCCTGGAACCGGTGGACGACAATCCCGTTGGCGGGCGTTTCGCCGGCAATCACCGCGTTGAGGCTGGATCCAGGCAAGGCTTCAATATCCTGAAGGAGGAACGCGAACGGCGATGCGGAACCGGTCTCGGTGATCTCCAGCCGGTACTCGCCCGACCCGCGCAAAACGCCCACCCCGGCGGCTGGCCAGTCGCTCGAAATAAGGCGCCCGGTGAAGTACACATCATTGGACGGGCCGACAAGGCGCGCGAGCGTGCCCAGTCCGCCCGCCAAGCCATCCAACAGGAACGCCGTCCCGGCGCTTGCCCGGAAGAGGAACAAGTTGGTCGCGCCGGGTGCGGAAGTCCCGGAAAAATGGCCGAAACCTTCATGCGCGGTGGGCTCTGGCGTGATCACAGCGGTGCGGACGTGGAACGGGCCGGTGTTGGTGTGGTACGGGTAAAACACCACCGTCCACTGGCCATCGTCCTTCGCGGGCCCAAATCGGAACCCGGCCTGCGCGCCGCTCCCGAAGTACTGAACTCCACCCAACCCGTTTCCGGATGCCTCGTACACGTTCGCTCCACCCGTGAGTCCGCTGGCATTGAGCGAGCCGGCGGAAGAAGTGAAACCAATGAGCCCGTAAAGATTCCCCGTCACGCCCCGTGCCTCCAACGCGGCGTCCAACGGCTCCACGATCCCCCCCAGCCACGACTGTTCCCCGGCCATGGACCCGGACTGGTCCATGACAAAGACGATGTCCGCCGTGCCGCCCGGAAAGTTTGTGGCGGTGAGTGTAAGCGCCAGATCGAGGTTGGTCGAAGCCCCGAGTGCAAGATCAAGCGCGACATAAGCCGGCGCGACTTGGCCCGCCGCGGCCGACGCCGTGGCCACGGCGAAGTTTGTCGCCGGCAGGCTCAGGAACGACGGCGCCCGGTTGCCCGCCGCCTGGCCGGCCACGATCTCGAAGCTTTGCACCGCCGCGCCGCCCTGGCCGTCGGCCACGCGCACGGTCACGGCCGCCGCGCCGGTGGTGGACGGGGTCCACCGGATGGTGGCACCGCCGCCCGCGATCGGATCGATCACCATGCCTGCAGGCGCCGTGGTGAGCGCGAACTCGAGGGCGTCCTGGTCGGCATCGCTGGCGGTGACCGTGTATTCGTAGGCGGCGCCGATGCGCGCGTCGGTCACCGGCTCCGAGGTGATGACCGGCGGCCGGTTGGGCAGGCCGTCGCGGACGGTGACCGTGAAGCGTTGCTCGGCCGCGGCGCCGAGGGCGTCCGTCGCGGTAAGGATGACGAGATGGGCCGAGTTGGACGCCGGCGGGTCCCAGCGCACGGACGCCCGGCCATCGGCCGCCGCCGATTGCAGCGTCATGCCCGCGGGCGCGGCCCCGAGGGCCAACGTGACGGCGTCGCCGTCCGGGTCCCCGGCAACGGCCACGTACAAATAGGGCTGGCCGGGTTTGGCCTCGGTGACCGGGGCAGAGGTGAAGGCGGGCGGGCGGTTGGCAACGCCGAGGACGCGGGCGCGCAGGGTGAACTGTGCGCCGTTGGGGTTGCCGAAGGCGAGCACGCGCGCCGCGGTGGCCTCGTCCGCGCCAAGCGCGCCGCCGGGCGTGGCGGGCGCGAAATTGAAATAGGGCAGGCCGCCGGACGTAAACCCGTCGGCGTTGAGGACGGTGACGGACGGCTCGCTGATCGCGTCGATGACGAGGACGAGGTCCGAGACATCGCCATAGCCGCCGCTGTTACGCAGGAATGCATCCGCGCGCAGCACGCGGTTGGTCCCGTGCCAGGAGGAGCGGCCAAACTGGAGCGCGACCGCCCCGCCGAGGTCTTCGAGTCCGTCGAGGGTGGTTTCGGCGCCGGGGAGATCGGCCGGGGGCAAGGCGCCTTCTTCGGGCGCGGGCCCGGCCGCGTCGAGAACAGGCTGGCGGACCTGGACGGTGGAGGCGGTGTCGGCGTCGTTATTGACCAGGCGCGCGACGAGGCGCGCGTGGGCGCCGGCGGGGATGCCGGCGAGGGCGGCGCGGACGACGATTTCGCCGCCGTTGGTGGCGGCGGCGGTGAACCGCGCGGCGAGGGGGGCGGCGGATTCGGTGATGTTATAAAAGGCGTCGCGGCCCGCGCCAATGACGGGGAGCAGCGGCGCGCCGTTGGTGCCCGTGAGCGCGATTTCAAAGGCATCGCGCATGCCGGGCGCACCGGTGTCGAAGCCGAGGGCGCGGAACCGGACTTCGAGGGCGGCCTGGTTCGAGATGACGAGCGGGAAGACGGCGGCGGTTTCGAAATTGGTGGACTCGGTGAGGGTGGTCCATGGATCGGCGACAGTCACGCCGACGGGCGCGGCCAGGGCGACGGCGCCGCGGTCGTCGGTCGCGACCGCCGAGAGCAGCCACGCGCCGGGGGCGGCGTTGGTCCAGGCGAATTCGTAGGGCGGCGCGGTGGCGGTAAACAGGGAAAGCGTGTTGGACCCGCCGGCGGGGGCGGCGAGGAACTCGACCGACACGATGGCCGCGTCGTCGGCGGCCTCGGCGCGCAGTACAATATTGGTGGGCAGTTCGAACAGGGCGCCATCGGGCGGCGCGGTGATCGCGACGGTGGGGCTGGCGTTCACGTGAATGTTGATCTCAGGCGAGACCGCCGCCGCGCCATCGGCGTCGGTGGCTTCGGCCTGAAGCCGGTGGCCACCCGGCGGCGGTCCCTGCCATAAGACGGCGAACCCGTCCCCCGGGGTGGCGTCAGCGCCGAGAAGGACGCGGTTCGTGCCGCCGCCGGACACGGCGTAGAAGGCGACCTGGACCACGCCGTTCGAGCCGCCCAGGGCATCGGGATCGGCGGCGTCGGCGGTGACGAGAATTTCGTCCGGGTCCAGGAACGCGGCGCCGGCGGCGGGCGCGGTGATTGAGACCGCGGGCGGGGCGTTGACTTGGACGCGCACAGGTTGGGAGAGAGTACCGGCGCCGTCGTTGTCGAAGGCGCGGGCTTCGAGCGTGTGGGCGCCCGCGGCGAGGCTGGCGGCGGCTTCGAAGGGGGCTTCGGCGTCCACGGCGATCACGGCGCCATCGGCGAGAAACTCGACGCGGGCGATCGAACCGTCCGCGTCGCCGGCGGTGGCGGCGACCTGGACGGGGCCGGCCTCGGGGAACCGCGCGCCGTCCATGGGCGCGGTGACCGAGACGGCGGGCGGCGCATTGACGCGGATGGGGACGGGCGCGGAGTCGGTGGCGGCGCCGAACCCGTCGATGGCTCGGGCGCGGAGGGTGTAGAGGCCCGGACCGGGGGCGGTCCAGGAGGCGGTGTACGGCGCGGCGGTGGCGGCGGCGATGAGTGCGCCATTGGCGTAGAACTCGACGCGCGCGACGCCGGAGTCGTCGGACGCGAGCGCTTCGAGCGGGACGGGCGCGCCTTCCCTGGCGACGGCGCCGGCGGCGGGTTGGACGAGCGCGACCGCGGGCGGGCCGTTGACGGTGACGGCGACGGGCGGGGAGGAGGTGACGGCGCCGGAGAGCGTGACGGCATCGGCGCGGAGGGTAAACGCGCCGGGGCCGGGCGGGGTCCAGGCGGTTTCGTACGGGGCGGCGGTGTCCTCGGCGATTTTGGCGGCGTTGACGAAGAACTCGACGCGCGAGACCGCGCCAGTATCACCGGTGACCGCCGCCGTGAACGGGACCGCGCCGTCCAGCGGCAGGAACGCGCCGTCGGCCGGGCTGGTGATGGCGACGGCGGGGACGCCGCCTTCGACGCGGATGATGGCGGGCTGCGAAACGCCGAAGCCGCCGGCGTTGTCGAGGGCGACGGCGACGACTTCAAAATCGCCCGCCGGGGCGTTGGTCCAGGTGAAGGCGAACCCGGGTTCGGCTCCTTGGCCGAGTTTCAAGGCGCCGGAGCCGTCGTCGGCGAAATAGAGGACCGACTCGATCTCGCCGTCGGCGTCGGCGGCTTCGGCGGCGAAGGGGACGGCGCCAGCGAGGATGGCGCCGTTGGTGGGGGCGAGGAGGGCGACCGAGGGTTCGAGGTTGAGCTCGCCGCAGCCTTCGAGCCCTTCGAAGACGAAGGAAATCCAGCCCTGGCCGTTCAGTTCGTAATCGAGCAGGCGGACGCGGGCGGCGCCGGCGGCCCGGTAGGCGGCGTTGTTTCCCTGGCCGCGGACTTCGTTCCAGACCGGCGCCTGGATGGGGAGCAGCTTGAGCGCGTCGAGAGCGTTGCGCACATGCTTGGAGTTGGAGACGCCTGGTTTGCCGGAAATCCAGTCGCCGAGGCTGGGCGCGGTGTCGGCGGGGTCGTCGGGATTGGCGTAGAGATGGCTGTTGCCGGGCGGGGCGAGCGACGCCGCGAGGCCGGGGGCGGAATTGTCGCCGATCCAGGAGAGCCATCCGAAATTGCCGGGAGCCGTTCCGAGGCTATTGGTGAGCGCGGCGCCGGGGCTGGCGGCGTCGAGGAGCGGCTTGGGCAGCGCGATGGGATAGAGCGCGCAGGCCGGCGGGGGAAGCTGGCCGGGCCGGATAAGAAAGCGCGCGGTGAGATTGGAGCCGCCGCTGAGCGTGGCGGTGACCGTGGCAAGGAAATCGCCTTCGGACCCGTAGATATGGGTGGGGGCGGCGCCCGCGGCGGCGTTGGTGCCGTCGCCGAACGTCCAATCGAACCCGACTGGCGCGGCGTTTTCGACCCAGGCGGTGAACGTGACGGCGAGCGGGACATCGCCCTCGGCGGGGGCGGCGGCGCCGTTGAGGACGGGCGGGAGCGCGGGAGGATTGTAACGGGCGGAATTTCGGCTGGCGGTGGCGGTGCGCCGTTTGCCGTCGGGGCCCTTGAGGGTCCAGACGAGGTTGTTGCCATTGAACTCGGTGCGGAACACCGCCCGCTGGCGGCCCGGCTGGAAGAGCGTGGCCTGGCTGCGGTCGAGGGGGTTGGGGGTGAACTTGTTGTCGGGGCCGGCCGGGATGGTGACGGGAACGGCGTTGGCGTTGAGGTAGCCCCAATAGGCGGTGAACGAGGAGGGGCTGTTCGAGACGACACCTTCGAGGACGGGGGAGACCTTTTGATTGGGGGTCTGGGCGTGTGCGGCGAACCACCAGCCGAGGGTGATGGCGAGCGCGGCGGCGAGGCCGGCTGAGTTTGCGCTCTGAATTCGAGGCCTGTTGGCGCCTTGCGGGCGCATGGAAATCGGTCGCATGGACGCGGGCTTACAACATATAACACCGGCAAGGCAAGAATTAAATTGTGACATTTTCGCGCCAATTGTGTGTCAAAACGGTGGCGGAATAAGGACGCCGCAAAAGCGTTTTCATGGGAAAACGTTTTCGTTGGCTATAGTTTGGCCATTTTCGGGATTTTCCAGCGCCGGAATGTTCGAAAATGGGCATTTATTCCGGCATCGCGGGACAGGGGCGCGGAGGCTCTCGCGGGGGGCACGAAGGGGGACGGGGAGAATCTCTCACGAAGGACACAGGGGACACGGAGGGGGGGGGAGTTCTACCGCGGAGGCTCGGAGGAAGGAGACGGGAACGGTGGGTGGGGGAGACGCGCCTTGATTGACCAACATGTTAAGTGGCGGCCCCGCCACTTCCTCACGGGGAACCCATCTCTCGCTGGAACAACCTGAAGTGGCGGGGGCCGCTTCCACTCTCATCCCCCTCCGTGCCCGCCGTGTGCTCCGTGGTTAAAGTTCCCCCCGTGGGCTCCGTGAGAGCCCCCCCTTTCCCCGCGCCAAAGGGGTGTGGCGGCGCGTCCCACCCAACGCTTGAGCAACCCTCGCCCCTGTGACCTTCTCCTCGCCGATGAAGCGCGTTCCCCGCCGTCACAGGTTCCTCCTGCGCACGCTCCTGTTTCTCGCGCTGTTCGCCGCCGCCATCGGCGGCGCCGGATGGCTCGCCTCGCGCTTTCTCCACCCCGCTTCCCGCACGGGCTTGTGCGGCGGAGGCGGGTCATTTTTGGAACGATCGCCATGGGATCGTCGTTCCGCCGCGAATCGGCGCCCGCCACGCGAACGCGGGTGCGGCGCCGGGGTACGGGCACAGCGCAAGGTCATGGGTCGCGCGCCCCAACTGGACATCGGCAAAGTCCAGGAACAGCCGCCAGTCCCGCAGGATGTGCGTGTGCCCCCCCTCGCGGAAGTCAATGCCCACCCGGCCCTCGGCGCCCAGGAAACGCCAGACCTCGCGCGCCGCGCAGTGGGTCTGCCATGTGCCCAGCGGGTTGGCCCACAGATCGCCGAGCGCCTCGGTTGACAGGAAGGCGCGCGGCGCGATCGCCGCCTTCAATCCGTGCTGGTCGAACGGCAGGTCCGCCTCGCGGTCCGCATAGCCGGCCATCCGCGGCCCATACCAGTACGGAAACATCCCCATGCCGTCGGACAGCGCCTCGCAAGCCGGTCCCTTGATGTGGTAGCTGCCCGCCCCGCCGTTGCCGGAGTTGTTGGCGCACGTCACCGCAATCCGCTCGTCGGTGGCCCCGGCCAGCAGCGCCGTCTTGCCGCCCCGCGAGTGGCCCGTGATCGCGATCTGGCCGTCGCGCACGACGGGCTGTGTTGCGAGGAAATCAACGCAGCGATGATAGCCCCATGCCCAGGCGGCAAGGGCGCCGAACGCAAGGTCCGGGTACAACGGATACAGGCCCGTGCCCCGGTCGGAACTGTAAATGTCCGGCGCCAGTTCGGTCCGGTTGAACAAGGCGAGGATGTACCCGCGGCGGAGGCACTCCTCCGCCACCGCATCGTTCGCGTAGCGCCAGCAGGCGTCGCCGCAAAGGACCACCGGGAACGGGCCGCCGCCCGGCGGCAACGCCAACGTGAGCCCAAACGAAATGACCCGCCCCGGCCCGGCGCTCAGCCGGTAGGTGCGGAACCGCGCGTCCTCCATTCCGCCCATGGCAAAAGGATGTTCATGCAACAACTCGGCCCGCGCCACCGCGGGCGCCGGCGGCATCCCGCCATAGGCCACGTCCACGATCAACTCCAGCAACTCCGCCCGCCGCGCCCGCCAGTCCGCCGAACCCGCCACCCGCCGCCCATCGTCCCCTCGAAACAAATCCGCCAACACGCCGTTGCTCACTCTCCGCTCCTCACCCGCGCCAGGTGCGCGCCGAACTCGCGCATCACCCACAAGTGCGCCACCGCCTGGGTGAACCGGTATGGAAACCACGGGATGCTCGGGCGGTAGTTGAAAATCGCCGCCATCACGTAACGCCCGTCCGGCGTCTCCCGAAACTCCAAACGCGCCGGCGCCCGCCCGTGCTCCGGCGCCGGAGGCAGCCGCAGCACCCCCCCCGTAATGTAGTACAGCGGACGGTCCGGCGTGGACCGGTCCCCGGAATACGACAACTCGAGCAGGCTCGCGCGCAACCCCGCCACCCGGAACCGGATGTTCAACTCCCCGTCCACGTCCACCCGCACCAGCCCGCGCAGCAACGTCGGCAGCCAGCGCGCGTACTCCCGCGCCACCCACTCCGCGTTGCGCCGCGGCGGCAGCGGCAGCCGCTGGATGGAGACCACGTACCCCGATTCCTCCGTCCGCACGTCCGCCCGCGCCAGGTGCCCGCGCCACGACGGGATATCCTCCCGCTCCGCCGCCACCGCCCGGCGCAACGCCTCGGCAAACGGCAGCCCCGGCACCCCGACCCCCTCCTGCCACGACCGGTCCGCCACCGCCATGTCGTGCCGGAGGCTTTCAATCAACGGCGCGATCAGCTCGACATGCGCCCCCGTGATCAGGCGCACCCAGGACACGGAGAACACCGCCGGGAAAAACGGCACGGTGACGATCACCCGCCGCCGCCCTGTCAACGCCGCCGTCCGCCGCATCATGTCCGCGTAGGTCATCACATCCGGCCCCCCGATCTCCCGCGCCTGTCCGAATTCGGCCGGATTGCCCACGCAATGCCGGAGCAGCGCCACCACGTCGTCCACCGCCACCGGCTGGGTCCGCGATTCGGTCCATCCCGGGCAGACCATCACCGGCAGCCGTTCCACCAGCCGCAGCATCATGCGGAAGGAGGAGCCGCCCGCCCCGATCACCAGCCCCGCCCGCAACACCGTCACCGGCACCCCGCGCGCCGCCAGCACCTCCTCCACCTCCAACCGGCTCGCCAAATGCGGAGACAAGGGGCGCTCGTCCGGAATCAAGCCGCCCAAGTACACGATTTGCTTCAACCCCGCCCGCTTCGCCGCCCGCGCGAAGTTGTCCGCGAGGATCAGGTCCATGTCCGAAAAGCGCGCCTGCGTGAGCCGCGCCGGCAACATCGAATGGACCAAATACACCCCGTAATCCGCGCCCTCCAGCGCCCGCTCGATCTGCAACAACGAAAACAGGTCGCACGGCACCCATTGCACCCGCTCTTCCCCCCGCCGCCGTGTCCGGCTCAGCGCCGCCACCTCGTGGTCCGCCGACAGCTCCCGCATCAACGCCCGGCCCACAAACCCCGACGCGCCCGCGATCGCCACACGCGGGGTGCGGCCCTGGGCTGGCGCGGTCGGGTCCATGGCCGCGCCTCACGCCCGCAGCGCTGCCGCCATCGCGCGCGCCGTCTGTTCCAGCTCCGCTTCGCGGTGGGCCAGCGACAGGAACCCCGCCTCAAACTGCGACGGCGCGAGATAGACCCCTTGCTCCAGCATCGCGTGGAAGAACCGCGCAAACGCCTTGGTGTCGCTCCGCTTCGCGTCCGCAAGGTTCCACACCTCGCCCTCCGTACAATACAGGCAGAACATCGACCCAATCTGTTGGAACCGCCACCGCCGCCCCGCCGCCGCCAGCGCCTCCTCCGCCGCCTCCCGCAGCATGGCCCCCGCCTCGTTCAACCGCCGAAAGCCGTCCGCCCGCTCCAATTCCTCCAACTGCGCCAACCCGGCCGCCATCGCCAGTGGATTTCCCGAAAGGGTCCCCGCCTGATACACCGGCCCGTCCGGCGCCAGGCGGTTCATGATCTCCGCCCGCCCGCCAAACGCGCCCACCGGCAAACCCCCGCCGATCACCTTGCCAAACGCCGTCAAGTCCGGCGCCACCCCGTAAATCTCCTGCGCCCCGCCCTTCGCCAGCCGGAACCCCGTCATCACCTCGTCGAAAATCAGCACCGCCCCGTGTTCCGAACACAATTTCCGCAACCCCTCAAGATACCCCGGCCGCGGCAGGTAAAGCCCGGCGTTCGCCGGGACCGGCTCCAGGATCACCGCCGCGATCTCCTTGCCGCGCTCCGCGAACACCGCGCGCACGGCCTCCAGATCGTTGAAGGGCAGCACCGTGGTCAACGCCGCCAAAGCCGCCGGCACCCCCGCGCTGTCGGGCCGCCCCAGCGTGAGCGCCCCGCTGCCCGCGGACACCAGCAGCGAATCCACGTGCCCGTGGTAACAGCCTTCGAACTTCACAATCCGGTCCCGCCCCGTAAAGCCGCGCGCCAGGCGCACGCACGACATCGTCGCTTCTGTGCCGCTGTTGCACATCCGCACCTTTTCCACCGACGGAACCCACTCGGTGATCTTCCGCGCCAAACGCACCTCCCCTGGATGGGGAATCCCGAAACTTAACCCGTCCTTCGCCGCCGCGCGCACGGCCTCCACCACCGGCGCCGCCGCGTGCCCCAGGATCGCCGGGCCCCATGTGCACACATAATCCACATACTCGTTGCCGTCCACGTCCGCCACCCGGGCCCCGTGCGCGCGCCGCGCGAAAAACGGTTCCCCGCCCACCCCGCGGAACGCCCGCACCGGCGAGTTCACCCCGCCGGGAATCACACGCAACGCCTCTTCAAACAGCTTGTGCGACAACGCCCGCGTCATGCCCCCATCCTGCCCCAACCCGCCCGCAAGGAAACCGCAAAGTGCCCGCCGACCGCTGGCGCTTGAACGGTCCGCTTGGCGGTTGCGCGGGACTTCGGAGAACCCCGGAGTCCGACGCCGAAGGCCGCGCGATGGGACTTGCAAACGTTCACGGCGGCCGGGTTTCATCCAGCCGCATCGGTTCCAGCCGCGGCGCCCCTCAAGGCAGCGCTTCCACCGTCACCGGCCCCAACAGTCCCGAGGGAACCAGCGGCGTTTCCTTCGTGTAATGCTTGAAAAACGGGAATCCCACCCGGCGCGGTTCGCTCCGCCGCGCGAGGTCCGGAAACCACGCGGGCAGCCCGGTTACCGCGAATCCGGTGGCGCCAAAATCGTTGCGGCGCTGCCAGTCCACGTCGTCGGGGAATTGTTCGTCGCCGATCAGCCGGTTGATCCAGCGGTTGGCCACTTCGATCTCCAGCGTGTTCTCTCCCGGTTTCGCGGCCCCGGTGATCTCGACGCGCGCCGGTTCAGCCCAGACACAGCCAAGATCGGCGCCGTTGAGCCGCACGCGGGCGACGTCGGCCACCGCGCCCAGGTGAAGGAACAGCCGACGCCCGCCGCCCGCCTCGGGCGCCTCAAACTTTGCGCGGTAAGCCGCCACCCCGGAGAAATAACGGATGCCCGCGTCCGGGTGCTCGGGCCATGACGCGAGCTTTTCGAACGTGGCGGATTCCGGCGCGCCGCGGCCCGGCTGGAACCGCACTTCCCACGGGCCGGCCACTTCCCGCACCGCCTTCAGGGCGCCGGAATCAAGCTCGACCGGCAATTCCGCCGGGCCCTTCTCGCGGAACACCACAAAGACCGACCCGTCCGCAGGCAGATCTATTTTCACCTCTGTGCGGCCGTCGGCGGTTTCCTTGAACTCGCGCGGACGGGTGATTGCGCCGGTCATCGGGTCCCACATCTCAGGCGGACGGCCCGCGGCCCGGAACAGGCAGCCGACGACGGCCCGTTCCGAGGCGGAATTCACGACGAAATAGGCGTCAAATCCGGGGGCCGCGCGGTGGAGAAAGCCGAGGCGCGCGTTGGGGGACTCGAAGTCGGGCTGCGCGCCCAACGCCTTGAACACATCCGCGGGCGGCTTGCCCCAGAAGACACGGCCCATTCCATAAACGTGCTCGGTGATGTTTGTGCCGTCGCATTCGCCCCAGACGGCGTCGCCGATCTTCTTCACCTCGGCGCCGGCCTCGCGCCAGTCCCGCAGGCCGGGGGCGCGGACAGGCTTGGGCCCCAGCACAGTGCCTCCGGCCGCCACCAGCGCCTCGATCTTTCGCGCCAGCTCCGGCCGCATCACGTCGGATTCCATCACGAGAAACAGGTATTCGGCCCCGTAGGGCAGGACCAGTTTGCCGTCGCGGACGCTCATCGCATTCAGGATGGTTTCGGTGTTGATGTTGTCGGTGCGCACGCCCGCGGGCAGCCCCAGCCAGGGCAGATGATGCTCTTCGGTTACCTCCTCGCCCCGGTGCCGGGCCACGTCGCTCCGGCTCACGCCCTGCCGGAGCAGGAACTGGCACCGGCCCAGATAATCGTGCCACCCGCGCGCCAACGGCCACCACGACACATGCCGCCCAAACTGGCTGCCCCACACGCCGAGCGTGATCCCGGGCGCGGCATCGTACGCCTGGTGCGGGTGCGCGTGGAAGATGAACTGGTTGACGCCCGACAAAAACATCTGGTCCCCCTGCCGTTTCATCGCGCGCGGATGGTTCCGCCATCCGGCTTCGGACGCGAGCGTCGAGAACGCTTCCGCCGCGACGATGTTGCGGCCATAGGTGTTCGCCGCGTGGGCGCCCAGCACATAATCGGGCGTGCCGTTGCCCGGCGATTTCCCGCCCGCCGGCTCACGCCACCAAAACTCGCACATCGGCGCGTCCACGCGCCCGCTGCACTGCGACGCGTCTCCGACAAAGTGCCCGTGGCCGTGGTAGGCTTCCGCATACGCCAGAATCCCGCGCTCCCCGAGGAACTTCTGGAACGTCCCGTAATATTCGTCCGCAAACAAATCGGCCACCGTCCGCCGGAAATCCCACAGGAACCGGTCGGTCTCTTCCAGGCTGTTCAGCGGGCGCCCTGCCAGCGCCACCAACCACGGCCCGATCTCGTAGCCGCGCCGCTCCCGGAATTTTTCCGGCATCCGGGCCGTCCAATTCTGGAAGCCGACCTCGTAGCTGTCGATCTCGCAATACCGGAACGCCTCGCCCGCCAGCGGCCCGGCGTCCTTGGCGATCTGGCCGATGTAGGACTCCATGTGGGCGCGCATCGCCGCCGCGTCGAGTTTGTCGCACTCCAACCCTTTCCCGGCTCGCGACGGATGCGGCCCTTTGCCGTTGGTTGTGATCCCAAAGCGCAACACCGTCCACGGCCCGGGCGGCGCCTCCCAGTCCAGCGTGCCGTCGGGGCGCAGTTTTCCCGTCAGGTCCACCACTTGGGCCGCGTCTGGAATCGGCGGCAATCCAGACGGCGGCGGCGCCTCCTTCGTCGCGTTCATCCGGCTGGCGAAATGCGCCTTCCATGTGGGGTCCACCACCCGCGGCGACGCGAACAAACCCAGCTCGGCCACCCGCATGCCCGCCTCGGCTTCGAACCGGAACACGCGCGCCGTGACCGGCGGGAAATTCACCGTTTTCAGTATCCGCCCCGAGTATCCCACAAACGCGAACGACCCGATTTCCCGGAGGTTGCCCGCTTGCTCCCCCGCCAGCAGCCGGACGGACGCCGGTTTGGCCCCCGCGCCCGCGCCGCCCCACGCCGCCGCGCACACGGTGGCCGCCTCGGCAAGCTCCACCTCAACCGCTCCATCCGCGGCCATCGGAAAATCCTTCTCCAAATCCAGGTCGGCCAGCGGCCCGGCCTCCAGCGGCTGCCCCCCGCTCTTCACCGACGGTTGCCCGCGCGACAGGAGATTGCCGGAATCGGGATACGCCAACACCGCCACGTCTTGGTAGAAATCCATCTTCACCGGCGGCTTGGGCAATGGCCCCGGCACGCGGCCGGGACCCTCGACAAACGTTTCGGTCCAGCCCAGCTCTTTCATCGATTGCTCGACCGGCACCCACGGCCCGCCCGAGGAGCTGTAGCCCGGACAGTTGTGCGCCCCGAATTGGAGGCCCAGCCGGGCGCCTTCGGCTAACATGTGCCGCATCAACCCGCGCCATTCCTCGTTGAAAAACCCGACCGGCCCCACCGGCCCCGGCTGGCCGACATCAAAGAGAATCCCGCCGCCCAGGCCGGCCTCGCGCATCGCTTCGAGGTCCTTGTCCAAACCCTCCTTGGTGATGTGGCCGTTGACCCAGAAAAACCAGCCGTGCGGGCGGTATTCCGCCGGAGGCGACGCAAACTGCGCGTCGCGCCCGGGCTTCGCCCCGGCGGCGGCCACCGCGGCGACCGCCCACGCCATCCATGCGGCCGGGAGGAACGCCCTTTTTCGCGCGCCGCCGCGGTGGCGGGTGAAAATCTTCGCTGTTTGCATGGCCATCATGGAGTTCATTGGTCCGCCTTTCCTTGTGGCTGGCGCGCCGCCGCGCACGCGCGGCCCGCCGAACCCCGCGGTTTTATGCGCGTAATCCCAGAACCGGTCAATGCTTTTAGCCCCGCCTCCAAACTGGCTGGAGGCCGCCTTCCCATGAGTGCCCGGCATCGCGGCGCCTTGACGGGCGCCCGTAAACCCATACTATTACCCACACATGAAAACCACTCTTGACCTTCCCGACGACCTGCTCATGGAGGCCAAGACCCTCGCTGTTCGCCGCAAGACCACGCTCAAAGCTCTCGTGGAAAGCGCCCTTCGCCGGGAAATCCGCCCTGCCGCTGAGAAGGAAAACCCCGATCCTGAGAAATACGATGTTGATCCCCTCGGATTCCTTGTGCTGAAGCGCAGACCGGGGGAAACCATCACCCTCGAACAAATTCAAGCGATTCAGGATGAACTGGACGGCGAGGAGTTCCAACGCGCCCTCCATCCGCGCCGGCCATGATCCATCTGCTCGACACCAACGTGCTCATCGCTCTCTGCGACCCGGCTCACCCGCACCGGCCCGCCGCCCGCAACTTCTTAACCTCCGGCCTGACCCGCGATGGTTGGGCCACCTGCCCGCTTGTTGAAAACGGCTTCCTCCGGATTCTCGGCGCGCGCACGTATCCGGGGGGCCCCGGCTCTCCACAAGCCGCCCGGCTCGTTCTGGCGCGGCTTCTTGCCGTGGGGGGCCACCAGTTTTGGCCCGAAGACTTGTCCCTGGCCGACACACTCACATTCCCCGCCCTGCCGGTTTCCGATGGACTCACCGACCTCTGCCTCCTCGGCCTCGCCGTAAAGCGCGGGGGCCGCCTCGCCACGTTCGACCGCGGCATCGATCCCACCCTCATCCCCGGCGGACGGGCGGCGTATCATGTCCTTTGCCCATGACAAGGCGCCCCGCTTGGGGTATGGAAATCGGCGTGAGGTTCGAAGACTGGCCCGACGAGTGGAAGGAGTGGGTGTCTCTGACG
Organism: uncultured Verrucomicrobiales bacterium; assembly: GCA_964435495.1. GTDB lineage: Bacteria > Verrucomicrobiota > Verrucomicrobiia > JADLBR01 > JAIBCM01 > CAYSZK01. The sequence continues at coordinate 20,238 of CAYSZK010000007.1, forward strand.
CCCATCGAACGCTTCCGCGAGAGCGAGAATATCTTCGCGCAATACCCGGCCATGGGAGGCAGCCTTGATCCCGACCCCGATCCGGCACGTCCTTTTTACGATCCGGAGCAGTGGCGCCCGCACCTTGCTCATGGGCGGGCAGGCCTGCGTATTCTACGGCGCGGCGAAAGTTAGCAAGGACATCGATCTTCTCGTTCTGGCGGACGACGCCAACTTGGACGCCCTGCGCAAAGCCTTGTCCACGCGGGAGGCGAAACGGATCGCCGTCCCGCCTTTCGACCCGGCCGCCATGCGGCGCGGCCACGCCTACAGATAGGCTGGAGAGCGCCTTGGCATGAGCACCCGCCAACACAACGAGAAAAAGTTTCGCGCTTGGGAGAACGTTGCCGGAGGAGGACGCCTCTGCCGCCTGGACGCGATGGGACGGCAAGGATGGCGGGCTTGCTACCTGAAACTCGTGGACCCATCCGAGAAGACCCTCCGTTTCTGGCAGGAGATTTTCGACGAAGCCGGAACGCTGGTCGAAGTCCACGAAAAATTCCCGGTGGATAAAGGCCACCAGAAGCTTTAGACTTGCGGCATGACGATCACGAAACAGTCGGTCGCCGGACAGATCGCCGCTTATCTCCGCCATGAGATCACGCTGGCCCAATTGGTGGATTGGTCGGAGCGCGCCCTGATGGAGGGCGAGTTTGCCGGCTGCGACGCGGAAGTGCTCTCGTCGGTTGTTGGACGGCTCGGTGTCGCCGATGTCCGCGCGTTCGGTCTTGCGTGGGAGGACTGTGAGAGCCTTCTTCAGTCCCTGGGTTTTGCCCCGCGCATCGAGTTGGTGGCGGCGTAGCGGCGCGGGCTGGGGGCTGGGAGGGGAGATCGATTACTCGCATTTCAAGGCCCAGATCGTCGCCGAACCCAGCCAGCGCGGAAAGCTCGATGCGTACCATGAGATTTGGGGAATCATGCACGGTGTGCGGAGACGGGCGGAAGGAACAGCCGCGGCAAGCTTTGCGGGCGGAAGGGGGAAGGCGTTGGGGGAATAAGACCGCCTCGACTGGGCGCCGTTCAAGCGCGAACCCGGGGAGTTCCGGCGCCTCGAACGGGCGGGGTAGGCCGGTTTTGTGTGCTTATGTGCCGGACAGGGCATCAAGGGCGCCCGCCCCCGCCGCCCACCGCGGGCGCCTCCGAGTAGCGCAGGATTTCAAACCCGCAATCCCGGATGATCTCCGCCCACCTCGGATTGGCCAGGGTTTCGTAATCCACCTGCCGCTTTGCCGCCTCCAACCCAGGCTGGTCCCCTTCCACGCAAGCCAGCGCGTCCGCCGCCACGCTTCCGCGGTTGAACACAGGATGGGTCAGGTACAGCAGCCCGCCCGCCCGCCCCGCCAGAAAGGCGCGGAGGGCGATCTCGCCGGCAAACGCCTCGCGCGGAACGCTCCCCTGGTGCCGGTCCGCGTACCACACCAGCCCCTTCTCCGCGCAAAACTCCATGAGAAAATCCCGGAGCCTGCGTTCGGGCCTGCCGGGCTCGTGCAGCCAGCTGCAGCCCATGTGCTCATCCAGGTAGCTCAGCCGGAGCCCGGCCCGCACGGCGCGCTCGTGCTGGGCGCGCACTTCATCGATCAACACGTCCAGAACCACTCCCCGCTCGAAAATGATCTGGGGCGTGCGGACGCAATGCCCATCGGCGCCGACATGCGCGCCTTCCCTGGCGCGCAACGGCCCGAACCGCTGATGCAACCACTCCGACGTGAGGCTCACGTGCAACCCAAAATCGCACCCGTGAATCTCCCGGCTCATCGCCACCGCCCGGTCAAAGGTCGCGCCCGGCGCCATGAACCCGATGTTTTTCACCCACCCGCGTTTCGCCGCATCAAAGATCGCTTCGTTGGCCTCGGGATGCGACCCGGCGTCATCCGCCCGCGGAAGGATGTAGTTGCGGCTCATGGGCCGCGAACATGCGCCGCCGCACCGGCCCCGCGCAACTCGAATCCGCCCGGCCTCATCGCCGGCGTTCCCGCGCCATGGCGCCGTCCGCGGCCGAACCCGGCCACGCCTCGCGAAACCGCCCGGGCGCGCCGCCGAAATGCCGCTTGAACGCCTTGGACAACGCAAACGCGTCGCTGAACCCGGTCAGCGCGGCGATGTGTTCCAGCGTGAACCGGCCCTCCAACAAATGGCTTCGAGCCGCCTCCATCCGCATCCGCAGCAGCACGCGATGCGGGGTTTCGCGGTAGAATTTCGCGCACAACCGGTGCAGATGGGGCGGCGACACCCCGAGGCGCTTGGCGAGGCGCCCCACACTCCAGTCCCCCGCCAAATCCGCCGCCACATGCGCCCACAGGTCGTGCAGGTCCCGCCTCCAGGCCGCTCCCGCCCCGCCCTCGGCGGCAACGCCGAGCCGCCGGTCGAGGAAGATGGCGATGGCGCCCGCGAAGTATCCCCCCATCGCCGCGTGGTCCGGATAATGCGGGCCGTGGGCCTCGTGGAAAAGGCCTTCGATGCACGCCATGATCCGGTGCGCCTGGCCCGCGCCAATCTCCCGCGGGGCCGCGCCTTCCAGGTGCGCCCATCGGTCCGATGGGCCGCGCCGCGCCAGCGCGATGCGGAAGCCCCGCCACAGGCCGCGGCGGCAAATCCAGTCCAGCGCGGCGCCCGCCGGCGCCAGCCAGGTCTGGCCGCGTTGCAAGGGAAACTTTGCGCCGCCCGATTCCCACAAGCTTTCCCCGCGTTCGGTGAACACCAGCCAATGATCGCGCAACCTGTGCCGCACCCGCCACGGCCCGCGGCTCTCCAGGATGCCCGCCTGGGTCACGCCGTGCGCGGCCAGGACGCGCGCCCCGGCGAAGCCCATCGGAACAAGGCTTTCCGCGGGATTCGACAGGGCGGGGTGGGGCGTCCGGTTCATCTGGGGGCCTCCGCCCGGCGCGGGGCTTGGGCTTGGGAGAGTTTTGGACATGGCCGGGATGCCGTCAATCATGTTTCCGGCAAACCGCCACCCGTGACGCCGCATTCCGGCGCCCGGCACTTGCCTCCAGCGCCCTACGGCGCCGGAAGATACCAGATGTTCCGGAAACGGACAGGATTCCCGTGGTCCTGGAACTGGAACGGCTGTTTCCCGGTCTTCTTTTCCAGTTTGACGTTGTCATGGATTTTCACGCCGTTGTGGACCACGGTGAGAAAGGCCGCCTTCGCGCCGCCCTCGCCGCGCACGCGGTACTCGATGTCGTAGGCCTGCCACGCCAGCGGCGGCAGGGATGCCAGACTGTACGCGTGCTCCGGCTGCCCCTTCCAGATGTCAATGGCATCCATCGCGTCCGGGTCCTTGAATTTGTAGAGTCCGCCGCAACCGCCGCCCAGATACGTCGGCATGCCGAAGGAGTCCAGAACCTGGACCTCGGTTCCGCACGGCAGGAAAACCCCGCTGTTCCCGCGCCCCTGGCTCCGTCCGGCGGGCACGAAATTGCACTGGAACTCAACGTGCAAATCGAAGCTCCCCTCGGGAACACGCCTGGACATCATTCCCCCCTTGGGGATTTGCACGGAACCGTCCCCGGGGATTCCCAGCACGCTGTCCACATGCCGCCGCTCCGCCCCCAGCGCCCAACCCTTCGGCACAGCCTCCCCCGCGGACGGCCACTGGTCCGGCTTGTCCGGTGCGATGGTGCGGACCGGCACTTCCCAGACCTTGTGCCCATCCCGGCTCATCTCCCCGACAAACCATGGGGCGTTCGGCCGGATCATTTCCTCAAAGCTCTTCCCGTCCAGCAACACCACCGCGCCCGGCGGCGGCTCTTTCCCGAGCGTCGGTGGTTTCTTTTCCACACGGGCCAGACGGAACGCGCGCGCCGGATCGGCGCTGCGGCCTTCGAGCTTCCCCTCCGACCACGCCGCGGTCCATGCGTCGCCGCCGGAACGCCCGGCAAGGGCCAGGGCGCCGTCCTTTGCCTTGCCCTCCATATCCAGCCGCACCTTCCGCCGGGTTTCCGTGTCGCGGACGAGAAGCATGAACGAACTGTCGCCAAGCGCGATCAAACGCCCTTCGACTTGCGCCTCCCCTTCCGCGCCCTTCCACGAACCTTCGTAAAGCCCCTGCACCGCCGCCTCGTTCCAGTCCGCGGCGAACCCCGCCGGCCCGCCCGCACAGCAGGCGCCCAGCGCCAGGGCCGCCGTCCAATGTCGTGTCATCGATATGGTTCCTTTCCGGTTCCATTCTTGCACGCCGCTTCCCGCGGGCGCGAGCACGAACTCCGTCCGCCGGGCGGGCGCCGTCCTGTTCCCAAAGTGCCGGGCCACAATTTCGTTGCCTGCCGCGCCTTCTCCGGCGAGCATCGCCGCGTGAACCCGAAAACAGTCCAATTGGTGTGTGTGGCCTCGTTTGTGGCCAAGAATGGCAAGGAAGACGAACTGGCAAAGGCCCTGGCCGGGTTGATGCCGCTGACCCGGCGCGAGGAGGGCTGCATCCGCTACGAGCTGAACCGGAACCTCGAGAATCCCCGACGCTTTACCATGGTCGAAAAGTTCAACGATGACGCGGCTTTCGAGGTCCACAAGAACGCGGCCTACGTGAAGGAGGTCGTCGGGAATCTCATCCCCGGCCTTGTCGAGGAGTCCCGCGTGGAACTCTACCGCGAAATCACGCCCTGACCGGGCCGCCTGCCTTCCGTGAAAAGCCTGTCCTATTATCTCGACCGCCCCGGCGGCGCCTTCACCCCCGTCGAAGAATCCCTTCCCAACCCCGGCCCCGGCGAAATCCGCGTCCGCACCCGGCGCGTGTCCGTCTGCCAGTCGGACGTCGTCATTTATCGCGTCGGCCTGCCGCGCATCAAGAAGTGGCCGGCCCTCATCCTGCACGAGGCAAGTTGCGAGGTGGATGCGGTGGGGGAGGGCGTGGAGAAGTTCCAGCCCGGCGATCTCGTGGGGATCGGTTGCGACATCCCGTGCGGCGACGCCGGCTGCATCTACTGCGGGGACCACGGGACGGGCGACTGGACAAGCTGCCCGAATACGCAGGCGACCGGCCACGAGTTCCCCGGCTTCGCCCGGACGCACGCGATCCTGCCCGATTGGTTCGTGCGTCTTGGCCCCATCGCGAAGTTCCCGGCGGGATTCAACCCCGACCACGCCTGCCAGCTTGAACCTTTGGCCTGCACGTTGGAGGGCATGACCCGCGTCAACCATTGCATCGAAAACCGGATCGTGGTCCTGATCGGCGCCGGCTCGCAAAGCACCTACGCCCTCCAGTGCGCCAGGGCCATGGGCGCGCGCAAAATCATCCTCGTCAACCGCGGCGCCGACCGGCTCCAGCGCGTCCTGCGCGACTTTGCCGACGGGCGCGTCGTGGGCCTTCGCTGGGACGAGGGCGTGGTGGAGCGCGTCTTTGCCGAGTGCAAACCTTTCAACGAACCCCACTTCGTCATGGTCAACGCTCCCGTCCAGCCCGCGTACGAACTGGCGGTGAAACTCATGGGCTACGGCACCGTCATGGACGGCCATGCCGGTGTCAAAGGCGCCGCCGGCAAGCCGCGGATCGCCCACGAAGTCGATCTGAACAACGACATCCATTACAAATTGCAGTGTTACCAGGCCACCCACGGTTCCGGCATGCACGGCATCCGATTGGCGCATGATTTGCTGGCGGGTAACAAACTGCCGCGGATCGACCGCATGACCAACGACACCGAACGCTTCAAGCACACCCAAATCCGGGAAGCCATCGAACGCGCGGCCGATCCCGACAGCTTGAAGGTCATCATCGACTGGGATTGACCGGCCCGAAGAATCCGCGCAGCCCGCCAACGATCGCCGGGTGTGGACAATGCGCCCAATCTCCGGTAGTGTCCTGCCGTAGTGATCGACACCCATCAACTGTACCGAAAGCTCAGCAAAGGGATGGACCCGGACGCCGCCGACGTTTTGGCCTCCACCCTCGGCGCGATGTACACTGAGCTCAAGGAAACCGTGACCCGCACGGACTTCCTCGACCTCAAGGAGGTTGTCGCCGGTCTCGTCGAAGCCCAGAAACGCACCGAGGCGCAGGTCGGGGAACTCGTCGAAGCCCAGAAACGCACCGAGGCGCGGGTCGGGGAACTCGCCGAAGCCCAGAAACGCACCGAGGCGCGGGTCGGGGAACTCACCGAAGCCCAGAAACGCACCGAGGCGCGGGTGGACACCCTTGCTATATCCCTCCAAGAACTCGCTGAAGCCCAGAAACGCACCGAGGCGCAGGTCGGGGAACTCGTCGAAGCCCAAAAACGCACTGAGGCGCGGGTGGACACCCTTGCCATATCCCTCCAGGAACTCGCTGAAGCCCAGAAACGCACCGAGGTGCGGGTCGGGGAACTCGTCGAAGCCCAGAAACGCACGGAACAAATCGCGCGCGACGCGCTGAAGCAGGGGGAATTGCTGGGCTTGCGGTTCGGCGTCCTTGGCCAGCGCTGGGGTGAGAACGCCGAAGAAGCGTTCCGCCAGGGCATCCTCGAAATCGTGCGCGAGGCCGGTTATTCGGTCGAACATTTCCGCGGGCAGGACCCCGACGGCTTCCTCACCAACGTGCCGAGGTCCTTCGACTTGGACGTGCTTGTGCGCAATGGCCGCACCATCGTCGCCGAAATCAAGTCCAACGCCAGCCGCGCGGACGTCACCGAATTCGCCCGCAGCGTGCGGCTTTTCGAACAGCAGACCGGACGCAAGGCGGACAAGAAAATCATGGTCGCGGTTACCATCCAGTCCGCCGCCATCGAACGGGCGCAGGAGTTCGGCGTGATTGTCAGCACGGGCTTTGAGGGCCACCTCTGACCCCGGCGCGCGGCCACCGGATTTGACGGTCCTTCGGAAGGTGTTATATTCCGCCAACCCCATCCGTGGAGGAAATCATGGACCGAAAACTCGCAACCGTCGAAATGGTCAAGGCGCTCGCGCCGATCCCAGGCGCCGACCGCATCGAAGCCGCCACCATTCGCGGCTGGCAGTGCGTGGTCAAGAAAGGCGAGTTCGCCGCCGGCGACCTTGGTGTCTATTTTGAAATCGACAGTTTCCTGCCCATCGAAACCCGTTACGAATTTCTCCGTCCCTCCTGCCTCCGCAAGATGCTCGACCAGGAGGGATTCCGGCTGCGAACCGCCCGGTTCAAAGGCCAGTTATCCCAGGGCCTGCTCCTGCCCCTCACCCTCTTCCCCGAGATCACGGCGCCTTCCCCCGGCGCCGATGTCACCGCTTTCCTTCGCGTCCGCCTGTACGAGCCGCCCCTGCCCGCCAATCTCGCGGGCAAGGCCAGGGGCCGGTTTCCCTCGTGGATTCCGCGGTCCGACCAGGAACGCATCCAAAATCTTCCGGAAATCTTTACCAGTTGCCGCAGCCTGGATTTCGAGGTGACGGTCAAAATGGACGGCGCAAGCATGACAGCCTATTGGCGCGGCGGAACTTTTGGGGTCTGCTCCCGCAACCTCGACCTCCTGGAGTCGGACGACAACACGCTCTGGTCCATCGCGCGCGGTTTGCGCCTCAGGGAACGGCTCTCCGCGCTTGGGCGCAACCTCGCCCTTCAGGGGGAAGCCTGCGGGGAAAGCATCCAGCGCAACCGCGACCGCATCCAAGGCCAGCGCCTGTTCGTGTTCGACATCTTCGACATCGACGCCGGATGCCATTTGCCGCACAGCGAACGCCTGCGCACACTCGCCGCCCTCGAAGCCGCCGCACCGGGGCCGCCCATCAGCCATGTCCCGATCCTTGGCGTCCGCCCGATCCTGGCCGAGCAACCCAACCTGGAAAGCCTTTTGGGCGCCGCCGAAGGTCCCGGCTTCAACTCCCCGTGCCGCGAAGGCATCGTCTGCAAATCCATCCCAACCCCGGAACATCCGCACATCGTCTCGTTCAAGGCCATCAGCAACCGATACCTGCTCGACTACGGCGATTGACAGCGCTCTATCCGCGGCCCGCCCCGCCTACGGCGACGCGCTCAACGCCGATACCGTCACCTTGGTCTCGCCGCCGCCCGAACCCGCGGCCAGCCCCGGCATCAGCCCCGCGCCATTCTCACAAGGAAACTCCGCCACCTGTTTCCATGCCCCGCCCAATTCCACGGACGCCGCCGCCACGCCGCCGTTCACCGCAATCCGGACTTTCGCCGGGAACACGACGGCCCCGGCCGGCAGCACCTCCGCGGTCTGGTCCGCCTGCCCGCGCAGCACGCGCACCGCGCCGTTCGGCGCCACCAGGAGCGAGGCCACGGTCGCCACGGCCTTGTAGTCGCCCCACCCGAAACCCAGGCCCTCGTTCAACTCCGCCGCCAGCACCAGGCCCGCGCACGCCTTGGCGTCTCCTTCCGGCGCCTCGATCCCTTCCATCACCGCCTCCAGGGTGAAATTCCGCCGGTACCGCGGGTCACCCAGGAGCGATGGATAGGTTCCCCGGCCCTGCACCGCCCCCTTGCCGCGCAGGACGAGCCGCCCGGCTTCCTCGATCCGTGCGCGCACGTTTTGCAAAGACTGGGACGGCATCGCGCCCGGGCGCCAGACCGCGCCGCCGAAACGCACAGCCACGACTTGTTCAAGGCGCGCCAGGCTGTTGGACAACCCGGCCGGACTCACCGCGGTCTGTTCGATCTTTTCGAATCCCGCCTCAGGGAACGTGGCCGACGGCTGCGGCTCGGTGGCCGCGCCCAGGACTCCGAGGTCCCACGAATACGACAACGCCTCCCCCGCACCGCTCGCGCTCCGATTTGTGATGGTCACCGGCTCGCCCGCGACCACCACCTCCGGCAGGCTGAACCGTGCCACCGGCGGCAGGTTCACCTTCCCCATCTCCACCCCTTCAAACACGTAACAAAAGATGGATGCCGGCGGCAGGCCGCGCGCGTCCGCCCCGGTTTTCTCGTTCACGGTCAGGGCGCCTTGGAACGCGGTTGCGGGGATCTCGACGCTCTCCACTTTGTGCAACTCTTCAAACCTGTCGTCGGCGCGCGGGTCGCCCGCGAGCTTATGGAGCGTGATCTTCTTGGCCTTCGGGAACGGCAGTTGCAAGGTCGCGGGCGTGAATCCGTCATCCCCGGCGACCGGGAAGTTGTCCAGCTTCCGTGAGACCAGAAACACCGCCACCCGCCCACCGTTGACGGTTGCATGCGCGCTCACCAGCGGCGCGCCGGGCATCGCGGCGCGTTTGACTTTGTGCATGTTGTCCTCGGTTTCGTAGGCCGGAAAATCCCAGCGCGGCACGCTGGCGAGCTTTGTGTCCAGAAACGTTCCGGCGCCGTGCGTGTTGAACAGCGTCAGGGCCTTCCAGAAGGGGTAGGCGTGGCCGCCGTAGGCCAGCGTTGTGTGGGAACCCCACGCGCCGATCTGGTGGCCGAACGTGAAGAAGGCCTGGTCCTGAACACCGTGCCGGTAGGCGGTCATCGCCGCGTCAAAGATCGCCGTGGCCCCGGCCATGCTCCGCGCCAGTTGCTGGTCGGTCTCCTTGGCCTCCTTGGGATCGCCGGGCATGACAAAATAGGCGTACCCATACTCGTAGATGCCGGACTCGACCTCCACGCCCTCCGCGCGCAGGCGCGCCTCCGCCTCGGCGGCCTTCGCGAACTGTGGGTCCACACCGCTCATCGGCCATTGCATCACGTAGAACCGCTTGAAATCACTGGCCACCTTCGGGTCCCCAAGACCCTGGTTGTGCACATACGCGGCGTAGGTCACCGAATCCGCCCCCTGGGAAAGACGCGCGGCTTCGCTGCCAAACTGCAACGCAGCGGTCCAGCCGCACAGCATCGACTTGGTCTTTTTCGCCACCGCCTCCGTCCAGTAGGGGCTCCGCTTCAGCACCCCGAGCACGTACTCGTTGAACAACCCGTACGTGGCGCCATAGCTGTAGCGCCGGCCCGTCGCGCCGTCGGTGATCGCCATCCCCCAATCCCAGTCGTAGGGCTTGAACGTCTGGTTCCAGGTCTCGTTGGATATCTCAAACGCAAACTCCGGAAACTCGTCGATCCAGGGGTTCCGCTGGCCCATCGACCAGCGCTTGAACGCCCACGGCTTTTTCTCCGGCGTGTCCCCCTTCGCCGGATCATAGGGCGCGCAGAACCATTCGGCGAACCCGAGCCACTCCTCCTCGCTCAGGCACATTTCGATCTGCAGCCAGGGCGAGATGTTCCCCGCCGCGCGCATGTTGTCCAGCAACGCAAAGAACGTCTGGTTGTGGCTGACCCCGGCCGAGTAGTTGTTGCCGCACGCCGCCCCCGTCATCCCTTCCAGCGTGTACCCCCACGAGGTCTTGATCAGCTCGTGCGTCCGCATGAAGCGCATGTTCGATTCGTGAATCCGCCGCAGCGTAACCTCCGGATACCGTCCGTACGGTTCGCCCGTGCGGAAGATGCGCAGGTTGTCCATGTGCATCACGCCCGGCCCCTGGAAAACCAACATGATAAACCCAAGGCCCTCGTCAAAATACTCCGGCACCCGGAACGTTCCCACCGCCTTCGTCCATTCCCCCGCCAACGGCAGGTCCACCGGCGGGATGTCCAGCTTGTTTGCCGGGTGCGCCTGCTGTTTGTAAGGCATCGCCACACCCTTGGGCGCAAACGGCCCGCCGACGAAAATAATCTGCGCCTTCCCTGAACCCCGCACCCACGCCTCCACCGTGTACTCCCCCGGCTCCAGCGCCGGATAAAAGGTGTCTTTCCGCCCGCCATACGGTGTCACCGGAAATCCCGTCAACTCCTCCCCCGCAACCTCCCACTTCAGGCAGGTCGCCCCCTTGCCCGTAAACTCCGCCGGAACCGGCTCGGGATGCTTTTCGAACGCCCACTTCGCCGGGTACCCGTCCGATCCATCCGACCAAAGTTTATAAGGTTCCTGAAAGAACACGCCCTTGAACGGGCTGCCAGCCTTGCGCAACGCCGGCCAATTCACGTACGGCGAAACATCCGCCGGATTGAGCGTCGTCTTGATCTGGTCCACGAACACAATGTCGTTCTTCTGGATCACGCGCTCCGGCTCCGGCGCGCGGGATGCCAGCCTCAACGAAAACCCTTTCTGCCGCTCCGGCGCCACAGGCGAGACAAAAATCTTGTACCCGTGCAAATGCTCCGACTCCACCGGGTCCCATGTGAACCGCAAGTCCTCCCCGTCCTGCGCCACCGCAAGGTTCTTCGGCGCGGGCGGAGGCGCCGGCATGTCCGGCGGCGGTTCCTGGAACCTATGCCAGCCCGGAGACTTGTCCCCTTCCTTCTGCCCCTTCGCCTCCCCCGAACGCGCCTGAACCACATTGGACGGCGCCGAATACTGCTGGAACTTGTCCACCGCCTTCACGCAGAACCAGTAGTCCCGGTCCGGCAAAAAACTGCCGTCCAACTTCATCGCGAACGCCGTCTTATCCTTGAGCGTCGTGATCTGGCTCCGCGTCTCAAGCCAGCCCGTGGCGCAATGCCCCCCCTCGGGCACGATCCCGTCCCGGATTTTGACCAGCCTGCCGTTGACCGGCTGATAGACCCGCACGCGGGCGCCGTCGAAGAATCCCTCCGCCAGCGACTGCGCGTGTTCCGCGTCGAGCACCACCTTGTCCGGGTCGTCCGCCTTCGCCCGGAACTTCGGGCGGAACGCCATCGGCTCGAACCCGCCATGCTCATGGTTGATGGCGTTGAGCGAATGGAAATAGTTCATTCCGGAGACAAAGCTCTGCCTCGGCGCCGGCGCGGCGTGCAGCGCGTTGCGGGTCACCTCCACCGCCAACGGCGCCCGGAACGCCCGCAACACTTCCGGCGCCAGGCTGTCGGCGGCAACCGGCTGGTCGGGCAAACCCGGCGCGGCGGCGGGCTGGGCGTGAAGCGTCGTTACGGCCGCAAACGCGGCGAGAAGGGGAAGGGTTGCCATGGTCATGCCGGGAACTAACCCGCCGCCGCGCCAAGGTTACGGCCCGCCGCTCTCCAGGGCGCCCGCCGCCCATCGCCGCAAGAACCCGATCAAATCATCCATCCCCGCGCTCGCCGCGTGCCGCACGTAATACCCCGAAACCGCCCCGCCCAACAACAAACGGGCCGCCGGTTCAAGTCCAAGCTGCAACCCCAGGCAATAGCCCGCGTTGAACCGGTCACCCGCCCCCGTACTCTTCCTCGGCCGCGCGCAGAACGGCCCCGGTTGCGTGTGCGCTCCTTCCCGCTCCGAAGCGACCGTGGCCGCCTTGACCCGGTGAATCCCGACCTCCGCGATTCCCACCCGCCGCCTCAGCCCCTCCGCCAGCGCCATGACCTCCGCCTCCTCTTCCCCCGCCGCCGGCAACCCGGTCGTGCGCGCGAGATGGTTGGCCTCATTCAGGTTCAAATTCAGCGACACCGGACCGTGTTTCTCGAAACGCCCCAGCAACGCCAGCATCGCCAGCCTGTCCTCCCCGCTCCGCGACGCCGGATCGGCCAGGTCCACATAAAACCAGGGCCGGTGCCCCACCGCGCCATAAACATTCTCCAGCAGCCATTCCCAGCATTCGTTCATGAACGGGAACACCGACCAACTGGTCAACCCCACAACCTTTGCCCTCTGGCACGCCGCAAGATAGGCCTCCTTCGGGAAACGCTCCGCCATGAACCCGCGGTGGATCCGCTCAAAATGGCTGAGGCGGCAGAAGATCAGTTTGCCGTCGTCAAATTCGAAGATGCTCGAGTATCCCGGCGCCGAATCCAGCGGATGGACCGAGCGCATCTTCGCCAGCCACGGCCCGAACGCCGCGTCCGGCGGCGTCCCCAGCACCGCAAAACAGTCCACCGGCACGCCAAGCGTGGCAAGGCCGTCTCCCATGTTCATCGTGCAACCCCCAGGCGCGGCCTCCTCCAGCACCACCTCGCGCAGCCCGCTCCGGCCCGCGCACGACCCAATCCATTCGGAAAACGCCGCGATATCCGGGACCGGCGCGAACTGGCCCGGCCCCCGCCGTTCCCCGACCACCCGCATCACCTGGTCGAGGAAGCCGTCGAATCCCATCACCGTCTCCAGCGCGCCAACCCCCGCGCGCCGCGCCTCCAGGAGGTCCGCAAGTTCCCCGATCCTGTCCCGCGCCGGTTTCGACTTGTTCATCGTTTGTTCCAGGCAGTTCACCCAAATCACCGAAGACTGAACAGCCCGAAATCGTCCCCAACCAAAATTCCTCCTGGCCGGACACAAGCAACCCTGGCGCCACGCACCCCGCGGCCGGGGACGGTTGGGAAGGCGCGTTTCGGTGTCCCCCTTCTCATATCTCGTATCCCTTCCGGTATTCGCGCGACAGGAATTTCTCCAGATCGGGGTGGCTGGGGACGCGCCGGTTGGCGCGGTCGTATTGGACCTTCTCCCCGAGCTTGGCCCGCGAGGCCAGCAACGCGCTGAGATAGAACTCCGCGTACCCCGAGGCGTAGTCGAAATTTGTGGAGGCGGGCTCGCCCGTACGGATGGCGTGATACCACTCGCCCCGGTTGCCGTCCACGCCCTTGGGAATCGCAGTGCGCGGCTGGGTCCTGGGAACGGATTCCAGTTCCTTCTGCAATTCGCGCGGAAAGACCGCCATCATGGTGGAGTAGCCGCCGATCACCATGCTCCCTTTCTCGCCGACGTAGAGCCCGCCCTCGGTCGGCAGCTGGAAATCGTGCTCCTTCTGAAAGGCCATCGCCTTCTCCGGCATGTTGAACTCGCCTTCGACAACCTTCTGGAACTCGTTGGTCACCTGGGCGCCCGGCTTGGGCCGCACGCCGGCGTGCCAATAGACCTCCAGCGGCGGCATGTCCGCGCGGGCAGGGAGGGTCCAGCGATAGACCTCCATCTTCCAATGCAACCGCTCGCCGCCAAACTGGCGCTCGACGCTTTCGACCGTCCAGCCGGGCGCCTCGCCGATGCGCAGGCCGCAGAACGCCGAGTCGGTGATGTGGACCGCCCAGTCGCCAATGCTCCCGCTGCCAAACCGCCGGTCCGCGTGCCAGTTCCAATACCATTTCGACAGTTCGTCCGTGCCGGCGCCCTGCGCGTATTTGTAATTCACGAAGGCGGCTTCCTCGGTCAAGGGCACCGACCAGAGGCGGTAGCGTTCGTCCACGCTGGCCATCGGCGCGCTCTCCAGCCCCTCTTCCGTGCCGCCAATCGAGCGCATCCCGCACCAGTGCCAGGCTTCGCGCACCGGACCGATCCCGCCGGCTTGCAGAATCTCGATGGCGCGCCGGGTGGGCTCGAAGGTGTGCCCCTCGTTGCCCTGGGCGGAGGCCACCTTGTATTTTCGCGCGGCGTCGCGGAGCGCGAACGCCTCGCTGATGTTGTGGGCGAACGGTTTCTCGATGAAAACGTGGATGCCCCGCTTCATGCAATCGATGCCGATGACCGCGTGGTTGTGGTCCGGGGTGCATACCACCACGCCATCGAGCTTGCCCTCCATCTGGGCGAGCATCTCGCGGTAATCCACGAACTGTTTCATGTCCTCGGGCTTCACGTTGTTCATTTCGAACCCCTTGATCATGTCGATCTTCGCGGTAACGCGTTCCGGGTAGCAGTCACAGAGCGCCACCAGATGCTCGTCCCGCGCGAGGCCCAGCAGGTGGCCGCCGGAGATGCCGCCCAGCCCAACCACCCCGATCTGGAGTTTCGAGTTCGGGTTCTTCACCGGCAGGATGGCGGGCGCTTCCCCCGCCCAGACGCGCCGGGGCAGCAAGGCGAGCCCGGCGGCGGTTCCGGCGGTCTTGAGGAATTGGCGGCGGTCAACGGCAGCCGCCGTTGTCGTGGAGGATGTTTTGGGGATTTGGCTTTTCATCTGGTTATTGGGTTGGTTGCGGGGTTTTGGGTTTCAGAAGCCGGCGGATTCCCCGCTCGTCCGCCGTCTTCCAGAGTCATGGTTTGAGAGTTTCCTGAACGGTCCTGATTTCGGCCACCTTCCCGCCGCCGATGATTCTGAGCCGCCGCTCATCGAGTTCCTTGGGTTCGGGGACGCGGACGATCAGCTCGTTGCCGTCGTGCTCGAGTTCGAGGGGCAGGAAGCCGAGTTGGTCGTTCCACGCCGACGTGCCGTCGGAGCCGAAGAAAAC
This sequence comes from uncultured Verrucomicrobiales bacterium, assembly GCA_964435495.1. Classification (GTDB taxonomy): domain Bacteria; phylum Verrucomicrobiota; class Verrucomicrobiia; order JADLBR01; family JAIBCM01; genus CAYSZK01. The sequence goes on from CAYSZK010000007.1 coordinate 35,245, forward strand.
CCGCCACCATGCCCCCTCGAAATCCTGGAAGCAATTGGCCGCGGCCGCGTGCGGGATCGTGCGCATCTTCTCCGAGACCACCGGCCCCCACGGGGTGGCGGCGGTCACGTAGTTGACGTCGTAGGAATACTCGTCGCTCCACGCCGGCCAGGGGCGGGACTCGGGGCCGTTGCCGGCGGTGGTGAAAAGAATCTTGCCGTCCACGCCCTCGATGCCGAAGGGGTCCATGCGGGGGATGTGCTTGTAGATGCCGCCATCGACGGGTTTGTAGTCCCACTTCCAGCCTGGCGTTTCGAGGTCGGCCTTGGCGACGACCTGCTTCCAGTCCAGCCAGTTCTTCGCGTAAAGCTGGCCGTCCGGGCCGTGGAAAAAGTTCGGCATGATCGGGCCGGAGTCTTGCCCGAGCTGGCCGCCCACTTTGCCGAGCGAAACATAAGGCCCCTCGATCTTGCCCGACGCGCTCTTGAGCACGCCGCAGCCGCGGTGCTCGGGGTGGTCCTCGCGCATGAAGATATCGAACGCGATGTAAAACGTGCCGTTGCCGTGGATCACCTGCGTATCCCAGAAGACGTGCTGCCATGGCGTCTCGCCCGGCTTGAGGTCCGGCATCGGCAGCTTCTCCGGAATCCATTCGATCTGGTCATAGGTCCAGAGCGGGCCGATCTCCTCCCACGTGAGCATGTCCTTCGTCCTGTACACAAAGAGTTCCTTCGGCTTTCCAATAATCGAGCCGCTCAAGTAGAGGTGGCCATCCGGCATCTTGCGCACATGTACGTCGCGAATGCTCAGCCCGCCCAGGAACGGGCGCATCCGCGCCCACGGGCCGCGCTCGGTGATGACGTGCTGCGGCTTGCGCGGGTAGCTCTCGCAGTCCGCCCACAGGAGGGGCGCGGGGCGCTCCGGCCCGGTCCACTCGAGCGGCAGGAACGCCGGACGGTCGCGCAGGATCGCGTTCCCGTCGTTGCCAAAAAACGTCGCGTAAAACGGCGCGTCCTCCTTGGCCTTCTCGACCTCGGCCAGCGGTTTGGCCAGTTTCGAGACCGACTTCGCAAAAAACGCCCGCTGCGGGTAGCTGTACTTCGGAACGGCCGAGTTGCGCGGCCCCTGAAAGACCGTGACGCCGCCGCCGTGGGGAACCATCAGATGCCGGGCGCTCCACGGCCCGCCGAGGCTGTCGGCATAGGCGATGTAGGTGTCGTCGCAGGGCGTGCCAAGCCGCCGCGTCCATTCCCCGGCGGTCAGGTAATAACGCCCGCGATTCTTGAACAGGAACGCGCCGTGTTCGCCGACGGAACGCGGGTGATCGGGAAAGATTTCCGCGCCTTTCTCGGCCATCCAATCCGGCGGGCGGTCGTTGGCGGGGCGGATGAGGCGGGGCGCCTCCGCCAGGCCGGTGAGGCCGTCCTTCATTCGGGCGATCCATCCGCCATCCATCAGCCAATAGACCACGCCGTCGTCGTCCTCGAACATGGAAGGTGAACCGCCCATCGCCGTGATCCGCCCCACGCAGGCATAAGGACCTTCGGGCTTGCCGGTCTTGCTCTTGAGCAGGCCCGTGCCCCGGTTGTTCATCGAGAAACAAAGATACCAACCGCCTTGGATGTAATGCAACTCGGGTTCGGTGATGCCGAGATTCACCTCGCCGCCGCGCGGGTCGTTCGAGTAGCGGGTCGAGCGCATCCATTTGACGCGCTCATGGTTGGCGTCGCCGTCGGGACCGAAAACGTCGCGGGCAAGGTCCCAAACGACGCCAAGGTCCAGCCAGTTCTTGAGGTCCTTGGACCGCCAAAGTTTGATCACCCGGCAGTTGTCGAAATCGGGGTGCTTCGACCCGGCGGTGGCGAGCCGGGTGGGGCGCAGATCGGGCGGCTCGCGCCGGGCGCCCGACTCCGCGGCCAGCGTGCCGGTAAGGTAATAGGAACCATCCGGCCCGCGCACAATGGCCGCGTCCCGCATCGGCACGTCGAGAGCGGAAGCAGGCACGACACTCGGCCAGTCGCGGTCATTGGCGAAGCCGTTGGCCGCCTGGATGGCCAGCGCCGCGGCGGGCAGCAGCCAGCATCGCCGCATCCGCGCGGCACGCGGGAACTTGAGGGCAGGGGTGTTCATGTGTCTTTCGTGGCTCCGCCGGGTTCGCCGCGTTCCTCGCGCCTGGCGGAATCGCCGGGCGCGGCATGCCTCACCGCTTTCCTCCCTGGGACCGGTAACGGGGCTCGATCACCAGTTCGCCGCCGCGGCTCTCGACGGTCATCGGTTCCATCCAGGGCGGGCTGCCATCAAACGGAACACAATAATCGGTGTTGCCCCAGCCCAGCATCCACCACTGGCCCGCCAAATCCTTGAACAAAGGCGAATTCCCGCCGTGCGGCATGCAGACGCCCTTGAACTCATACGGCCCCTCGATCTTGTCGGCCACGCCATACGCCGAGGAATAGCTGCCCAGATAGTAGATGATGAACCGCACGTATTTGCCGTCCAACTTGAGCAAATGCCAGCCGCAATCATAATTGATCTGCGACTTGTCCGCCCACTCGGTGCTGGCCGCCTTGAACTCCAAATCCAGCCCGGTCATGTCCGCCTTGAACCGGCGCAATCCTCCGAAGCCCGTAAGCAGGTAGGCGCGCCCGTCATCGTCGGCAAACATGGACAGCCCATCGTTCTCCGCGATCCTGCCCACAAACTCATACGGCCCCGCGCCGGTCCCCTCCCGGCTCCGCCAAAGCCCGATGCCCGTCTTCCGGCCCCCCTCCGCGGCGAGGCCCAGCAATCCCGCCGCGATGTAAAGCCGGTTGTTGTGCCACATGTGGCTCCCCTCCCAGATGTTCGCCGTCTTCGGGTCCTCAAGTTTTTGCCCCCCCTCGACCGGCTGCGCCGGCCACGCCGGATTGGCCGCGATGGACTCGGCGGTGTCCACGAGAATCTCCTCCCAGTCATTCTCCGTGTCCAGGGCCTTCGACCGGTACAGCAGCAGTTTCCCCGGCAGAATCGCCGACGCGATATAGTAATAGTATCCGTCCGGCGCCTGCAGCATCTCGGGGTCGGCGCCCGGCTTCACTTTGATCGGCGTGGCCTTGTGGAAATCTCCCATCTCGGAGTAGTGATTTCCCCGGACGCGCATGAACGTTTTGGTGCTGTCTTCCCAAAACAACGGAACCATCGCCGGACGGTCCCGGAAAGCCGACCAGGTGTCCGGCCCCGAAACCGCCGCCGCCCATTCCTTTTCGCCGGTTTGGAAAATGCAGGTCTGGCCGCTGTGGTTGCCGAAGATCAGGGGGCGTTCGTACGGCCCCATCAGGTTGTCCGAGCCGGCGATGAGCGAATCGTTGCACGGCCCGGTCAGGCGCGTGGTCCACGTATCAAGCGTCAGCAGGTAGCGTCCGTTCGCCCGGCAAAGGAATGGCCCGCGCAACGTCGTTTTTTGCCACCACATCCGCATGAAGTTCGGCGCGCCGTCGTTGGTGATCTTCGCCAGGAGCGAAACCGGCGCGCCCGCCAGGCCGCCCAGGTCCTCCCGCATCAACGCAATCCAGCCTTCGCCCCACAGCCAATACACCTTGCCGTCCGCATCCTCGAACATCGACGCGTCACCCCCTCCTTGCCGCGTGATCCGGCCGAGGTCTTCGTAGGGGCCTTCCGGTTTTCCCGTCGTGCTCTTCAGCAGGCCCGTGCCGTGCCCGTTCATCGAATAGGTGAGGTAGCAACCCCCTTTCAAAAAATGAATCTCCGGCGCCGTCATGGCCCGGCAACGCGTCTTCTCGGGTTCGTTCGCGTCCGCCCGATATTCGATCTGCCAGGCGCTCTTCGGCGACTTTTTCGCGTCCTTTTCGATGGACCAAACCTGGCCCAGGGATTCCCATTGTTTCAGGTCGGCTGACGCCCAGACTTCGACCCCATCGTTGTTGGCAAAGTCCGCGGCGTCCTTGGCCGACGGCCGGGTCCCGGTCAAATACCACCGCCCATCGGGCGCCCGCGTGAGGAACGTGTCGCGCAGGGGAATATCCATCAGCGGGGCCACGGTCTCCCGGACGGCGCCCGGTTTGTGGGTTACCCAATATTGCGCCCGCGCCGCGCAGGCGGCGCCCCACCACAGCGCGGCCAGCAAGGCGCCACGCCCCATCGCACCCAACAAAAATACCGAATTCGATCTCATTGCCGCGCTCCTTTCACTTCAACTCGACCGGAACGATGACCGGTTTGCCGTCCTTCATGCACGAAGCGAATATCCCGCCCGCGTCCTCGAAAAACTTCGCCTGGCCGCCGCCTTCGATGAGGACCGATGGCTTCGAGAAGGGGCCGGAGAGATTGTCCGACCCGCAGACCAGCGTGCCGGTCTGGCGCTTGCCGCCGCGCTCGACGGCCGCGGCAAACGAAAAGTAATACCGTCCCCCCTTCTGAAACACGCTCGCGCCGTCCTCCCCGGACATCTCGAAGGGCAGATCGGCGTTCGGCCACCCCTCGATGGCCGCCTGCAAGGCCTTCGGCTCTTCGGCCCACCGGTCGAGGCTCGCATTCAACTTTGCGATCCATCCCGGGCCCCAGACCATGTACACGGCGCCGTCGGCGTCGGTGAACAGCGAAGGGTCGCCCGCCATCATGAACGAATGGGGCGACACCGCGGCGCCGGCGAAATTGGGGCCCTTGCTGGGCGGCTTCGAGTCCCACGGATACCCCTCGACAAACCGAAAAGGACCCGCCGGCGCGTCCGCCACCAGAAGGCCGCTGTGCCAGTGGTTCTTTGAGAACGCGATTGCCCATTTGCCGTTCACCGCGTGCAGTTCCGCCGCCGCCAACGCGTGCCCCAGGCGTTCCCCGGGCCGGTTGAAGACCGGCTGAAGCTGGGTAACCCAGCGCAACAGGGTGTTCCCATGCCCATCTTCGTACCCCCAAACCAGCCCGATCTCCTCCCAGTTCTCGAGGTCCTTGGATTTCCACAGGAACACGCCCGCGTTCCGGCTGAAATCCGCCGCCCCATCCCGCCCAGGCGTGCCCACGGTCCCGGTCAAATAATAGAGCCCGCTCGCCGCGTCGCGCGTGATGGCGGGGTCGCGCAAGGGACGGCCCACCTTGATTTCCCGCGCCTCCGCCGCGCCTGCGTCCCCGGCGCCGGCCGCCAGCAACGCCGCCGCCATGATGGCCTGCCAATAGTAACATTTGTTCATGGTCATGGGTCTCCTTGGGGTTCTCGATTTTGGTCAGCGCTTGATGACCTCGGCAATGGTGTCATCCACCAGCTTCTTGCCCTCCGGCGTGATGGGAAAGTGCGCGCCGTTGTCATAATCCTCGTCCCGCACCACCGCGTTCGCCCGCCCTTTGCCCCGTTTCTTCTCCGGGTCCATTCCATCGGGCGGATAGACCTTTGGTTCATTGAAAAAGGAGGCGTCCAGCCCCTTCGGATTTGCCTTGTGCGCCACGGCGAACCGCAGCGCCGCCAGCGCGTACCGCGGCAGGCCCGTGCGCAGGGTGACGTCGTCTTTGTAAAAGTCCCCCGCGCCGGACACCCCCGGCAACGCGCCCTTCTTGAGCTTCGCGTCCAGCGCCGCCAGCAACGCCCCCGCCGGGATCGGGCGGAATTTCGCCGCAATCTCAGGGTGCGCGGCCTGGAGCTTTTCCACAAACGCATTCATCCCCGCCGCGGTGGACGCCGCCTCCCCCGGCGCGTTCCACGCCGCCGCGTAATCAAACCCCTTCCGCATCACCCCCATCTGTTCTTCGGGGATCAATTGCCATTTCTCGAGCTTCTGCCCGGCCTTGAACGCCGCCGCTTCCGGGATGCCCGGCCACGGGAAATAGCCGAGAAGGAAGCCCGCGGGCCGTTTCTCCAGAAAATACCCCGCGAGAAATGTGAACGCATCGATCTCCTTGTCCGACGCCCCCGCCGGCTGCAAACACAGCCCCTGATGCCGCAGCGGCCCGTCCCAATACGGCTCGTCCATGTCCATGAAATATTGCGGGAATCCGTAGGGATGTTTCTTCTCACGGAACACTTGCGCCAGCCACTCGCAACCGCCGCCTTGAATCCAGTTTTCCCTCTGCAGGACCGGTGTCCACGCCGTAGCCTTGCCCGCCGTCCGGTCCAGCGCCCCCTGCCAGAACGGCATGGCGGACCAGCCGGCCTGGTAGCCGTATTCGAGAACGCGCAAGGGTTCCGGCACGGAGATCGCCGCCTCAACCTTGGCGAGGGCCGCCTCCGAGCCGCCGGGCGGGAACCGCGTGAACGGATGCGCCTGGACGACCTCCCATACCGTGTCGTTGATCGCGGCGGCGCGGTCCGGCGTGATCTCCAGCGGCACGCCCGAGTCATTGTGCTCGTCTTTGCCGTTGCCCCAATCCTTGCCGAAATTCTCCTCGCTGTTGTAAGGCGTGTAATCCAGTCCGTGCGGCTTGTCTCCGAACAACATCGCGTAAAACGCCGCCGAACAGGTGTAGGCCGGCATGCCCGCCCGGTGATGCAGGGTGTCGGTGTAATATTCCCCAATGTTCAGCACGCCGGGAACAAGCCCAGCCCGCATCTTCCGGTCCAGGACCAGGTAGATGTCCCCAACCGGAATCATCCGCAGCCGCCCCTCCTCCCACAACGTGGGATACGCCTTGACGAGTTCGCCGAACAATTTCGTGTCGTAGCTGCGCGACTGGGCGCCGCTCATCCAGGCATCCTTGGCCTGATCGTCGCGCCGCAGCCATTCCCGCGGAAAATCGAACGAGCGCGCAATCGGGAGCATCTGGGCGGCGTTGAGCTCCTTCCCGGTCCTGCCCACGCCCTCCGCGGCGCGCCCGCTCTCCCCGCCCGCCAGCGCGAGCCCCGGCCAATCCTGGTAGATATAAATCCGGCAGGCCGGATTCTTCTTGAGCGCGAGGTCAATCAGATATTTGGCGGCGGCCACGTCGCCGAAGTCGCGGTCGGTCTCGTATTTTTTTCCCCACATCTCGTTCTGGACAACCGTCAGCTTGGTCGCGAACGGTTGCAGGACCACAGCGTCCCACGCGCCGGATAGGAACTTCTGCGCGGCGTGGGGCGCCTTCTTCGCCAGCTCCGGATCCAGCGTGAACTCGCCCACCGGCCCAAGCTTTGCGTCAAGCTCGAACTGGTCCCGATACTGCCAAAGTTGCCCTCCGGCGACCGCCATCAAATCCCAGACCCACTCCTTGCCCTTCGATTTGCCCAGCCCCGTGTGCAGGTCGGGAATCGTCGAGCCGGTCAGGCTGTTGCCAAAATAATACACCGCCACCTTCTGCGGCTGCGGGGTCTCGGGAATGTCCGCGGCACTCGCCCGCGCGGCAAGACACGCGGCAAAAGCCGCAAGGGCCGCGCGGCGGACGATCGTTGGACCAACTGGAGGGCGGGTTGTTTTCATGTCAGGTTTCCGTGTTCAGCTTTCCGGGGAGAAGGTTTCCGGGGAGGCCGCCGCTGACGCCGCCGACCCGACACCTTTCCAGCCTCCATTCCCGTGAGGCAATGGACGCCGTCCGCCCCCGGTAGATCGACGGATCGCGCCGCGGCTGGCCGGGCATCGGACGCACCGGGTCACGGTCTTGCATGACGCGGTTTCCGCCTTTCGCGGGACCGCCGATATGGCCAGACGAATTGATCTGGCCGGCAAGGCGGGCGGCCATGGCCGGGGCGCTGGCGGCGGGGGGTGACAGCGTGCGTTTCATTGGTTTCTCCTGTGGCCCAGCGGCTTCATACACCACGGGTACACAGACCGCAAGCGGGGGTTACGCGCTTCAACCACTATTTCTTTGGCAGATCACTTCCGTGCTGCTCGCCGCCACACCGGCTCGATGATCACCTCGCCGCCCTTGACCTCGACGTGCATCGGGTCGAGGAAGCGACCGCCGCTGTCCGGTCCGTCGAGCGGATAGGCGAAATCGGTGTTGCCAAAGCCGACCTTGATCCATTGGCCGTCCTTGTCTTGGAAGAGGCTGGCATTGCCCCCATGGGGATGGGCGATGCCGATGTATTTATAGGGCCCCTCGATCCGGTCGGCCACGCCGTAGCTCGTGCAGTAGCTGGTGTGGACGTATTCTCCGAGCTTGACGTATTTGCCGCCCACCTTGATGATCATCCAACCGCAATCGTAATTGATCTGCTGGCCGTCGTCCCAAACGGTATTCACGCTCGGATAGGATTCGTCCAGTCCTGTCATGTCGTCTTTAAACCGCTTGAGATAACCGAAACCGGTCAGCAGATAAGCTTTCCCGTCGGTGTCGCTGAACATGGCCAATCCATCGTTGTTCGCGATGCGCCCCATGAACTCATACGGCGGGCCGCCACCGCCTACGGCGCTGCGCCAGAGTCCGATCCCGTTCTTGTTGCCGCCGGGGGTTTTCAATCCCTGCAGGCTGGCGGCGATGTAGAGCCGGTCCTGATGCCACATGAGGCTTCCCTCCCAGAAGGTCACCTTGTCGGGATCATCGCGGCCCGGCTTGGAGTCTTGAGGCCAGCGCGCATCTTCAATCACTTTCTCTGCGGTCGAGACAATGATCCTCTCCCACGGCTGTGTTGAAAACAAGTCCTTGGAGCGGAACAAACTCACTGTGCCTTGCAGAATCTTTAACGAATTCGAGGCAATGGCATAATAATAGCCGTCCTTCACATAAATCACCTCAGGATCCGCGCCAAGATCGGCTTCGATACGGGTGACCTTGTCCCACGGCCCGAGTTCGGTGAAGTGATCGCACCGCTGGCGCATGAAGGTCTGGGTATCCTTTTGCCAGACCAAGGGAACCACGCCCGGCCGGTCGCGGAAATTCGAGAGCGTGTCGGGACCGGAACAGGTGGCCATGAACGTTTTCTGGTCGGCTTGAAACACCGAGGTCTCGCCGGAGTGGTTCAGAAAAAGGACGGGCCTGCCATACGGCCCGGTGATCTTCTCCGCCGAGCTGATCACCGCATCATGGCATGGTTCCCCCAACCGGGCCGACCAAGTCGCCAGGACCAAATGGTAGCGGTCGTTTGCTTTGAAGAGAAACGGCCCGCCGAAGGTGCTCCGATGAAATCCCCCGCCCATGGCCGGACGCGGTTCGAGCTGGTTCATTCCAGCCAGCAGCCAAACCGGTTCACCCTGCAATCCGCTCAAATCTTCCTTCAAGGGAGCGATCCAACCGTCGCCCCAGAGCAGGTGAATCGCGCCGTCGGTATCGGCAAAGAGCGAGCCGCTGCCCTGAGCGGAGCGGATGAACGGGCCTAGGTCTTCATAAGGCCCCTCGGGTTTGCCGGTGGTGCTCTTGAGCAGTCCGACCCCCTGGCCGTTCATCGAATACGTGACCCAATATGTCCCCTTGAGAGAGTGGATCTCCGGAGACGTCATCGCCCGTCCGAGGGGACCAGCAGGGTTTGCGGGAACAACCCGGCGTTCGAGTTGCCAAGCGCTCTTCGGCGAGCGGCGCCCGTCTCTTTCGATCGACCAGATTTGCCCCAGTGATTTCCATGTCTGGCGATCGGCCGAGGTCCAGAGGTGGATGCCGTCGTTGTTGTCGAAGTCGGCGGGGTTCTTGCCGGAGGGGATCGTACCGGTGAGCAGCCAGGCGCCATCGCCCCCCTTGCCGATGAACGTATCGCGCAGCGGTTGGTCGAGCAGCGGCTGCACCATCTGCCGGCCTTCGACCGACATGGCAAAACCGCAGAGCAGGGTGAGAAGAAGGTTTGTTGTGAGTTGTTTCATGGCAAGGTCACTTCCAGGATTGCTGGCTTGTTGTTCTGCATACAGGCCGCGTGCAGGCGTCCGTCCACGTCGGCAAAGAGCTTCGTCTGGCCACCGCCTGGGATGAAACGGATAGGTGGCGAGTAGGGACCGAGGAGCGAGGCGGCCTTGCAGAGCCAGGTGTCGCAGCTCGCCCGCCCACCCTCAAGCGCCCAGGCTGCAAACGTTAAATAGTAGGTCTTCCCGTGTTTGAAGAGCGAAGCCCCCTCGGGATGGACAAGGCTCGCCCCTTCCGCGCTGGGCCAGCCGACGATGGCGGACTGGAGGTGGCGCGGCGGTTCGGCCCAGCCGCTCAAATCGGGCTTGAGCTTGGCGACCGCCCCGCCGCCCCAAACGAGATAGAGGCTCCTATCCTCATCTTCGAACAGTGAAGGATCGCCCGCGATCATGTGCGAATAGGGGCTGTTGCGTTTGTAACTGTCAAACGTGGGCGCCTTCCCTGCCGTCGGTTCTTCCGACCAGAAACCACCTTCCAGCAAGGTGAAGGGCTTGTCGGGGCCGGGAGCCGTGAGCAGACCCGCATTCATCCCGTTCTTGGAAAAGCAGATCACCCATTGATCGGGCAGCCGATGGAGTTCCGCCGCTTGCAAAGCGTGGCCGAAACTCGTGGCGGCCGGCATAACCACCTCAAGCTGATACGGCCAGCCGAGTTGGTTCCTCTGCTTGGTGAATTCCCAGATCCATCCCACCTCATGCCATGTGGCAAGGTCGGACGATTTCCACAGGAAAATCCCCTGGTTCCGGTCGAAATCGGGGGCGCCATCCGGACGCTCCGTGCCGACAGTTCCCGTCAGGTAGTAAGTCCGGCTCGATGCGTCGCAGGTGATGGCGGGATCGCGAAGGGGTTGGGCGACGTTGATGGGACGAATCTTTGCCGCGGCATCCGCCGCGGCAATCGACAATGGAAACGCCAGCGTGCAGATGGCGATGATTATGTGGATCGCGGCGATCATCGCCGCGACAGGTCGGTGGGATTTCTGTTTCATGGATTCTTCTTTTCCGCCGGGCCCGCCTGACGGGGCTTTTGGAGTTGTTGAGCGATGCGACGTGTTGCCTCCGCTCATGGTGAACCGAGGCAGACGAGGCTGCCATCGGCGAGGGCGGCATCGAGGCAGGTGACGGCGCCATCCATGCCTTTGCGGCTCCGCGGCTTGCCGGTCCGGGGATCCAGACCCCCATCCGCGTTAAGCCACACCAGACCTTTGGCCACGGCGGCGCGTGTGGCCTCGACACGCGCCGGTTCGGGATCAAGGCCTTGCAGGACATAACGCGCATCCGGCGCCAGACCGGCGGTGAGCGCCTGGTCACCCAGACCAAGATGCACGACCACTCCGCCGTCCATGCCGTGTTTGGTGAGGAGGGATTTGGCGTCGTCCGCCGCCGAAGCGCAGACGGATAATAAACAAAGAAGAATTGTGGTTCGCATGGATAACTGCCAGGAGATTGCATTTTTCCCCGCGCGCTCCCTTGCTGCCGCCGGCCAGGTCCCGGTCAAGCGGAAAGTGTCGCGGTTGGCGCGTTTGCGGGGGATTTCCCAATCTCCCGCCTTCCGCCCCATTACTTTCCGACCCCCGTATGCGGATGCCCGGCCACCACCTCCCACACCGTCTCGTTCACGATCTTCGCCAGTTCCGGCGTGATCGTCAAAATCTCCCCGACGTCCGGCATGTGGATGTACCCAGCCCCGAGCTTCCCGGGCATCTTGTTCATCACCTCGTTCTTGTAGTTTTCAATGTCGTTGTACACCGAATAGTCCAGGTCCGTGGGCGCCTTCCGCGCCATCACGGCGAAACAGGCCGCCGCCAGCGTGTAGCGCGGCAGCCCGCCCCGGACGTGCCCGCCGTCCCGCGAGAAAAAGCCGATGTTCGCAATCCCCGGCACCTTCCCCGCCCGCATCTTTTCGTCCAGCGCCAGAAAGACATCGCCGTTCGGGATCAAGGCCAGCCGGTTCTCCGCCGCCAGCTTCGGATGCTTTTTCTTCAGCTCGTCCATCAGCGCCCAGACATAATCCCGGCTGTGACAATTCTTGCTCCCGAACGATTTCGTGGGATCGGGCTCATACTTGGCCAGCCACGCCGCCGGATAATCATATTGCTGCATCAGCGGGACCATCTCCTCCAGCGTCGGCTTGCGTTCCTTCACCTTTTTCAGCACCTCCTCCCGCGCCACGCCCTGGGCCGTGAACGATTTCTCCGTTTCCTCCCGCACCCGCTTCATGAACTCGTCCATCCCCGGTATCCCCGGCCAGGAATTGTAGATAAACGCCCGCCCCGTGTCCGGGTGCTTGGAGAGAAACACGTCGATAATCGCCGACGCGCTGGCCAGGTCGCTCACGTCGCGCGCTTCCGGGAACGGTTCCTGGTTGTGGAACACCGTCGTCCGCACGTTGTCCTTGAGCATCGGATGCGAGCCGAAATGCTGGATCAGCACCCCGTTCCAGTCCCCTTCCGCCAGCGTCTTCTTCGCGCCCTCCGGGTTCTTGTAAAAGGTGTCCACATGCATCCAGATTTGCCATCCCGGCCCGATCTGGGTCTGGACCGTCAGGTCCACCCCGGCCGGCTTGAACACCGTCGGATGAAACCACGGCACCGAGTTCTCCAGGAAGCTGTTGCCGAAATAGAACACCTTCAGCGGGCCGGGCTCCTGGGCGGGTCCCGGCGCCGCGGCCAGCAGAGCGGCGGCGGCCGCCATCAAAGGGCGGCAAACGGCGAATGACAACGGAGCGAGTTTCTGGATCATGGCTGCGGTCCTTTCCTTGGAGGTTTCTCGGCGGAAACCCCGGCCCCGCCGGCTGTCAAACCAGGGAGGCGGGCGCCAAGGCTTCCTTCCCGGCAATACCACCCTTTCGCGCGAAAGTTTCAAGAACAATGCGCGAAACGGGAATCCGCCAAACCGGCGCCCCGCGGACGGCCATGCCCCGCGGACGGCCATTGCCTTATCGCGCGGACGGCGCTAGGCTTTTTCCATGCCGACATTTGTCTCGTCCAGCAACCGGGCCGAGCACAGCCTCTGGACCTCCGAGGATTTCCTCGAGTGGCTCAAGCCGGGCGTCCATGCCGATCTCATTGATGGGGAGAAACTCATGCATTCACCAGTCAACCTGCGCCATGCCAGCCTGCTCAACTTTGTGGATAATCTCCTGCGCCTCCACATCGAGGAGCACGACCTCGGGGTCCTCTACCGCGAGTCTGTCGCCGTGCGCCTCAGCGCCCGCAATCTCTTCCTCCCCGACCTCGTTTTTCTTACCTCGGAACAAGCCGCCCGCGCCGGCGAGGCCGTCATCGCCTTCGGCCCCACCCTCGTCGTCGAGGCGCTCTCCCCCCACACCGCCGACCGCGACATCGGCCCGAAATTCGCCGCCTACGAAGAGCACGGCGTCATGGAATACTGGATTCTGGACCCCGAAACCCAGGCGCACCGCTTCTACGCGCGCGATGGCGAGCTGTTTGTTGAATTCGCCGCCGGCGCCGAGGTCATCCGCTCCCCTCATGTCCGCGGATTCGCCATGCGCCGCGGCTGGCTCGGTCCCGGCTTCCCCAAAATCCGCGGCGCCTTCACCCAACTCTGCCAGGGACTGTGAACCGCGGAAGGCGGATACAGCGCATGGGCGATTGCCGGCCCCATCACGGTGTTCATGCGGATTCCCACCACATTGCGCCTGTTCCGTTGAGTTGTTTCAATATCCTTTGGAGCCCCCGGCGACAGGCGGGGGCAACCACGGTGAGTGCCGATAACACTCCCAATCGTCCGGCCAGTTCCATTTCAGCGGGTATCTCCTGGTTTGGCATCCTTCCTGGTCCCGGACTGGCGTTCGTAGTTCTCGTAAAGTTCGTTCCACCGTTTCACCATGCGCTCTTTCACTTCAGGCATGGACGCGCTTACATCCACTTGTTCGCAGCGGTCGGTTGTCATGTCGAACAGCGCCCACTTGTCACCGGTCGCGCTTGACGACGTGATCTTGAGGTTCCCGACGCGCAACGCTTTTCCCTGATGCCTGAAGAACAACTCGTCGTGCAAGGACCCGACATCCTTGTTGAACGCCGGAACGAGACTGCGTCCGGGACTGGGCGGCGCTCCGTGGATGCCATCTGGAGGCGGAAGCCCGGCCAAATCGTAAATTGTTGAGACGATGTCAACGCAATGGGCCGGCACATGCCGGAGCTCGCCCATTGCGGCAATCCCCTTCGGCCAATGAAAAATCCCGGGAGTGGCTATCCCGCCCTCATGGGTTTTCATTTTGTAATATCGGAACGGCGTGTTGCATGCGGTCGCCCAGGCCGGCCCGATGCAATACTCCGTCTCCTGCGAACCGGGCCGCGCCTGGGGGTCGTGCCCGAGCTTTCCCCGGATCATGATTTCCGGGCTTGCGCCGTTGTCGGAAAGGAAAACGATGAGCGTGCTCTCGAAGACCCCCATGCCTTTGAGTTTCCCGATCACTCGCCCGATCTCCGCGTCCATGCGGCTGACCATTGCGGCGTGGATTTCCATCTTCATTGCCTGGAACCGCTTTTGTTCGGAGGTGAGGGTATCCCATGGGACAACCTCGGTGATCTCGCCCGGGCCATATTGTGGCAAATGGGACTTTGTCGCCGCGTTGTTTACCAAAGACTTTTCCATGGGGGCGATGGCGCAGTTCACAATCCCCAGTTCCTTGAGCCGTTCCCCCCGCCGTTTTTGCATCTCCTCCCAGCCCGCGTCATACGCGCCTTTGTACCCGGCGATATCCTTTTCAAGGGCGCGCACCGGAAAATGCGGGGCGTAATAGGCCATGTTCAGGAAGAACGGCCGATTCGCATGCTTCTTGGAGTGGTCGTCGAGAAAATGGAGCGCCGCCTCGGTGATCGCTTCGCTGCTCGGATAATCGAAATCCAAATCGCCGTCCGTCGCCGGCCAGGCTCCGGCGGCCGCCTTGGGAATCTCGCGGACGGAAAGAAAGCCCGCCGCCTCCGGCGATATTTTGACATGCCATTTGCCGGTATGGAAACAGCGGTAGCCTGTTTCGCCCAAGCGTTTCGGGAGCGTGCGCACCCATGCCGGGAAGTTCGTTGACGTTGTCTGCTCGTAATAATAGCCGGTCAACAGGCACGACCGGGTCGGCCAGCAGCGCGCAGTATTATACATCTGCGTGAACCGGAGCCCGTCGGCCGCCAGCTTGTCGAGGTTCGGAGTGTGTATCTCGCCCCCATAACAGCCAAGATCGGAAAAGCCGCTGTCGTCCGCGAGAATCAGAACGACATTTGGTTTATCAGGCTGGGAGGAGGGTTGTTCTTCGCCCTTGGCGATACGGACGGGAGAGGCCGCCACAGCAAAGGATGCGAAGACGATGGGACGGATGATGTTCATAATAAAGTGTGTCATTGTGGCCACTCCAGGGTGAGGAGGGGTGGCGGGAGTCTTTTCATTTTTTTCTCGATGCCCCTTTGGAGTATTCCGCTGTTTTCCTCTGCTCGCCTCCGCCGATGGCGGAATAACATGGAGGCCCGGCTCGGACAAGCTGACGGGAGTGGCCTTCACGGGTTCGGGTCTGAGGTCTGTGCGGGAATGGGTTTCGCCGTGCCTGCCCGGACGGCGTTGGGGCCGTCCAAACAAACCACATGCGCGTAGAACGCGCCACAGAGGGGGGTCTCGTTCTGGCCGTAGAACCGCGCGAGCAGGGTGTGTGCCCCTGCGTCGAGGGTCGTCTCGAAAGCGATGGCGGCGGGGTCTTCGCCGACCGGCTGGCGGAGCCGCTTGCCGTCCACCTCAAGGGTGGCTTGGGTGATGGGGAGCGCGACGCCTTCGGGTTCGGGCGGGCCGCTGCACGCCGTTTCGAACGGGGGGGCGCCCTCGGCCAGTTTCAGCCCCGATTCGAGCGGCCATCGCCGCAACGTGATGCGGTAGCGCCCGCCGTGATGGGCGAGGACGTGCCACGGTCCCGGCATGCCGCCTTTGTCGGGAAGGGCGCGGCGGACACCGGCCTGGCCGTCCGTGCCGTTTGGGCACATGCTGCCATCGAGGATGACCTCCGGCTGATGCGCGTGGCCGATGTGCTCGGGAAGAATCTCCCGCGTGGCGGGCTCGACCTGAGCGAACCATTGCCGGTAGTGCTCTCTCATGAGTTCGAAGTTCCCGGGGAGCTTCTCTGCGATGTTGGTCTCCTGTCCGAAATCGGCCGCGAGATCGTAGAGGGCGTCTTGCCAGAGAAAACGCAGGCCACGCCACATGACGCATGCCGTTTTGGGGTTGAGAGAGCCCTGGTAGATTTGCATGACCAGCTTTCTGTGCTCAGGGAGCGGGGAGAGGGAGCGCAGGGCCGGCACAAGGCTGATCCCATCGGGCCGGGCTTCCGCCGGCATGGGGACGCCGCAAAGCTCAAGCAGGGTGGGGAACAGGTCGGTCACGTCCGCGAGCCCGTCGATCTCACGGCCACCTTCGATCTCGCCGCGCGGCCAGCGGACGAAGAGCGGCACACGATGCCCGCCTTCCCATGGGGTCGCCTTGTGGCCGCGCATACCGGCGTTGAAGGTTGATGCGCCGCCGACGGTTCCGTTGTCGGTGAGAAAGACCACGATGGTGTTGTCGCGCAGGCCGTGCTCCGCCAGGAATCGCTCGATGCGCCCGGCGTTCGCGTCGAGGTTGGCGACCATGGCGAAGAACTCGGGGTTCTTGGTGTGCGCGAACTTCGCCGCGAGTTCTTTGGGCGCCCAGAAGGGGAAGTGGGGCGCGTTGGTGGCGATCATGGCGAAGAAGGGCTGTTTTGCGTGGTTCGCTTGGCCGATCCACTTCATCGCTTCGTCGAAAAGAATGTCGGTGCAGAATCCCCGCGCCTGGATTTCGCGGTCCCCGTCCAGGAACCAAGGGTCGATATAATCGGAGTTCCAGCGGCTGCTGATGCCGGTTGGGCCAAAGCCTTGGAACCCGTAAAATCGCTGGAATCCCCTGTCGGTCGGACGGTTGGGCCAATTGCGCCCGAGATGCCACTTGCCGAAGAGCGCCGTGCGGTAGCCCGCGTCCTTGAGGGCCTGTGGCAGGGTGGGCAATCCGGGACGCAGCGTGTTGCGGCCGTGGGCGGTGGACATGGCGGCATTGGCAAGCGGGTGGCGGCCGGTGAGCAGAGCGCCCCGGCTGGGACTGCACATGGAAGTGACATGGAACTGGTCGAAGCGCACCCCCTCCCGCCCCAGCCTGTCGAGGTGGGGCGTTTGCACGACGGGATTGCCGTGCAGGGAAAGGTCGCCGTATCCCTGATCGTCGGTGAGGATGATCAGGAGATTGGGGCGCGGGCGGTCGGAATCCGCCGCGAAGCCGGCGGCGGTTGATGCCAGGGAAAGCGCCAGGGTTAAAAGCGTCTGTTTGCCCATAGAATCAGCTCATTCTGCTTCGGGGGCCCATCGTCAGCGCGGGCTTTGCCGCAAGACGCCCCTCCGCTCGATTTTGGAACGGTTCGCCTGCGCAGCCAGCGGCTCGATGGTCCATTCGCCTTTGTCGAGTCCGGCGAGTACCGGATGCACCAGGGCCCGGCGGTTCTGAGCGTGGGGGATACAGGGGGTGCATTGGGGTGTGGGTCTGGATAGCAGAAGGGGAGCGGGTTGTAAATCCGGGTGATAGGCAGCCCCTTTCTCAACGCGACGGCGAGCAGTCCGCCGAACCCGCCGCCGCCGGCCCGGACCAGACTTCCCCAGAGTCCGCGGCGCCTTCGCCCAGATCAGCCGGGGCGCCTGCCCCGCGAACCAAATCCTGCGTCGTTCCCGCCTCCTCCACGGGTTCGGCGCTGGACCTACCCTCCGCTCACCTCGAGGAAGCAGTACTTCACATTGCCGCCAGTGGGCACAAGCGTGAGTTTCCCGTCGGACACCTCCACCGTCACGTTGTACTCCTCGAAGTTCCCGGAATTGGGCGTGGGATCGGAGCACGCGGTCCCTTCGATGGCCAGGTTGTGCGTGCTGTCGGTGAAGGACGCGTCGCCGCACACCAGCCGCACGTTGTAGGTGCCGTTGGGCAGGGCGTGCTCCCAGACATGCTGGGCGCCGTTGGTCCCCGACCGCGCGATGATGCAGGTGTCATACCGCTGGTCGGCGTGCGCCCCCCGGTCGCGGGTGTTGATGGTCACGTCCTGGCTCCACCCATAGCTCTGCCCGTTGGTGCGCGCCCCGTAGAGGTTGCCCGCGTCGATGTCGTAGCCCGGCGGGACCGCCGAGGCCAGGGGCTGGAAGTTGATCTTGCGCGCCGCCGTCACCGGCGTGATCTCCACAAAACAGTACTTCACATTGCCGCCAGTGGGCACAAGCGTGAGTTTCCCGTCGGACACCT